>NZ_JAENRY010000140.1 GCF_016612545.1 Streptomyces sp. MBT65 | reverse complement strand
AGCCGGGGGATGCGGACGGGGCTGCCCCTGCGCGGGGAGACGGCCGGTGTCGGAGCCGGGACCGGGGCGCGCGCTGGGGGCGGGGTGGGAGCTGGGATCGGACGCGGGGGCGGCCGTAGCCCCGTCACTCCGGACGGCGACCATCCCCGAACCTCCGCTCACCTCCCCGCCGTACGCCAGGGCACCCCCGTAGGGGCCCACGACCGCTCCCGTGCCCAGCACCAGCAGCAGTCCCGTTGTGCGCAGCCATGGAGTCACGTCCGTGACCCCCTCCCGAAGCCGAGGCGGCAAGATCGACGGAATCAGCGTCACATCGGGTGGGCGCTCCGGCACTCCGGGTTCGGCCATGCGGAGACGGTGGATCACCCTTCGAGGGGGGCACCACGGTGGTGAGATGGACGAGTGCGAGAGAATGGCGGCATGGAGATGCCGAGGAACGAAAGGTCACCGGAGAAGCCTCAGATCCTGGTCGTGGGACAGGACGGGATGGCGCTCGGTGGCACCGGGGACGAGGACTCCCGCGAGATCCCGGTGACGGAGATGGTGGAACAGCCGGCCAAGGTCATGCGGATCGGCAGCATGATCAAGCAGCTTCTGGAGGAGGTGCGTGCGGCTCCCCTCGACGAAGCCAGCCGGGCCCGGCTCAAGGAGATCCACCGCAGCTCCGTGAAGGAGCTGGAGGACGGTCTGGCGCCCGAGCTGGTGGAGGAGCTGGAGCGTTTGTCGCTGCCGTTCACGGACGACGTGACGCCGAGCGACGCGGAACTGCGCATCTCGCAGGCCCAGTTGGTGGGCTGGCTGGAGGGGCTGTTCCATGGGATCCAGACCACGCTGTTCGCCCAGCAGATGGCCGCGCGGGCGCAGTTGGAGCAGATGCGCCGGGCGCTGCCGCCGGGTGTCGGCGACGGTGCCGAGGAGGGGCAGCCGGGCGCCGGGCGTGTGAGCGGCCCGTACCTGTAACCCCCCTCACCTGCCCAAAGGGCCCGGCAGCACGCGCTGCCGGGCCCTTCCACATCACGGGGTCAGGACGGGAACGAGGGGTCAGGACGGGATCACCTGGTCAGGACGGGTTGCCCGTCGACACACCCAGCTGGATCTGGGGCATGTCCTTGGGGTCCACGTCCGTGCCGGCCGCCGGGAACTGTTCCATGACCGTGCCCTGGCCGTAGGTGTTCTCGTCCTGGGCCTTGACCTTCACCTTCCAGCCCGCGGCCTGGAGACAGGCCTTGACCGAGTCGATGTACTTGAACTGGAAGTCCGGGATCTGGATCTTGCTGGGGTCGTTGTACGACTCCTCCGGCTCCGTGCACGCGGTCGTCTCGACGGTCTTGGATGTGTCGCCGTCGCGGTGGCCCTCGACCGCGGTCGCCGAGGTGCTCGTACCGGCGCTGCTGTCGCTGCCCTTCGCGTCGTCATCGCCGCCGCTGTTCAGCGACAGGGCGACGATCAGGGCGCCGATCGCGAGGACGGCGACGACGGCCGAGCCGATGATCACCGGTCTGTTGCTCCTGCCGCCGCCCCCGCCGGGCTGGGGCGCCAGGTTGTACGGCGGCGGGGTCGCGATGCCCTGCTGCCCGAACCCGACCGAGGCCGGCGTCTGATAGCCGGCCTGCTGCGGATAGCCGTAGGCAGGTGCGGGCGCGGGTGTGCCGCCGTAGGGACCCTGCTGGTACGGCGTCTGTACGGGGCCGCCGGGTGCCTGGGCCGACTGGTCGACCGGCGGGAAGACCGCGGAGCCGACGCCGGCGCCGCTCTGCGCGGGTGTGCCCGGGACGATGCTCGGGGCCGCCGCGTGCAGTGAGTTCGCGACCCGCAGACACTCGTCGCGCATGGCCTCGGCGCTGGGGAAGCGCTCGTTCGGGTTCTTCTTCAGCGCGCGGGCGACGAGCGCGTCCACGGCCGGCGGCAGGGAACGGTTGATCGAGGAGGGCGCGACCGGCTCCTCCTGCACATGCGCGTACGCGATGGCCAGCGGCGAGTCCGCGTCGAACGGCAGCCGCCCGGTGACCAGTTGGAACAGCATGATGCCGACCGAGTACAGGTCGCTGCGCGCGTCCACGCCGCGGCCGAGCGCCTGCTCCGGCGAGAGGTACTGCGGCGTGCCGACGACCATGCCGGTCTGCGTCATCGACGTGACCCCGGACTGCATGGCGCGGGCGATGCCGAAGTCCATGACCTTGACGACGCCGCGCTTGGTCATCATCACGTTGCCCGGCTTGATGTCCCGGTGCACCAGGCCCATCTCGTGACTGATGTCGAGGGCGGCCAGCACGTCCGCGGTGATCCGCAGCGCCTTGTCGGCGGGCATCGCGCCCACCTGCCGTACGTCCTCGTCGAGCACGGAGCCGAGCGGGCGGCCCTCGACGTACTCCATGACGATGTACGGCATCGTCGTGCCGTCGAGGGCGTCCTCGCCGGTGTCGAAGACCGAGACGATGTTGGTGTGGGTGAGCTTGGCCACGGCCTGGGCCTCGCGGCGGAAGCGCTCGCGGAAGGCCTGTTCCCGGCCGAGTTCGGTGTGCAGTGTCTTGATCGCGACCTGGCGGTCGAGCACCGCGTCGTACGCCAGGTGCACCGAGGCCATGCCGCCCTCGCCCAGCAGATCACGCAGTTGGTACCGGCCACCTGCCAGCGCGCGCCCCGCATAGCGGTCCTGTGGGCCGTCCTGGCTCATCTTCCGTGTCCCCCATCGGCGCCGGCTCAGTGATCGAAGGTGCCATTCCCGGCCAAGTCTGCCGGAGGGCACTGACACGTCAAGCGCGGTGCCCGTTCCGTGACCGTACGCGAAAGAAGAATCGTGGAAGCGTTACAGGTGCTGTACCGGCGGTACACAGAATTTGCACGACGGCACGTGATACCGATTTGATGACCGGTCCGTCTCCGGACGATTCCGGCACTGATCCCGGACCGGAGGCTTGCGCGGAGCCTGTAGCGTGGCCGACGGAGACCGTGACAACACCGCGCGCACCGCGGGCAGAAACGACGGCGAGGACTGATGGCACAGCAGCACGCTCAGGGCCCGTCCGACCCCGAGGCGGCTGGCGGCGGAATGTCGGACGCACCGGAACTGTGGGGCAACGGCGGACTGGTCGGCGACGGCCGCTACCGCCTGACCCACCGGCTGGGTCGGGGCGGCATGGCCGAGGTCTTCGCGGCCGAGGACGTACGGCTCGGGCGCACGGTGGCGGTCAAGCTGCTCCGCTCGGACCTGGCCGAGGACCCGACCTCCAAGGCCCGCTTCACGCGCGAGGCCCAGTCGGTGGCCGGGCTCAACCACCACGCGATCGTCGCCGTGTACGACTCCGGCGAGGACGCGGTGGCCACGGGCGGCTACTCGGCGGGCCTTTCGGTCCCGTACATCGTGATGGAGATCGTCGAGGGCCGCACGATCCGCGACCTGCTCCTGAACGCCGAGGCGCCCGGTCCCGAGCAGGCCCTGATCATCGTCTCCGGGGTCCTGGAGGCGCTCGCCTACTCGCACCAGCACGGCATCGTGCACCGCGACATCAAGCCCGCGAACGTGATCATCACGCACAACGGCGCGGTCAAGGTCATGGACTTCGGCATCGCGCGCGCCCTGCACGGGGCGTCCACGACGATGACGCAGACCGGCATGGTCATGGGCACGCCCCAGTACCTCTCCCCGGAGCAGGCACTCGGCAAGGCCGTCGACCACCGCTCCGACCTGTACGCGACGGGCTGCCTCCTTTACGAACTCCTCGCGCTGCGGCCCCCGTTCACCGGCGAGACGCCCCTGTCGGTGGTCTACCAGCACGTCCAGGACATCCCGGTCCCGCCGTCCCAGACCTCGAACGGCGTCTGCCCGCCGGAGCTCGACGGCCTCGTCATGCGCTCCCTGGCCAAGGACCCGGACGACCGTTTCCAGACGGCCGAGGAGATGCGCGGGCTCGTCCAGTACGGCCTCCAGATGCTCTACGACCAGGGCGGCCACACCGGCACCTGGAACACCGGCCCGGTGACCGTGGCCAACGGTCAGCAGACCCCGCCGGGGGGCTTCGGCGGTACGACCGTGATGCCCCAGGGCGACTCCTCCGGGACGACGCAGATCCCGCAGCCGATCCTGCCGGGCGGTTACGGCAACGGCGACGACGGCGGCTTCGAGGGGCACGGCAACCACGGCAGCGGCCGGGGCAAGCTGTGGATCCTCGCCGTGCTCGCGGTGATCGCCATCGCGGCGGGTGTGGCGCTGGCGCTGAACAACACCGGCAACGGCAGCGGCGGTTCGGGCACCTCGCCGTCGCCGACCACCTCGCAGACCACGACCGACGACACGACCTCGGAGTCGCCGAGCGACGACACGACCGCCTCGCCGACGGACACCGACACCGACGACAGCGGCACGAGTTCCGGTTCGCAGTACACGCCGTCGCCGACGCCGTCGTACACCCAGTCGGAGACGGCCACGGAGAAGCCTTCGAGCACCCCGACCCCGACGGTCACCAGGCAGCCCTCGAGCACCCCGTCCGCGACGACGTCGGCGGACCCGTCGGACACGGGCGACACCGGTGGCGACGGCGGTGACGACGGCGGCGGCGCGGTCGCCGGTGCCCTCGGCGGCTGACCGGGCCCGGCCGAACAGCACTTCACGCGCGCGTGCACCCCTGAAAAAGGGCCCCTGTAGAGGGGCTCTCGAAATGGGGGTCCACGCGCGCGTGCCGTTTAAGCGGTGCCCCCGTCGAGAGCCTCGTCAAGCAGTGCCCTCATAGGGAGCCTCGGCGGTGCCCCTGGGGAGCGCGTCCGCGAACGCCTCGCACACCGCGTCGTACTCCCGCGTCCACCACACGGCGAGCGCCGAGGCGGCCGGGAACTGGGGGTCCGCGCGGGTGTCGCCGCGTTCGTAGTGCCAGCGCAGCATCCAGAAGTCGTTGAGCCGCTCCCACCACACCCGGTGCACGGCGGCGGCGAGTTCGGAGGGCGTGGCGCGCGCCGAACGCCGGTACGCGTGCGCGTACGCCCGCACCTTCGGCAGGTCCAGGGTCCCGTCGGGCCGTACGAAGAAGATCGCGGCGGCGCGTACGGCCTCCTCGGCGCGGGGCTGGACGCCGAGCCGGTCCCAGTCGACGATCGCGGCGGGGGCGTCGCCCTTGTAGAGCAGGTTGAACGGGTGGAAGTCGCCGTGCACCCACGCCACGAGGGCCCCGCGCGGCGGCCGTCGGTCCGCGTGCCGCTCCAGCAGCTCGCGCCGCTCCAGCAGCCGGTGGCGGGCCAGTTCGTCGAAGGCGTCGGCGGGCCGGTGCCGGCGGACGTGCCCGAGCAGGTCGTCGATGAGGGCGAAGGTGTCGGCGGGGTCGGCCCCCGGCGCGCACTCCTCGCGCCGCCCCGGCATGACCCGCTCCAGGCTCGCGTGGACGACCCCCAGCAGCGCGCCGAGGCGCCCGCACTGGGCGGTGGTCAACTGGCCGCCGTGGCGGTGCCTGCCGTCGATCCAGGGGTGCAGGGCGTAGGCGTGACCGCCCACGACGGCGACCGTACGGCCGTCACGGGCCGGGAGCGGGGGTGCCACGGGGACGCCGAGGTCGGCCAGCCGCCGGGTCGCGGTGTGCTGGCGGGCGATCGCCGCCGGGTCCGCGGTCTCGGGGTCGAAGTGGTGCTTGAGGAAGTAGCGTCCGCGGGTCGTGCGGAGCCGGTAGCCGCGGTTCAGCAGGCCCTGTTCGACGGGTTCGCAGGTGACGGCGGACCCGGCGGCGTACTGGCGGAGGAGGGCGCCCAGCGGGGGCGCGTGGGGCACGGGGGGTGGTACACGTAAGGGCGGCACGCGGCCGATGCTAGGGCACGGGACGCGCCTGTGAGCTGCGGTTTGTCACAGAAAGTCACCGCTCGGTCGTCGATGGTCGCTTTCGGTCACAGGGTGCGCCCGAAGCGCCTTTCGAGGCCGCCGTCCGTGGAGTGCACGGTCCCCAGTCGCGGCTCGACGCACAGATAGACCGGCTCGTACGACTCCCCGTCCACCGTCTCCGGAGCGGCGCCGAAACGTTCGACCTGGTCGGCCGTCGGCTCGTACGTCTCGCACGCGCCCACGACCTGCGCGGACCACAGGCCCTCGCCCGGGCCGGCCGAGCCCAGGTTGTCGGCCCCGTAGGCGACGACGCTGCCCACGCACGCGTGGTGGTAGCCGTGGCTCCGGGGCATGCGCAGCAGCAGCCGGCCGTCCTGCACGATGTGGCTGGCGAAGGCCAGGAAGGGCAGCGCCCGCAGGGTGGTGGCCACCCTGCCGTGGTCGGTGCGGGCGAGCAGGTCGACGGCGAGCTGTGCGTCCTCGGGCATACGACCACTGTCGGCGTCCGCGGCCTCCTGGAGGAGGGTCTTTGGTCCCTAATGCCGCTGCTGCTCGACCTGTCTGCGTGCCACATAGGCAGCCGCCTGCGACCGCCGCTCCATGCCGAGTTTGGAAAGCAAACTGGAAACGTAGTTCTTGATGGTCTTCTCCGCGAGGTGCAGCCGCTCGCCGATCGCCCGGTTGGTGAGCCCCTCCCCGATCAGGTCGAGGATCCGGCGCTCCTGGTCGGTGAGCCCGTCGATCTTGTCGTCCGGCTTGGTGCCGCCGTTGCGCAGCCGCTCCAGCACCCGGGCGGTCGCCACCGGGTCCAGCAGCGACTTCCCGGCCGCGACATCCCGTACGGCACTCAGCAGTTCGGTGCCCCGGATGGCCTTCAGGACGTACCCGGAGGCACCTGCCATGATCGCGTCGAAGAGGGCCTCGTCGTCCGCGTAGGAGGTCAGCATCAGGCACTTCACGGACTCGTCCCGGGCGCGGATCTCCCGGCACACCTCGACCCCGCTGCCGTCCGGGAGCCGTACGTCCAGGATCGCGACATCGGGGCGCACCGCCGGGATCCGCACCAGCGCGTCGGCCGCCGTACCGGCCTCGCCGACGACCTCCAGGTCGTCCTCCACGGAGAGCAGCTCGTGGACGCCCCGACGGACCACTTCATGGTCGTCAAGGAGAAATACGCTGATTTTTCCGTCTCCAGACACGCGGTAAGTCTCACATACGGCCCCTTCCCGTGCCCGAGGTGAGCGGGATAACGTGCCGTTGTTCCGGCCCCCTGCAAGGCTGTGACCAGGACTTGTTCCCGACTTTGCCGATTTACTTGGAAATCCAAGCAAAATCGCAGGTCAGGAGGGGTTTCACAGAGTTGTGGAGCACTGGGTAACGTGCCTGTTGCAGGGCGCTCGCCGGGGCACCTGTCACGCCTGCTCCCGACGAACCGCACCCACCCTGTGCGTCCGTGGGGCGCAGGTGAGCCGCACTGGCACCCGGCGAACCCGGGGAGCCGGACCGACGGAGGAGCACACGTGACCGTGGAGAGCACTGCCCCGCGCAAGCCGCGACGCAGCGCCGGAAGCAAGGCCAAGGGCGCCGACCCGGACCTCGTCCAGCTGCTGACGCCCGAGGGCAAGCGAGTCAAGAACGCGAAGACCGCCCCGTACGACAAGTACGTCGCCGGCATCACCCCCGAAGAGCTCCGCGGCCTGTACCGCGACATGGTGCTCACCCGCCGCTTCGACGCCGAGGCCACCGCCCTCCAGCGCCAGGGCGAGCTGGGCCTGTGGGCCTCGCTGCTCGGCCAGGAGGCGGCCCAGATCGGCTCCGGGCGGGCCACCCGCGAGGACGACTACGTCTTCCCGACCTACCGCGAGCACGGCGTCGCCTGGTGCCGCGGGGTCGACCCGACCAACCTGCTCGGCATGTTCCGGGGCGTCAACCACGGCGGCTGGGACCCGAACACCAACAACTTCCACCTGTACACGATCGTCATCGGCTCGCAGACGCTGCACGCAACGGGCTACGCGATGGGCGTGACCATGGACGGCGCCGACAGCGCCGTCGTCGCGTACTTCGGGGACGGCGCCTCCAGCCAGGGCGACGTCGCCGAATCGTTCACCTTCTCGGCGGTGTACAACGCCCCGGTCGTGTTCTTCTGCCAGAACAACCAGTGGGCGATCTCCGAGCCCACCGAGAAGCAGACCCGCGTCCCGCTCTACCAGCGCGCACAGGGCTACGGCTTCCCGGGCGTCCGCGTCGACGGCAACGACGTGCTGGCCTGCCTCGCGGTCACCAAGTGGGCGCTGGAGCGGGCCCGCAACGGCGAGGGCCCGACGCTCGTCGAGGCGTACACCTACCGCATGGGCGCGCACACCACCTCCGACGACCCGACCAAGTACCGCGCCGACGAGGAGCGCGAGGCCTGGGAGGCGAAGGACCCGATCCTGCGCCTGCACCGGTATCTCGAGGCCGCAAACCACGCGAATGAGGGATTTTTCGCGGAACTCGAGACGGAGAGCGAGGCGTTGGGCAGACGAGTGCGCGAAGCGGTCCGTGCCATGCCGGACCCGGACCGGTTCGCACTCTTCGAGCACGTGTACGCGGACGGGCACGCGCTCGTCGACGAGGAGAGGGCCCAGTTCGCCGCCTACCAGGCGTCGTTCGCGGACGAAGAGGGGGGTAAGTGACATGGCGGAGACCACGACGTTCAAGAACCTGCCGCTGGCCAAGGCGATCAACGAATCGCTGCGTGCCGCCCTGGAGTCCGACCCCAAGGTCCTCATCATGGGCGAGGACGTCGGCAAGCTCGGCGGCGTCTTCCGCGTCACCGACGGCCTCCAGAAGGACTTCGGCGAGCGCAGGGTGGTCGACACCCCGCTCGCCGAATCCGGGATCGTGGGCACCGCCATCGGCCTGGCCCTCCGCGGCTACCGCCCGGTCGTGGAGATCCAGTTCGACGGCTTCGTCTTCCCGGCCTACGACCAGATCGTCACCCAGCTCGCCAAGATGCACGCCCGCTCCCTGGGCAAGGTGAAGATGCCGGTCGTCGTACGCATCCCCTACGGCGGCGGCATCGGCGCGGTCGAACACCACTCGGAGTCCCCCGAGGCCCTGTTCGCCCACGTCCCCGGCCTGAAGATCGTCAGCCCGTCGAACTCGTCGGACGCCTACTGGATGATGCAGCAGGCCATCCAGAGCGACGACCCGGTGATCTTCTTCGAGCCGAAGCGGCGCTATTGGGACAAGGGCGACGTCAACACGGAGGCGATCCCCGGCCCCCTGCACAGGGCCCGCGTGGTCCGCGAGGGCACGGACCTGACCCTCGCCGCCTACGGCCCGATGGTGAAGCTCTGCCAGGAGGTCGCCGACGCGGCCGCCGAGGAGGGCAGGTCGCTGGAGATCCTCGATCTGCGCTCGGTGTCCCCGCTGGACTTCGACGCGATCCAGACCTCGGTCGAGAAGACCCGCCACCTGGTCGTGGTCCACGAGGCGCCGGTGTTCTTCGGCTCCGGCGCCGAGATCGCGGCCCGCATCACGGAGCGCTGCTTCTACCACCTGGAGGCCCCGGTACTGAGGGTCGGCGGCTATCACGCCCCGTACCCGCCGGCCCGCCTGGAGGAGGAGTACCTGCCGAGCCTGGACCGGGTGCTCGACGCCGTCGACCGCGCTCTGGCGTACTGAGGAGAGGGTCGTGACGACGATGACTGAAGCTGAAGCGTCCGTACGCGAGTTCAAGATGCCGGACGTGGGCGAGGGCCTCACCGAGGCCGAGATCCTCAAGTGGTACGTCCAGGTCGGCGACACCGTCACCGACGGCCAGGTCGTCTGCGAGGTGGAGACGGCGAAGGCGGCGGTGGAACTCCCCATCCCGTACGACGGCGTTGTCCGCGAACTCCGCTTCCCGGAGGGCACGACGGTGGACGTGGGGACGTCCATCATCGCGGTGGCGGTGGCGGGTTCCGCTGCCGAGGCCGCCACTGAGACTGGGGCAACTCCGGTAGCTCCGGCAACTCCGGTTGCTCCGGTGGAGGAGGCGAAGCCGCCCGCCCGCACGCCGGTGCTGGTGGGCTACGGCGTCTCCACGTCCGCGACGAAGCGGCGTCCCCGGAAGGGGGCGGAGATCCCGGCGCAGGAGGTGTCGTCGGCGACGGCGGCCACGGCGGCGGTCCAGGCGGAGCTGAACGGCCATGCGGCCGGGGCGGTTGTGGCATCCCGTCCCCTGGCCAAGCCGCCGGTGCGCAAGCTGGCCAAGGACCTGGGCGTCGACCTGGCGACGGTGACCCCGTCGGGCCCGGACGGTGTCATCACGCGTGAGGACGTGCACGCGGCGGTGGCACCGGTGGCGGAGCCGGTGGCGGTGCAGGCCCCCGCGCCCGTGCCGGCCGCGCTCTCGGTGCCTTCCGCGACGTACGACACGGCCCGGGAGACCCGTGTCCCGGTCAAGGGCGTGCGTAAGGCGACGGCGGCGGCGATGGTGGGCTCGGCGTTCACGGCGCCGCATGTCACGGAGTTCGTGACGGTGGACGTGACGCGCACGATGAAGCTGGTGGAGGAGCTCAAGCAGGACAAGGACTTGCAGGGCTTGCGGGTGAACCCGTTGCTCCTGATCGCCAAGGCGCTGCTGGTGGCCATCAAGCGCCACCCGGACATCAACGCGTCCTGGGACGAGGCCGCCCAGGAGATCGTCCTCAAGCACTACGTCAACCTCGGCATCGCGGCGGCCACCCCGCGCGGCCTGATCGTCCCGAACATCAAGGACGCCCACGCGAAGACGCTGCCGCAACTGGCGGAGTCCTTGGGCGAGTTGGTGTCGACGGCGAGGGACGGCAAGACGTCCCCGGCGGCGATGCAGGGCGGCACGGTCACCATCACGAACGTCGGCGTCTTCGGCATCGACACCGGCACGCCGATCCTCAACCCCGGCGAGTCCGCGATCCTCGCGGTCGGCACGATCAAACTCCAACCGTGGGTCCACAAGGGCAAGGTGAAGCCTCGTCAGGTGACGACGCTGGCGTTGTCCTTCGATCACCGGTTGGTGGACGGGGAGTTGGGGTCGAAGGTGTTGGCGGATGTGGCGGCGATTCTTGAGCAGCCGAAGCGGTTGATCACCTGGGGGTAGGGGCTGCCGGCTTTATGGGCCGCGCGTCTCTGTGAGCGGGGGCGCGCGGCTCAGCTCTCTTGCACCGAGGTCCCGTAGTCGGCGCCCGGCGAGGTCAGCCGGTCGGCGATCAGCGCGAGCCAACCGCTCGGTGAGTACGGCGCCGGTGGGTCGACCTCCATGCCCAACTCGGCGACGGCGAGGGTGTAGTCGGACTCGTCGAGGTCCAGGGCGAGGAGTTCGTGCAGCTCGCCGGTGAGGCGGGCGACGAGTTGTGGATCCGTCGAGGCCCGGTAGTCGTCGGTCGCCGCGTCGTGGCCGTCGAATTCGTCCGGCATGTCCTGGGAGAACCAGCCGCCGAGGAACTGACCGAGTTCCGGGAAGCGGGCGTGCCATTCCCAGTGGGTGGCGGGGGTGGTCGGGGGCGGGACCTCGCCCTCCTCGACGCTGTGTTTGATGTGGTCGGCGAGGCAGTACAGCCACTGCTGGATCTTGGCCTCGGGGAGCCCCACGTCCGGGACGGCGTAGAACTCGCCGAGACGCAGGCGGAGTCGGCCGGGCGGGTTGTCGGCGTACTCGCGGAGTTGGCGTTCGGCGACGGCGAGGGCCCATGGACGGCTGTGCCAGGTGTGGCGGAGGTAGGCGGTGAGGGCCTCGCTCGCCTTGTCCGGGGTGTCGTCGGCCGGCTGACCGGCGTAGGCGCGGATCACCTGGTCCAACTCGCCGTAGCGGCGGTCGTGTTCGAGGGGGCTCAGGGGCACGGGGGTCAGCCTCTACGGATCGGGTCGCTACAGGTGGGTCGTTACGGGGTCACGGGGTTACAGGTAGACGGGGAACGTGGCGTGGACGGCGAAGCCGTGCGGCCGGGACGCGTCCCGCTTCAGGATCACCCGGGCCGCGCGGACGTCCACCGGGTCACGTCCGGCCAGCATCATCGCCTGGAGGAGGACCCGTCCGACCGGTTCGGGGCGGGAGGGCCAGGATGCCTCGATGGTGAGGCGGGGGCGGGTGGACCGGGCGAGCCAGCGGTGGATGACCTGTTCGTTGGCGGTGACGACCTGTTGGGTGGCCCATTGGGCGGTTTCGTGGTCGGGGTAGGTGGCGGAACGGGTGCGCATGATGGACCGATCCTGAGGGTGTGATCGATATTTCGCCTGGGCAAGAGCTGGATAATTCGATAGATCTAGGCGTCTTCGAACCGCCAGGCAATGAGAAGACGGTCCGCTGCCACCGCAATCAGGCATACATCGTAAAGCGTGGTTGCCAGGGAATTCCAGTGGAAACTGTGTGTCAGGAAGTCTGCTTCATCTCCGTTTTCGGCGTGACCGTGGTTGGTGAAGAAATCGAGGTCCTCGCCGGCTGAGGCGAGAATATCGCGCATGCAACTGTCCCTGACTTCGTCAACTTCCTGGAGTGATGGATCCGGTCCCGAATAGAATGATCCCACGGCCAGGAGTTTCAACAGGTCTTCCGCTCCTTTTCGGGAAACCGGAAGAAGACTTACCCTGGCCTGGTCATCCGTAACGGAATCGAACATTCCTGAAGGCTCGATTCCGATGTGTTCCCCACTGTTCTTCCCCTGCGTGAAAGCCAGCAGATCGACGATCCAATCCTCGTGCTTTCTCGGCAGCAGATACAGGCACGTCCAACGAGTGTCGAACAGTCGAGTCGCGCACTTGGGCAGGCTACCTGTGGTCACGGAAAATCACTCACTCGGGCGCTAGGGGTTGCTCGGCATGGAAGTGTAGACGACGTAGGGAGGAACGATCCCGGACTTGTATTTGAGCACGACCTTGACACCGTACGTTTCGTGAGCAGAGGTCGAGCCATTGGGTATGCTTCTTCCGGTTACATAGTCGAACATCACGATATCCAGGTTCAGCCTCGATTCGTCATGGCGTGGCCCGGCCAGCCACTTCTCGATCTTTTCTGGATTGTTTACGCCGACGTTTCGTTTTCCTGCGTTTGCCGGGCTATTGGTCGGTCCGATTTCATCCATCGCATCTTGCGTTGCCTTCTGCGCAACGGTCAGATCTGGGAATGTGGACGCGGCATTAATGGTCGGCTGGTCCCTGAGTCTGTTCAGGAGCTGCGCGTCGGTCTGCCCGACATGTTTATCGATGATATGGCTCTTGTGTACGCCCTCCTGGTTCGCCAGGTCGAGCGGATAGAAATGATTTGCCTCGTCCTCGCCCGCAACCGTATAGAGCGGCTGCTCTCTGAACTCATTGAGCGAGCGAGCACCGAAAGCCTCCGCGCGTCCCTCTTCGGCGGCGTAGGTGGGGACACTGTTCCGCGCCTCCTCCAGAGCTGGCTTGAGCTTGCTCAGGTCGCCGGCGTGGCTGTGTATCTCGTGGTTGTAGGAGTCCACAGCGTGATTGAGGCGCCCCGTGTCGATGTTGGAGATGAACTCCGCGGCCAGCTCGGGGAGTTCGCTGAGCTTCTCCAGGGCGTCCAGGACGCCCTTCACGGCGAAGGTCTTCGTCGCGGCGTCCTTGTAGACGTCGATGATCGTCGACCTGATCTTCGTCACTTCCGCGCTCACCGCTTCGCACGCCGTGGCGACGTCACGAGCTGTGTCCTCCAGCACGTCGAGCGCGGGCTGTTGAGCGTCGTCGTGCTTCCACTTGTAGCCGTGCCGCTCCTGTCCCCACGCCGTCGTCCCCCAGATCGCCGAGCAGAACTGCCTCATCGCGCTCTGCCACTCGTCGTTCCCCGGCGCGGGATTCGTGATGTAGCCGATGGCGTCGTCGAAGGCGCTCGCGGACTTCTTGGCGTCGGTGCCCGCCTGCCGCCAGGCCTGCGCGATCTTGGGAAGGCTGACGTCGTCGCCGCCCGGCGTGATGTCCGCGACCTTCCCGTGCTGGAGGGCGTGCTTGAGGATCGGGCGCAGTACGTGGTCGCCGACCCAGCTCAGCGCGCCGGAGACCTCGTCGATGATCGCGTTGCCCCAGCCGTCCTCCGCGGAGGCGTTGCCCCAGGCAAGATCGGGGACCGGACCGCCCGCGCCGGCCTTCTTGAGGACGGTCGGTGGGCTCTTCTTCACCACCGACGGGGTCAGGATGTTGGTGGCGTGCTCCGCCTCGGCGTAGTTGTTGGCGGTCACCGTGAGACCGACCGCAGCCCCGCCGACGCCCTCGGTCGTCCTGTCCCACACGTCGAGGAACAGGGCGGCGATCTCGGCGTACGCCTTCGCGAAGGCCTCCGGTCCCGAGCCGCAGCCCACCGCGTGTTCGTATCCGTCGAGCGTGTCGACGAGGCTTTTGGCCCGGTCGGCGAAGTCGTACTGGGCGTTGCGCAGCATGAAGGACGCGTAGTACACGTGCGGCGGCTGGATGTCGAAACCGGTGACCACGCTGCTGCCCGGCGCCGCCGGCTTCATCGCGGCGAGTTCGTCGGAGCGTTGCCGCCGCGCCGAGACCGTGTCCTGCTGCGAGAGGTCGTTGCCCTGCGGATCCTGGAGAGAACCGGGGGACGGGGCAGGGGTCGTACCACCCGAGCCGGATGACGGGGCGGGGAGCGAACCGCTGCCCGTGGTCGCGGGCGGTGTCGTCGACGGTGAGGGAGCGGGCGTCGCCATCAGGCCGCCCCCCAACCCCGCAGCACCGCCCGATGCGCCGCCGAGTAGTTCGCGTGACCGGTGGTGACGTAGGCATGGAGCCACTTCTGCGCGGCCTGTAGATCCTGCGCCGACCGGTCCCACTCGTCGAGCTTGCCCACGAAGACCTCGCGGGCCTCGCCCTTCCAGGACAGGACGACCGGTTCGGCGCGGTCGTAGAGGTCGTCGAGTTTGGTGTTGAGCTGCTTGAGGATGTCCTCCAGCTCGACGGTGAGGTCGTGGAGGGTGGCGAAGGAGACGGATATGTGGTCGTCGTCGGCGGAAGCCCCGGTCGACATGATCCCCCTGGATATCGGTCGCTTGGCAACTACGGGTGGGTGACGGGTACTTGGCCGCTCGGTTCAGAAGGAGTCGAGGCTGCTGCGGGGTGGAGTCGGCGTATCGCCGCCCGTCGCCTCCGCGTTGGGCGTGGACAGCTTGGCGACCTCGCTGCCGACGTCGACCTGGATCTTCCGCATCCGCTCCAGCACCTCGATGTCGTTCGCGGAGAAGCCGTCCCGGCTCATCCTCACCGCCTGCTCCAGCAGCTTCATGACTTCGCGGATGCGTACGGCGTCCTCGGTCGCCGCGCGGTGGAACTCGCGGTACGCCGTCGCCGCGGGGCCGCGCCAGCCGGCCTCGACGCGGTCGACGATCGCGTCCATGCGTCCGACCTGCTTGTCGAGGTGGTCCTGCATGTCGTCGAGGTCACCGGCGAGCTTGGTGAGGTCGGCGGACGTCACGCGCAGGTCGGGGCCGCCGCCCTGGCCCGCACCGGTTCCGGGCACTGCCATGCCGTATCCCCGCCCCCGTCGCGTCGGCATCACACGTCACTTGCTGTTGCAATAATCCTACGGTTCGCAGTGGCCCGGAAGCGAGGGCGTTCAGGGGCCTGTGAGGTCCAACTCCGCCCAGACCGTCTTGCCGACGGTGAGTCTCTCCACGGACCAACGGGCGGCCAGCGTACGGACGATGAGGAGACCTCGGCCGAACTGGTCGTCGGGGGTTGAGGTTTGGGGCCATGGGAGTCGCTCGCCTCTCGGGTCCGTCACCGCGACGCGCAGGGCGCTGCCGGTGAGGGACGTCTCGACGCGGAACAGACGGTCGCGGAGGCAGCCGTGGAGTAAGGCGTTCGTGCACAACTCGCTTGCCAGTAGCGCCGCGTCGCCTGCGGAGTGGGGGTGGCCCCAGGTGGTGGTGAGGTGAGCGACGTGTCTGCGGGCGCGGGGGATGTTGCTCGGGTACGGGGTGTAGGTGACGGCGTCGTAGTGGTCGTACGGGCTGTTGGGCCTGGGGAGTCCGGGAGGACAGGAGTCGGTCACCGGGATGCACTTCCTTGTGCGAGGGGGGACGGGGTCCAGGTGGGGTGGCTCTGCCGTGCCGGGTGTGGGCAGCACGGTGCACTTCCGCCAACTGGTGCCGCTGAGTGGCTTGTTGTGCACTGACGGTAGCGCTTCACGGTAATCGGCAGCAACTAGTTCTTGGCAGAAAATTTCCTGCCTTGCTTGTGGGTTGCTTCGGGAGGGCTACAGACTGGGGCGACTCATGGGGAGGAAACGCTGTATGGGCAACAACCCTGATCGCGGGCGGACAGTGACCACCGTGTTGGGCCGCAGGCTCGGTGGCGAGCTGCTTCGGATGCGAGAGGCGCGTGACCTGCGTCAGGCGCATGCCGCCGAGGCGTTGACGGCCTCCGTGACCAAGGTCGCGAAGATCGAGCGCGGGCAGGTGCCGATGCGCGACCCCGATGTCAGGGCGCTGTGTCACCTGTACGGCGAGGGTGACGAGGTGGTGATCGGGAAGCTGCTGGCCCTCGCGAAGGCGGACCGGGAGCGGCGGAAAGCGCACGGCTGGTGGAACCAGTACCCGCAGCTGGAGGCGATGGTCGAGTACGTGGCGCTGGAGGACATCGCCACCAACATCAGGACATGGCAACTGGCCGTAGTCCCGGGGTTGTTGCAGACGCCGGACTACGCGCGGGCACTCGCGGTCGGCAACGGCCACTGGGAGGACCCGGACGAGATCGAGCCGTTCGTCGAGTCCCGGATGGCGCGACAGGCTCGGCTGCACGGAGACGCTCCGCTGGAACTGTGGGCGGTCGTGCACGAGGCTGCCCTGCGTCAACTCGTGGGAGGGCGTGAGGTCATGCGGGCCCAACTGGGGCATCTGCTGGACATGGCGCGCCAACCGAACGTGAAGCTCCAGGTGTTGCCGTACCTGACGGGTGCGCATCCGGGGATGACGAGCGCTTTCACCATCGTGTCGTTCGCCGAGCCGGGTGCACTGGACGTGGTTCACGTGGATACCACCTCGTCGACGGTCTGGCTTGAGAGCGATACTGATGCCGACCACCACAACGGGCTCTTCGACCGGATCACGCGGTTGGGCCTCGCGGGGCAGAACTCGGTCAGACTGATCGACTCGATCCTGAAGGAGACGTAGCCGGCGTGCCCGCATTCGAGTTCGTCAAGTCCAGCTACAGCGGCGGGAATGCCGGTCAGGAATGCGTCGAGGTCGCCCGCAACGTGCCCGGCACGATCGCCGTCCGTGACTCGAAGGACGTGGACGGGCCGATACTCCGGCTCGCCCCCGCCACCTGGGCCGTGTTCGTCACGCTCACCAGCGCGACTCGATGAGATTCCGCGCTGTGCTGGTCGTGCTGTTCGTGTTGCCGCTCCTGTGGGGAGCCCTGTCGCTGCTGAGAGCCGGCGCGGCCTACGGCGCTCCTGACTGTCCGGGGCTCCAGCTGGACGCGGAGGGCGAGAGCTCGCCGGGGCCCATGCGCAAGGGCGACCGGTGCGCGCTTTCCTACGACACCGCCACCGGCCGCTCGACCGGTACGAGCACGTACGACCAGCTGAAGTTCGCCCAGGAGGTGAAGCGCCGGAGCCTCGGGCGCGAGGGCGCGCTGTTTGTCCTGTACGGAGCGGCGGGGATCGGCGTCACGTTCGCCGCCACTCGGAAGCGCGGGGCCTAGCCACGGCGAAGGGGCCCGCCGCTGGCATGCGGCAGGCCCCCGAGGTCAATGACCGGGCGTCAGCCGATCGTCGCGAAGCCGTAGTTCAGGAGCTTCGTCGCGTCCGTCGCGCGCTGGGTGACGGAGGACGACGCGAGGACCGTGCCGATGACCGTCTTGCCGTTGCGGGTGGCGGCGAAGACGAGGCAGTACTTGGCCTCGGGGCCGGAGCCGGTCTTCACGCCGATGGTGCCGCTGTAGCTGCTGAGCAGGGTGTTCGTGTTGGTCCAGGCAGCCATCGTGCGGGTGCTGCCGGTCTTGGTGATCGTCTTGGCGGTGTACGACTTGGTCTTGACGACCGTCTTGAACGTGGAGTTCTTCATCACGTTGCTGGCGAGCTTCGTGAGGTCGCGCGGCGTCGAGTAGTTGTTGCCGTTGCCGATGCCGTCGAACGAGTCGAACTTCGTGTTCGTCAGGCCGAGCGTCTTCGCCGTCGAGTTCATCTTCGCGATGAACGACTTCACGCGCGCGGCCCGCGTCGAGCCCGTGCCGAACTTGTCGGCCAGGGCGTACGCCGCGTCGCAGCCCGACGGCAGCATCAGGCCGTAGAGGAGCTGGCGGACGGTGACCTTGTCGCCGACGATCAGGTGGGCGGAGGAAGCGGTGTTGGCGACGATGTAGTCGCTGTACGCCTTGGCGATGGTGACCTTGGCGTCGAGGTTGAGGTTCGCCTGGGAGAGAACGACCTTCGCGGTCATGATCTTCGTCGTGGAGCCCGTCGACCGCTTGGTGTCCGCGGCCTTCGTGTAGAGCGACTTGCCGGTGGCGTTGTTCATCACGAAACCGCCCGCGGCCACGATCGTCGGCTTCGTGACGGCCTGCGCGGGTGCCGCGGTCAGGGCGCCGGTCGCGAGCACGGCGCCTGCGGTCACGGTGACCGCGGCGGCTCTGCGGAAGCGGCTGCCCTTGATGCCGGTAATGGCAGTAATCAACTGAGGTACCCCGAATACGTTGAATGCCCCTGAGGAACGGCCCAGTTGGAGGGGGGAAAGAAGAGGGCCGCACGTGTGTGACACGTAAGTAGCACAGAAGGTTGTGCGGTTGCTGGGCCGGGTTCCTCGAATGTGTGAAACGCCCCCGAGAACCGGCCGCGCTCCGGCCGGGTTCCGCCTGCGGAGACGCACCCCCGTAGACGCACCCCCGCCCCCCTTCGGTTCCGTCCGCATCCTGGACGCCCGTCCTCATGCGTACGTGTTGTATCTATGCTGTCCTCATGCCGTACCCGTCCCCCTCCCCGTCCCTCGCCGCCCCCGGTTCGTCCGCGCTCGCCGTCAAGCAACCGCCTGCCGCCGACCGCGTCTACACCCACGTCAAACAGGGTGTCCTGGACCGGCGTTACGAGGGCGGCACCCTCCTCACCGAGGGCGAGCTGGCCGAGGCCGTCGGAGTGTCACGGACCCCCGTGCGCGAGGCGCTGCTGCGCCTGGAGGTCGAGGGGCTGATCAGGCTCTACCCGAAGAAGGGCGCCCTCGTCCTGCCCGTCTCCTCGCAGGAGATCGCGGACGTGGTGGAGACCCGGATGCTGGTCGAACAGCACGCGGTCCGCAAGGTCGTACCGGCGTCACCGACCCTCATCGCCCGGCTCGAGGAACTCCTGGAGCGGCAGCGGGAACAGGCCGCCGCGGGCGACCTGGCCGGCGCCGCCGTCACCGACCGCTGCTTCCACGCCGAGATCGTCCGCAGCGGCGGCAACGAGATCCTCTCCCGCCTCTACGACCAACTCCGCGACCGGCAACTGCGGATGGGCGTCGCCATCATGCACTCCCACCCCGACCGCATCGCCAAGACGCTCACCGAGCACGCGGCGATCCTCGACGCGCTGCGCACCGGCGACGCGGAGGCGGCGGCGGACATCGTCCATCAGCACGTCGACTGGTTCTCCCACCTGGCTCGGGGCGAGGTCCGATGAGCAGCAGCGGTTCCAGCGCGGCCCTCTCCCTCCCCGGTGATCCGCCCGGCGGCCGCCGCGCCCTCGCCGTGTGGGGGATCGGCGTCTCCGTCTACTTCGTCGCCGTCATCTTCCGTACGTCCCTGGGGGTCGCCGGCCTCGACGCGGCCGAGCGCTTCCACGTCAACGCCTCGGCCCTCTCCACCTTCTCGATCCTCCAACTCCTGGTCTACGCGGGCATGCAGATACCCGTCGGCCTGCTCGTCGACAGCCTCGGCACCAAGAAGGTGCTGACCATCGGGGTGGTGCTGTTCACCGCGGGCCAACTGGGTTTCGCCTTCTCCCCCTCCTACGGCACCGCCCTCGCCTCCCGCGCGCTGCTCGGCTGCGGCGACGCGATGACGTTCATCAGCGTGCTGCGGCTCGGCACCCGCTGGTTCCCGGCGCGGCGCGGGCCGATGGTCGCGCAGCTCGCGGGCCTAGCGGGAATGGCCGGAAATCTCGTCTCCACCCTGGTGATCGCCCGCCTGTTGCACGGCATCGGCTGGACGGCCGCCTTCGCGGGCAGCGCGCTCGCGGGAGTCGTCGTACTCGTTCTGCTGCTGCTCTTCCTGAAGGACCACCCGGAGGGCCACGAACCGGAGCCCTTCCCGCACCGCGGCGCGGCCTACGTCCGCCGTCAGATCGCCGCCTCCTGGCGCGAACCGGGCACCCGCCTCGGCCTCTGGGTGCACTTCACCACCCAGTTCCCGGCGATGGTGTTCCTGCTCCTGTGGGGCCTGCCGTTCCTGGTCCAGGCCCAGGGCCTGTCCCGCGCCACCGCCGGCGAACTCCTCACCCTCGTCGTCCTGTCCAACATGCTGGTGGGTCTCGTCTACGGCCAGATCGTCGCCCGGCACCACACGGCGCGGCTGCCGCTGGCGCTGGGCACGGTCGGCGCCACGGCGTTCATCTGGGCGGTCGTCCTCGTGTACCCGGGTGACCACGCTCCGATGTGGCTGCTGATCGTGCTGTGCGCCGTGCTCGGCTCCTGCGGTCCCGCCTCGATGCTCGGCTTCGACTTCGCCCGCCCGGCCAACCCGCCGGAGCGTCAGGGCACCGCCTCCGGAATCACCAACATGGGTGGTTTCACTGCCTCGATGACGACGCTGTTCGCGGTCGGCGTCCTCCTCGACGCGACCCACGACAACTACTCGATCGCCTTCTCGGTGGTCTTCGTGCTCCAGGCGATCGGCGTCAGCCAGATCCTCCGGCTACGGAGCAGGGCGGCCCGCCGCGAGCGCGAACGGCTGGTGGCGAGCCGGGTGGAGACGGTCCACGTGCCCGCGTAGCCCTGCCAGGGTGGAGCGGGTGCCTGGCGCCGGTGCTGCCCACGTGCCCCGTCGCCCCCCGCCCCTCCTCACACGACTCTCACACGACTTTCTTACGCCGGTACGAGGGTGAGGTAGGCGATCCCCAACACGCCCCGGTAGCTCATCCATTGGGCCCGGTGCCGGTCGAGGCGCTCGCGGGTCTCGGCGGCCAGCGGATGGTCGCCGTGCCCGGCGAGCCACACCTCCGTGTCCGCCTGGTACCCCGCCTCGAACTCCTCCCACTCGTCCGCGTTCGCCGTCTCGACCCACTCGGGGCGGAACCCGGCCGCCACCGCGAGGTCGACGAGCGTCCCGAGGTCGAGATGGTCGTCGGCGGCGGCCTCCGGCCACATGCGCGCCAACTCGGCCGCCGTCGGCGGGCGTTGCCAGAACCCCTCGCCGAGCACCACCCGTCCCCCGTCGGCGACGAGCTGCCGCAACACACGCAAAGCCTCGGGGAGTTCGGGGCTGAGGGCATGGCTCGCACCCACACACAGCACGACATCGGCCGGCCCGCGCGCCGTCCCCACGGCCGACTCCTCGACGAACGCGACCCGCTCCGCGAGCCCCCGCGCCTCGGCACCGCGCCGCCCGCGCGCCAGATCCCGCGCGTCCAGGTCGACTCCGGTACCCCGTGCCTCCGGTACGGCGGTCAGCACCCGGAGCATCAACTCGCCCCAGCCGCACCCCAGATCGAGCACCGTCCGCGGCGCCGCACCGGCCAGCCGCCGTACGATCCGGGTCGCCCGCTCCTCGGAGAGGGGACCGTGGAAGGTGAGCCGGGTGAGACGGGGCGGACCGTCGCCGGGCTCGGTGTTCTCGGCGTTCTCGGTGCTGTCGGTTCTGGTGGACGTCACGTCAGGCATGCGGCGGAGGCTAGCGGCACGCAGCCGATCACCGACAACGAATTTCCGCTCCCGGTGACTGACTTGGGCGGGCTACTTCGTGACCGCGAAGTTCCGCAGTATCGACGCCGACAGCTCCGGATCGCCGTCCGCCTTGACGCGGTCCGTCACCGCGTCGGGGGTGACCCGCCCGCAGGCCAGCCGGACGTACGTCTCCCAGTCGAGGATCAGGGTCGCGGCGGGGCCGAGCGCGGGGACCGTCTCCAGGGTGCCGCGGCCCTGGATGTCGACGCGGATCGTACGGAGGAACTCGATCGGGCCGTGCACGTCGAAGACGACCGCCGAACTGCGCGGGGCGCCCGAGTCCTCGGCGACCACCTTCGGGAGTGCGGCGAGGAGCACGTCTCGGGCGATGTGCGCGCCCGGCGAGTCGAGGTTGCCGGGGCGGCCGAGGGCGGCGCGCAGGTCCTGCTCGTGCACCCAGATGTTGAACGCGTGGGTGCGCATGGACTCTTCGAGCGTGACCTCGGTGCTGACATGGCCGCGGACCGTCCGGCCGGGTTCCCGCGACTCGTTGCGCAGTTGCCGGTTGCGCCGGATGATCGTGTACTCCAGCTCCGACGTCATCTCCGGCGCCGTGTGGTGGCGTCGTACGTCGACCTGCATCTCCATGTACCGCTGGTGTTCGTTGGTGACGTGGTAGAGGTCGCGCGGGAGGGTGTGGATGGGGCGGGGGTCGCCGAGCATCTCGTTGTCCAGCCCGATGACATGGGAGACCACGTCACGCACCGACCAGCCGGGGCACGGCGTTCGCCGGTTCCACTCTCCCTCCACGAGCGGGGTCACCAGCTCGGATATCGCTTCGATGGAGTGGGTCCAGGCGTCGGCGTAGGGCTGGAGAGTGGGATGCAGACTCACGGAACGGGACCCCTCGGCGGTCGGTACAGGTCGGGTGGCGGGCGGCGTTGCCAGCGGGAGGTGGCTGTCGGCGGGTGTCTTGGAACGCTAAGTTACGCTGCTGTGAGGCACCCCGGCAGTGCTTTCGTGTGACGATCGTAGGCCCGTGTGAACGGCTCGAATGCCAGGACGGTGGTAGTGTGCGCGCCTCTCTCCTTCAGATCGCCGTAGATGAGGACGAATCGGTCGAATCCCGCCGGGGTCGAGCGGCCTCGCTCGTCCGTGAGCAGGCGGGCGTTGACCTGGTCGTCCTGCCGGAGCTGTGGACCACGGGTGCGTTCGCCTACGACCGGTTCGCCGAGGAGGCCGAGCCGCTCGAAGGGCCGACCTACGAGGCGATGGCCAAGGCGGCGAGCGACGCAGGCGTGTGGCTGCACGCGGGCTCGATCCCCGAACGGGACCCTGAGGGCCCCCTCTACAACACGTCCCTCGTCTTCTCCCCCTCCGGTGAACTGGCCGCCGCCTACCGCAAGATCCACCGCTTCGGCTTCGACAAGGGCGAGGCCGTGCTGATGGGCGCGGGCGGCGAGTTGGTGACGGTCCGTCTGCCCGAGACGACCCTCGGTCTTGCCACCTGCTACGACCTCCGTTTCCCCGAACTCTTCCGCGGTCTCGTCGACGCCGGCGCCGAGACCCTCGTCCTCTGTGCGGGCTGGCCCGAACGCCGCCGCTCCCACTGGACCCTGCTGGCCCAGGCCCGCGCGGTCGAGAACCAGTCCTTCGTCCTCGCCTGTGGAACGGCCGGTACGCACGCCGGAGTTCCCCAGGCCGGTCACTCGATCGTGGTCGATCCCTGGGGCGAGGTCCTCGCGGAGGCGGGCGCGGGCGAGGAGATCCTCACGGTGGAGTTCGACCCGGGGAAGGTCGCCGTGACCCGGGATCAGTTCCCGGCGCTGAAGGACCGGGTGCTCGGGCTGGAGCGGCCGGGGCGGGTGCGGTGAGCGGCAGAACGGGGCGAACCCCGGCCGCACTCGAACGCGCCTTCCTGGCCCTGGACCGTGGCATGGGCGGAGGGAACCCCCCGCCTGCAGTGCTGGCGTTCGCCGCCCGGTACCCGGCGGGCTGCGCCACGGTCCTGGCGCTGCTCGTCGCACTGCTCGCCGGGGACTTCTCGGTGCTGCGGACGGTCCTCGTCGGCACGTGCGCGTGGCTGCTGTTCTGGGCGATCCTGCACGCCGAACGCCGCCGCCAGGCGCGCTACACGCGCATCGGCTACGACACCGTGGACACCGTGTCGGGCGGCTCCCGGGGTGCGCTGACCGGCACCTTGGTCGCGTGGGGCCCGGTGACGGTGTTCATCTGGCTCGTGGGCAGGATGAACGACGACCCTCCCAGCTGGACGGCCAGCGCGGTGTTCGGGGCGCTGTTCGTCGTGTGCGGCCACTTCGGTGACCGCCTGAGGGAACGCCGCAGGGCCCGCGCCCGCGCGGCGGCCGACCAGGAAGCGCGCTAGTCCTCTCGGCGCGTTAGTCCTCCCGCTCCTTCTCCGCGAGGTGGATCACGCAGACCGCCACCGCGATCAGCAGCGCCGCGTCCGCGTCCTCCCGGACGATGTCGACGCCGTACGTCTCCCGGATGTGCAGCCAGCGCCGGGAGATCTGGGCGAGCAGCTCACCGTCGTAGTCGACGCCGAACTCGCGGTCCAGGATCTTGCCGCTGACGTCGAGTTCGGTGCCGTCGACGAGGGACACCCGGTAGTGGTTGCGCAGCAGGGAGAACCGCTTGCGCTTGATGGTCGCCAGGGGCTCGCCGTCCCGTTCGATGACCATCGTGTCGCGCAGGGCGAGCATCTTCTTGTGGATGTCGATGAGCACGCGCCCGTGCGTGTCCTTGAGCTCGAAGGTGTCTCTGATGCGCATGGCCTTGCCGTCGACCAGGAACACCTTGTTGCCGTTCTGGTCCTCGATCCAGTAATCCTCACCGAAGCCGAGGATCCGATCGCGTACGAGGAATCTCATGACATGACGGCTTCCCCGGCAGCCGGTCCGAAACGCCGCCGATAGGCCGACGGGCTCAATCCGGTCTCCTTCCGCAGGCGTACGCGCAGATTCGCACCGGTGCCGAGCCCGCACCGCGCGGCCACCACGTCCAGCCGTTCCTCCCCGCGCTCGATCAGCCGGCAGGCCAGGGCCACCCGCTCCCCGGTGAGCCACGCGAGCGGCGTCGTCCCGAGCTGCGCCCTGAAGCGCCGGTGCAGGGTCGCGGGGGAGACGGCCGCGCGGGCGGCCAGCCCGGCCACCGTCAACGGCTCCCCCAGCCGCTCCTGCGCCCACGCGAGCAGCGGCGCGAGCGACTCGTCGGGTACGTCGGGCAGCGGACGTTCCACGAACTGCCGTTGCCCGCCGTCCCGATGGGCCGCGAACACGAGCCTCCTGGACACCGCGTTGGCGATCTCGGCGCCATGGTCCCGCCGTACGACATGCAGCCCGAGGTCGAGCGCGGCGGCGCTGCCGGAGGCGGTGAGGATGTCGCCGTCGTCCACGAAGAGGACGTCCGGTTCGAGCCGCACGCGCGGGTGCAGGGTGCGGAAGCGGTCGGCCCACATCCAGTGCGTGGTGGCCCGGCGCCCGTCGAGCAGCCCGGCCTCGGCGAGCGCGAAGCTCCCGGTGCACAGGCTCATGACACGGGCCCCGCGCGCGTGGGTGCGGCGAATGGCCTCCAGGACGGCCGCCCCGCGCGGTACGACGTTGTCGGGCCGGCCCGGTACGACGAGGGTGTCCGCCGTATCCACCGCGTCGAGGCCGTGCGCTCCGGTGAGGGTGAAGAACCCGTGGTTCATCCGCACCTCACGCGTGGGCGCGCACACCAGGACCTCGTACAGCGGCCCGGGGAGCCCGAGTTCGGGCCGGGGCAGCCCGAACAGCTCGGTGGCGACGCCGACCTCGAAGGGGTTGGTGCCTTCGTCGACGATGACGGCAACCTGATGCGGGCGCTGAGAGGATCCTTGCGGCATGTGCGATTCCTAGCACTCGTACGCCGGGTACGACACCCCGCACGCTGACCCCATGGAACCCATCGCGCTCTCTGCCGCCCTCGCCTCCTTCACCGACCGTTGGAGCCCCCGCATCGTCACCACCGTCAACGACTACGACGTACGCGTCGCGAAGGTCGAGGGCGAACACCTCTGGCACACCCACGACCACACCGACGAGTTCTTCCTGGTCCTGGAGGGCGAACTGCACATCGCGCTCCGCGAGTCGGCGGGGGAGCGCACGGTCGTCCTCCCCAAGGGCTCCGTCTTCACGGTCCCCCGCGGCACGGAACACAAGCCGTACGCCCCGGTCCCCTCCGAGATCCTCCTCCTCGAACCGACCGGCACGCTCACGGTCGGAGACCAGCACGAGGACATCCCGGCCCACGTGGACGCGACGACGGGTCACACCTTGAACTGACCCTTCAGGGTGGTGAGTAGGGCGTTCAGGGCGGTGGGGGTGGGGGTGAGGAGGGTGG
>NZ_JAENRY010000013.1 GCF_016612545.1 Streptomyces sp. MBT65 | reverse complement strand
CACGCGGAAGCCCACCCCGCCCGCCCCGGACGCCGGCTTGAAGCACGCCTTGTGTCCGGCGGCCTCCAACTCCTCGACGGCCGCAACGAGTTCGGGCGCGGTGCGTACCCGCCACCACGGCGGTACGGGTACGCCGATCGCCTGGACGGCCTCGTACGCGATCACCTTGTCGTGGAAGACGGCGACGGCCTCGGGGGTCGGTGCCAGCAGCGCCGTACCGACCGCCTCGAAGTCCGCGCGGTGCGCGACGATCTCCGACTGGTGCAGCCGGGGCACGAAGACATCGATACCGCGGCGGGCGCACTGGTCGAGGGCGAACTCGACGTAGGCGGCCGGGGACAGGCTCTCGGGCTCGAGGTCGGCGGTGTCGGCCGCGGCCAGTACGGGGGAGTCCGCGTCGCCGTGCGTGGCATGGATCTCGACGGCCCGATCGCTGGGATTTCTCCGCAGCTGATCCATGAAGAACACGTTCTCCGCGTACGTGCGGTTGAGCCAGACGCGTACGCGAGAGACCATGCAGGGCCGTCCTTTCGGTTTCGCGGGCACGGCGGAGCAAGGCCGTGCCCGGCCAAGGTGGTTGGAGGTACACCAAACCGCCCTCGGCGAAGGGGCGTTCGTAGCGGTGGTGTTGGGGCGATCATACGGCTTTCGAAGGGTGCCGCGTGCAACGCCCGTGTTACGGATTTCCCGATGGTGCCCACCCGGTACGTGAACTCCCGTCGCCGCCCCCTTCCGGCCTCCCCGGCCGGCTCCACCGCCCCGCCCGCCTCGCCGTCTTGTCGCGGCACGGCGGGATGTGATCTCGTGGCCTCATTCGGGTGCGCGGAGGGGGCGAGGGTGGAGTCGACTGCCGGCGGTGCCGGACAGCTGCTGGCCATCAGCGACCTGCACATCGGGTACGCAGAGAACCGCGTCCTGGTCGAGAACATGCGGCCCGGCACGGACGAGGACTGGCTGATCGTCGCTGGTGACATCGCCGAGACCGTGGCCGACATCCGCTGGGTCCTCGAACTCCTCGCCGGCCGCTTCCGCAAGGTCCTCTGGGCCCCCGGCAACCACGAACTGTGGACCCACCCCAAGGACCCCGTCACCCTGCGCGGCGTCGCCCGCTACGACCATCTCGTCGCCCTGTGCCAGGAGTTGGGCGTCCTCACCCCCGAGGACCCCTACCCCGTCTGGGAGGGCGCCGGCGGCCCGGTCGCCGTCGCCCCGCTCTTCCTGCTCTACGACTACTCGTTCCTCCCGGCCGGCTGCGCCACCAAGGACGAGGGACTCACGTACGCGCACGGCACCGGCATCGTCTGCAACGACGAGTTCCTGCTGCACCCCGACCCCTACCCCAGCCGCGAGGCCTGGTGCCGGGCCCGCGTCGCCGCGACCGAACGCCGGCTCGCCGAGATCCCCGACACCCTGCCCACGGTCCTGATCAACCACTACCCCCTGGACCGGCACCCCACGGAAGTCCTCTGGTACCCCGAGTTCGCCATGTGGTGCGGCACCACGCTGACCGCCGACTGGCACCGCAGATTCCGCGTGGACACCATGGTCTACGGCCATCTCCACATCCCGCGGACCACCCGTCACGAGGGGGTCCGCTTCGAAGAGGTGTCCGTGGGATACCCCCGCGAGTGGCAGAAGCGCCCGGAACCCCCGGGCCGACTGCGCCGCATCCTGCCGATGGAGGTCGGAACCGGTGATCGAGGAACTGCTCCCGGACTCCGTGGTGAGCGTCGAGACACACGGTGACGAGGGGCTGAAGGACGCCCCGCTGTACCCCGAGGAAGAGGCCCGCGTGGCCCGCGCGGTGCCCAAGCGCCGGCACGAGTTCGCCGCCGTACGGGCCTGTGCGCGGCGCGCCATGGAGAAGCTCGGCGTGCCCCCGCAGCCGATCCTGCCCGGCGCCCACGGCGCGCCGACCTGGCCCGCCGGTGTCATCGGCAGCATGACCCACTGCGACGGCTACCGCGCCGCCGCGCTGGCCCGCGCCGGCGACCTCGCCTCGCTCGGCATCGACGCGGAACCCCACGCCCCGCTCCCGGACGGCGTCCTCGCCTCCGTCGCCCTGCCCGCCGAACAGGAACGCCTCGCGCGCATGGCGGCACAGCGGCCCGCGGTGCATTGGGACCGGCTCCTGTTCAGCGCCAAGGAGTCCGTCTACAAGGCGTGGTTCCCCCTCACGGGCAAGTGGCTGGACTTCTCGGAGGCCGACATCGAGGTCTTCACCGACCCAGGCGAGGAGGCACGCGGCACGCTCCGCGCCCGCCTCCTCGTCCCCGGCCCGGTGGTCGACGGTGAACGCCTCGACGTCTTCGAGGGCCGCTGGACCGTCGGCCGCGGACTCGTAGCCACGGCCGTCACGGTCCCGCATCCCTGAACCTGCCCCCTAACACCCCCTCACCCTTCCGGGCACCAGCTCTCCAACAGCCCGAAGAACGCCTCCTCGTTGCCCGCGAGCCCGGCGTCCGTCAGCGCCTGGTCCGCCTCGGCCAGCACCGAGGGTGGGACCAGGACCGGTCGCGGGTCGCCCGGTGGGCCGTCGAAGGCTGCTCTGACCGTGTGCAGCAGCCGTAGATAGGCCTGAACGGCGGCGCGCTCGCGGTCGGTCATCACTGCGGTCTGCATAGGACGGCTCTCCCCTGGTCGGCGTCATGCGCCCCCGCACGGCGGTGGCACGACTCCAGCTTGCCGGGTGCCACTGACAATCCCGCCTCGGCGGGCGCCGGTTCGCCCGCTTAGCGGAGGCGAAACCTCACCGAAATCCCCGGTGGGACAGCGGCCCTACGCTGGGAGGAAGGGCTTTCGGCCGCCGGTGGGCGGTCGGGTGAACGGGAGGCGAGTGCGTGGTGGATGTCCCGGCACGGCGCCCGGCGCGCGCCGCACGACTGCGCTCGGTGGGTGCCGGAGAACTAGAGCTGCAGTACCGCGTCGTGCACGGATACCGCCGTGCCTTCCGGATGGCGGGGGAGGGCCCGGCGCTGGTCCTGATCCACGGCATCGGCGACTCCTCCGCGACCTGGGCCGACCTGATCCCCGATCTCGCCCGCACCCACACGGTGATCGCCCCCGATCTCCTCGGGCACGGCGCCTCCGACAAACCGCGCGCCGACTACTCGGTCGCCGCCTACGCCAACGGCGTGCGCGATCTGCTCACCACGCTCGGCATCGAGTCCGCGACCCTGCTCGGGCACTCGCTGGGCGGGGGAGTGGCGATGCAGTTCGCCTACCAGTTCCCCGAGCGCACCGAACGCCTCGTCCTGGTCAGCGCGGGCGGTGTGGGCCGCGAGGTCAATCCGGTGCTCCGGCTCGTCTCGCTCCCCGGCTCCCATCTCGCCCTGTCCGCGCTGCGGTTGCCCGGCATGCGCCTCCAAGTCGGCCTCACCGTCGGGCTGTTGCGGCTTCTCGACACCGATCTCGGCCAGGACGCCCCCGAACTCCTCACCCTTGTCGACGCGTTGCCCGACGAGACCGCCCGCAACGCCTTCATCCGGACCCTGCGCGCGGTCGTCGACTGGCGCGGTCAGGTGGTGACCATGCTCGACCGCTGCTATCTGACCGAGGGCATGCCGACCATGCTGCTGTGGGGCGACCGGGACAGCGTGGTGCCGGTCCGGCACGCGTACGGCGCCCACGAGGCGATGCCGGGCAGTCGGCTGGAGATCTTCGAGGGCGCGGGACACTTCCCGTTCCACACCGACCCGGCCCGATTCCTCACCCTGGTCGAGGAGTTCACCCACACCACCTCGCCCGCGCACTGGAGCCGCGAGCACTGGCGCGATCTCCTGTGCGAGGGCCGCCCCGGCGTCACCGCCCAGGGCGGAGCGACGGAACGGGACCTGCGGGAGGCGAGCGAACGCAGCGCCACCTAGCCCGACTCTACGGGTGACGGACCGTCAACTCCTGGCCACGCGGCCCCGGATACCCCAGCGAAGCCTCGATGCGCCCGGCCAGATGGTCGTGCCGCGCGGGCCCCCGGAGCGACGAACCGGCCAGCCATGTACGGCATTTGCTCGCGAGCAGCAGACCGAAGCTCTCGGCCTCCCGCTCGTCGGCACGCTCGAACCGGCTGCGGGCGGCCACCCTGAGGACGGTGGCCCGCAGCGCCGCCTCGTCGACGGTCCCGTCCAGCAGCCGGGCGGCCACCGCGGCGCCCTCCACCTGCGGTCCGCAGTGGCCGGCCTTCATGTGCCACAGCTCGTGGCCCAGGATCACCAACTGGTGGTCGGGCGCGGTGCGTTCCTCGATCACCACGAGATCCTGGTCGGCCATGTCGAGCCACAGCCCGCTCGCGGTGCAGGGCGGGAAGGCGGCCGTACGGAACTGGACCGGGCGGCCCCGGCGGCGGCTCATCGCGTCGCACAGCGCTGCGTACAGGTCGTGCGGGCGTGCGGGTGCGCCGAGGCCCAGCTCCGCGACCAACTCGCCGCACAGACGACGCATCTGCCTGCCGATGCCCACAGTTCTCCCCCGGATCACGACTCGGGCCGCTTCACGCTCTCCAGGAGCATGTCCAGCCACTCGGCGACCTTGTCGCGGTGCTGGTCGGTGGGCAACTGCGCGGCGCGCCAGGCGATTCCGCGCACTCCGTGGTCCTGGAGCAGCCGCTCCAGCGGGTCCTCCGCGGCCTCGGCCGCCGCCCGCTCGCGGTCGGCGAGCTTCTGCAACAGCTCCTGCTCGGTGCGCTGCAGGGCGCCCGCGAGGGCCTCGGGGTCCTCGGCCGTGAGGAACCCGGCGTGCACGCGGAAGAAGCGCTGGAGGGCGTCGCAGTGCTCCATGGTGGGTCGCCGGTCGCCGTTGATGAGCGCGCCCGCCTGCTGGCGGGACATGCCCGCGCCGTCGGCGATCTCCTGCTGGGTGTACTTGCGCCCGTTGGGCTTGAGTCTGGTACGGCGCAGCAGGCCGAGGCGTTGCAGGAACCGGGCCTGCACATCGGGCTCACCCGCGGGACGGCCGCTCAGCAGGGCCCTGACCACGGACTCCGGGACACCGCACGCGACGGACAGCCGGCCGATGTGGACGACCTCGGACTGCGGCACGTCGAGCCGTTCGGCGAGCGCGGTGACGCGGTCGACGACGGCGGGCAGCAGTGCGGTCGCCGTCGTGCCCGGTACCTCGAAGCCATCCGACACCGACACATCTCCTCAACGTCTCTCACAGGCTTCTCGCAAACGGTGGCCGTGAACATCCCGGAGGGTATCGGTTGGTTCGAACTCGCATCCAGGTCTCGCCACAACTGTGGCCAATTTCAGCCGTCAACAAGCATGAAATGCCACGATAGTTGACACGGCTCGCGTCGGGGCACCAGGATCAAGGCGCCGCGAGAAGGCCGCATAGGCAAGAGGGGTGACCTCCCGATGGCGTACCAGGCAGGTGGGCAGCGGTCCGCGCCGCGGCCCGTCCCCGAGAGTCCCGAGGCCCAGGCGTATCTGCTGGACTACGCCACGTTGTTGGAGGCCGTCACCTTCCCCTCCGTCGTCATGGACCACCGCTGGGACGTGGTGTTGACCAACGGCGCCTTCAAGTCACTTTTCCGGGCGGTCGGCCCGCACCCGACGGCGATGCCGGGCGACAACTTCCTTCGCTTCGTGCTCTTCCACCCCGACGCGAGCACCGTTCTCGGCCAGCACGAGTCGAGTTGGTGCCTGCCGATGCTGGCCCACTTCGCCGCCGCCGTGGAGAGCCACGGACACGACCACGGCCTCCAGGCGATCCGCCGTGACATCGCCCAGGACCCGATCATGGAGGCCGCCTACCGGCAGGGCCTGCCGCACTGGATCCGCGCGGTCGGCGCGGAGGCCGTCGAGCACGACGGCGCGGTCCGCCCGCTGCTGCACCCCGACCCGCGCTGGGGCGCCACCGACTGCCGGGTCGTCGGCGAGACCCCCAAGACCCTTGAGAACATGGGCTATACGCGTCTGACGCTGGTCCTGCGCGAGGCCCGCCGCGTGCCACCGCCCAGGGTCCGCAGGGCGGGCCGCGGCGCCGGACACCTGAGGGTGGTCTCCGCCGCCGAGTGAGCGCGGGAGCCGTGCGGCTCGCCTCAACACGGCGCTCCGGCAGGTGAGTTCGACGCATGGGGCCCCAACTCGGAACTCAGGCAGAAGAGTTCGGTCACCGCTCCGCGACCACCAACACCAACGGCACCCCGTCGCACGGCACCAACCGCGCCCCCTGCGCGAACCCGGCCCGCCCCGCCGCGAGCGCCTCCGCGAAGTCCGGTCCCTTGCTCAGCGAACCGACCAGGTGTCGAGGATCGGTGGAGGCCGCCACCCGGCCGCGCGCGTTCACCAGCCGTGCCGGGCGCGGGAGTTGGTGCAGCATCGGCATCACGGCCGCCTCGAAGTGTCGTAGATACACGTCCGCCGCGGCCACTCCGGCGAACCGTCCGTCCATCTCGACCGGCGCGGACAGCGTGAGGCTGTACTCGTCCGAGCAGAGGTAGTCGACGTACGGCCCGGCCACCGCCCGCTCCCCGGTGTCGCGGGGCAGCGCGAACCAGTCCCAGTGCGTGTAGTCCGCGTACGCCGAGTGCTCGGGATCGAGCAGCAGCGGCCGGACGCCCCCGTCGCCCGTCTCCTGCCACCACTCCAGCCAGGCCGGTACGTCGCCCAGCAGTCCCGGCGCGGCTACGAAACCGACGCCGGACACCAACTCGTGCCGGGCGAGCCGGAGATGGAGGCCCGGGCGGAGCGCGGCGAGGTCGACGGTCGCCGGGCGGCGGCCCTGCGCGGCCACCTTGGCGAGCAGCGCCGTGGTGTCGGCGCGGGTGGCGGCCACGGCGTCGAAGACGGACTCCAGAGCCGAGCGGACCCCGGCCGCGACGGACTGCTCGGGTGCCGTGGCTGGCGTTGCCGTCGCGAGGCTCATGCGTGCCCTCCAGCAGACGGGGAGCGGACGCGATGACGGTTACAGGGCCAGCCGCTCGGCGATCAGCCGCGCCGTCGACTCCTGTACGCACCGCTCGGCCGACTCCCTGGCCGAATCGTGGGCCCCATCTTGCACGGCCGAGATTACGGAGCGGTGACGGGCCGCGGCTTCTTCACGATATTCGTCGTTCCCGAGCACCAGACACAGCAGTGCGCCGACCTCCGTCTGCAACGCGACCTGCTCGCGGGTGAGCCGGGCGGACTGCGCGGCGGCGGCCAGCTCGACATGGAACCGGCCGTACACCCGGCCGCGCGCCGCCGCGTCCTGTGCGTGTGTCAACTCCTCGGCGCTGCGCCGGAGTTGGACCAGATCCTCCGGCTCGGTGCGCTGTGCGGCGAGCCGGGCCGCGGTGCCGGACAGGGCCGCCCAGTGGTCGCCGAGGTCACGCAGCTCCTCGGTGCTCCAGCCGCGCAGCCGGACCTTCAGTCGCTCCTCGCCGGGGACCTCGGGCAGTGACACGAAGCTGCCGCCGCCGCGCCCGCGGCGGGTGGTGACGAGGCCCTGCTGGCGCAGCGCCATCAGCGCCTCCCGCAGGGTCACCGTGGACACGCCGAGCTGCCCGGCGAGCTCGCTCTCGCCCGGCAGCTGCTCACCGTCGGCGAGCAGTCCGAGTTCGATGGCGTCCCCGAGCCTGCTGACGACGGCGTCCACGCGCGCCCGGTTGTCGACCGGGGCGAAGACGGCCTTTCGGGCACCGCCGTTCATGTGCTGCTGCTGGTTCACGGCCACCACCTTGCACGTTGACTCAAGCTTTACCCTAAGGGGGTCTTGAGATTTGAACTATGACTTCATATGTTTCCGTGCAACGTTACAGAGCACCAGAAAGGTTCCCGCCCATGGAGGGGATTGCGATCCGGCTGCGGGATCTGCGGAAATCGTTCGGGGAGACCACCGCCGTGGCCGGAGTCGACCTGGAGATCGGGGACGGCGAGTTCTTCTCGATGCTCGGCCCGTCCGGCTCGGGCAAGACGACCGTGCTGCGCATGATCGCCGGCTTCGAGAGCCCCACCGGCGGCACCGTCGAACTCGCCGGCCAGGACGTCACCGGCCTCGCCCCCTTCGAACGGGACGTCCACACCGTCTTCCAGGACTACGCTCTCTTCCCGCACATGACCGTCGAACAGAACGTCGCCTACGGCCTCAAGGTCCGCAGGGTCCCCAAGGCCGAACGCCTCGTCCGCGCCCGAAAAGCCCTCTCCGAAGTGCGACTCGAGGGCTACGGCACCCGCCGCCCCGCCCAACTCTCCGGCGGCCAGCGGCAACGCGTCGCCCTCGCCCGCGCCCTCGTCGGCCGCCCCCGCGTGCTGCTCCTCGACGAACCGCTCGGCGCCCTCGACCTGAAACTGCGCGAGCAGATGCAGGTCGAACTCAAGGCGCTCCAGCGGGAGGTGGGCATCACCTTCGTCTTCGTCACCCACGACCAGGAGGAGGCCCTGACGATGAGCGACCGCATCGCCGTCTTCAACGAGGGCCGCATCGAACAGGTCGGCACCCCCGCCGAGGTCTACGAACGCCCCGCGACCCCGTTCGTCGCGTCCTTCGTCGGCACCTCCAACCTGCTGGCGGGCGAGTCAGCCCAGCGCGTCGTCGGCACCGCGGGCACCTACAGCATCCGGCCCGAGAAGATCCGCGTCCTCAAGAACTCCGCCGAGCCCGGCGAACCGGATCACGAGAGCGCCGCCGGCACCGTCGCCGAGGTCGTCTACCTCGGGGACTCCACCCGCTTCCTCGTCGACCTCGACGCGGGCGGCCGGCTCACCGCGCTCCAGCAGAACCTGGAGACCTCCGCCGAGGACGTCGCCGCCTACCGCGGCAGCCGGGTGCTACTGCAATGGCACCGGCGCCACACGGTGCACGTCCCCGACCCCAGCTGATCGCCGACTGCTGACCCCGCCTGCTCCTTCATCCGTCCCTTCGCGGATCCGCTCGCTCACCCATCTCCTCCACCCATGGAGAACGCCGTGCGTCTCACCCGAACCCTCCAGGTGACGGCCTGTGCCGCCGTCCTGCTCGCCGCCACCGCCTGCGGCTCCTCCGACAGCGGCTCGTCGGGTGGCGGCCTCAACCCCCCTGACCTCACAGCCCAGTCGAAGCTCGGCAAGAGCGAGGGCGAGGTCAACCTGATCGCCTGGGCCGGCTATGTCGAGGACGGCTCCAACGACCCCAAGGTGAACTGGGTCAGCGACTTCGAGAAGCAGACGGGCTGCCAGGTCAACTCCAAGGTCGCCGCCAGCTCCGACGAGATGGTCAAACTGATGAAGACCGGCGAGTACGACGCGGTCTCCGCCTCCGGCGACGCCTCCCTGCGCCTCATAGCCTCCGGCGACGCCGCCCCCGTCAACACGAGCCTGGTCCCCAACTACAAGGACATCTTCCCGGACTTGAAGCTCCAGGCCTGGAACTCGGTGAAGGGCAAGGCCTACGGCATCCCGCACGGCCGCGGCGCCAACCTGCTGATGTACAACACCCAGAAGGTCACCCCCGCCCCGACCTCCTGGTCCGCGGTCTTCGACGACGCCTCGAAGTACAAGGGCCATGTCACCGCGTACGACTCACCGATCTACATCGCCGACGCGGCCCTCTATCTCAAGGCCACCAAGCCCGAGTTGAAGATCAAGGACCCCTACGCGCTCGACCGGACCCAGTTCGACGCCGCCGTCGCCCTGCTGAAGAAGCAGAACGCGGACATCGGCGAGTACTGGAGCGACTACCTCAAGGAGATCTCCGCCTTCAAGAGCGGCGACTCCGTCGTCGGCACCACCTGGCAGGTCATCGCCAACCTCACCGCCGACGAGGGCGCCAAGATCAAGGCCTTCGTACCCAAGGAAGGGTCGACCGGCTGGTCCGACACCTGGATGATCTCCGCCAAGGCCAAGCACCCCAACTGCGCCTACCAGTGGCTCAATTGGATCGTCTCGCCGAAGGTCAACGCCCAGGTCGCCGAGTACTTCGGCGAGGCCCCCGCCAACTCCAAGGCCTGCGCCGAGACCACCGACAAGAACTTCTGCACCACCTACCACGCCGCCGACACCGCGTACTGGAAGAACATCGCCTTCTGGAACACGCCCATCGAGCAGTGCCTCGACGGCCGCACCGACGTCAAGTGCGTGCCGTACGCCAAGTGGGTCCAGGCCTGGACCGAGATCAAGGGCTGAGCCGTGTCCCTGCTGAACCGGACCGCGGGGGCGCTGTACCGGCGCCCCCGGCTGCGGCTCTCGCTGCTGCTCACCGCACCGCTGCTGTGGCTCGCCGTGCTCTATCTCGGCTCCCTGAGCGTGCTGTTCGTCTCCGCGTTCTGGACGACGGACTCCTTCACCTCCGAGGTGGTGAAGGTCTTCTCGACCGACAACTTCCACGAGCTGTTCACGGTGCCCGTGTACCGGCAGGTCATCCTGCGCAGCATCGGCGTCGCGCTCGCCGTCACCGTCCTGTGCGCCGTGATCGCGTTCCCGCTCGCCTTCTACACCGCCCGCGTCGCCAGGCCGAAGTGGCGCCCGCTGCTGGTGGTCGCCATCCTCACGCCGCTGTGGGCCAGTTACCTGGTCAAGGTGTACGCGTGGCGGCTCATCCTGTCCCAAGGCGGCCTGGCCGACTGGATGTTGAAGCCGTTCGGCCTGAGCGGACCCGGCTTCGGACTACCGGCGACGGTCCTCACGCTCACGTACCTCTGGCTGCCGTACATGGTCCTGCCGATCCACACGGCGCTGGAGCAACTGCCCGCCAACCTCCTTGACGCCTCTGCCGACTTGGGCGCGCGGGCCGGGCGGACCCTCCGGTCGGTCGTGCTGCCGATGGTGCTGCCGTCCGTCGCCGCCGGCTCGATCTTCACCTTCTCGCTCAGCCTCGGCGACTACATCACCGTGCAGATCGTCGGCGGCAAGACCCAGCTCGTCGGCAACCTCGTCTACTCCAACATCGAACTCAACCTGCCCATGGCCGCCGCCCTCGGCACCGTCCCGGTCGTCGTCATCGTCGTGTACCTCCTCGCGATGCGCCGCACGGGCGCGCTCAGCAGCCTGTAGAACCCCGCAACAACACCTTCGACCGCCTCCGAAGGGGGTGACATGTCATGCAGCTCTCCCGTTCCGCGCGCATCGCCCTGCGCGTGGCCGCCGGGTTCGGCTTCGCGGTGATCTACGTCCCGCTCCTGCTCGTCCTCGTCAACTCCCTCAACCCCGACCGCAGCGCGAGCTGGCCGCCGTCCAGCCTCACCCTGCACTGGTGGTCCGTCGCCTGGCAGAACTCCGGCGCCCGCGCGGCCCTCTGGGTCTCGGTGAAGGCCGGACTCGGCGCCACGGCCATCGCCCTGGTGCTCGGCACCCTGATCGCCTTCGCGGTCGCCCGGTACCGGTTCTTCGGCCGCGACGCCATCTCCTTCGTCGTCGTCCTGCCGATCGCGCTGCCCGGCATCGTCACGGGCATCGCCCTCAACTCGGCGTTCAGTACGGTACTTGAGCCGCTCGGCGTGGGCCTCGGCCTGTTCACGGTGATCGTCGGACACGCCACCTTCTGCATCGTCGTCGTCTTCAACAACGTCGTCGCCCGCCTGAGGCGCACCTCCGGGTCGTACGAGGAAGCCGCGACGGACCTGGGCGCCGACACCTTCCGCGCCTTCGTCGACGTCACCTTCCCGCTGGTGCGCTCGGCGCTCCTCGCGGGCGGACTGCTCGCGTTCGCGCTGTCCTTCGACGAGATCGTGGTGACCACGTTCACCGCCGGGCCCGGCATCGAGACCCTGCCGATCTGGATCTTCAACAACATGACCCGGCCCCAACAGGCGCCGGTGGTCAACGTGGTGGCGGCCGTGCTCGTCCTGCTCTCCGTCCTGCCGATCTACGTCGCGCAGCGGCTGTCCGCCGACACGGCCACCGCCAGCCGTGTCTGACGACCGGTCACCCCGGCGCGCGCGGTGACCGCTTCGACCCACTCACTCCGCTCAACCCACTCAGCCCGCGAACTCCCGCATCCACGCCTCGACTTCGTCGGCCGAGCGGGGCAGGCCCGCCGACAGGTTCTCGTAGCCGTCGGCCGTCACCAGCAGATCGTCCTCGATCCGGACGCCGATGCCCCGCCACTCCTCCGGGACCGTCAGATCGTCCGGCTGGAAATACAGGCCCGGCTCGACGGTGAGCACCATGCCCGGTTCGAGGACCCCGTCCACGTACTCCTCGCTCCGCGCCTCGGCGCAGTCGTGGACGTCGAGCCCGAGCATGTGCCCGGTGCCCGCCATCGTGAACCGCCGCTGGAGCGCGAGCTCGTAGACCCGCTCGGCCGGCCCCTCGATGAAACCCCACTCCACCAGCCGCGCGGCCAGGGCCCGTTGGGCCGCCTCGTGGAAGTCCCGGTACTTCGCCCCCGGCCTCACCGCCGCCATGCCGGCCTCCTGGGCCTCGAACACCGCGTCGTAGACCTTGCGTTGGACCGGGCTGAAGGTGCCGTTGATCGGGAGGGTGCGGGTGACGTCGGCGGTGTAGAGGCTGTGCGTCTCCACGCCCGCGTCCAGCAGCAGGAGTTCACCGGGGCGGACCGGGCCGTCGTTGTCGGTCCAGTGCATGATCGTGGCGTGCTCACCGGCGGCGCAGATCGAGCCGTAGCCGACATGGTTGCCCTCGACGCGGGCCCGGCGGAAGAACGTGCCCTCGATCCAGCGCTCCGAGGTGGCGACCGCCTGCGACAACTCCCGTACGACATCGATGAATCCGCGCACCGTCGAGTCGACGGCCCGGCGCATCTCGCCGATCTCCCAGTCGTCCTTGACGAGCCGCAGTCCCGAGACGGCCGACTCCAGCTCGTCGTCGCGTTCCTCGTCCGTGTCGAGCGCCGCGTCCAGTGCCGGGTCGACACCGCGAACGATGCGGGTGGGGGTCCCGGAGGACTTCGCCAGGTCCTCGGCGATCGTCCGGATGTCCCGGCAGGGGAGACCGAGCACCAGGGCCGACTCGGCCAGTGTGCGGCGGCGGCCCATCCACAGTTCGGCGGTGTAGCCCGCCCAGAACTCGTCGCTGTCCCTGCTGTCGCGGGGGAGTTGGTAGCAGTGCGCGTCGTGACCGCCGTCAGGACGGGGCTCCAGGACCAGGGCACCGTCGCGTGCCTGGTCGCCGGTCAGATGCACATAGCCGGAGTACGGGCGGAACGGGTGGTGGCTGTCGTTCGAGCGGATCAGGAGGTTCCCGGACGGCACGACCAGGCGCTCGCCCGGGAAGAGCGCGGACAGCGCGGCCCGGCGGCGGGCCGCGTACGGGGCCTGCTCGGTCGGCTCCAGGTCCGTGCGCTCGGTGTCGGCCCAGCCGGTCCGCATCAGGGCGGACAACTCGTCGGAGATTCCTCGGTAGAGACCGTTCTTTCGGCCCTTGGCCACGACGGGCACCTCTTCCGTGTGCGGTGGTTCCGGGGGTGGTGACATACGCGTCGCACCATACCCAGCCAGAGAGTAATGTGACATAGTACTGCCGTGAACAAGCGACTGACCTGCGATGTCGTGGTCGTCGGAGCCGGAACGGTGGGCGCGGCCTGCGCTCTCTACGCGGCCCGGGCGGGCCTCGACGTCGTCATCGTGGACCGCGGCCCGGTCGCGGGCGGCACGACCGGCGCCGGCGAGGGCAACCTCCTCGTCTCCGACAAGGAGCCGGGCCCGGAACTCGACCTCGCCCTCCTCTCCGGCCGCCTGTGGGCACAACTCGCGGAAGAACTCGGCGAGTTCGTCGAGTACGAGGCGAAGGGCGGCCTCGTCGTCGCCGCCACGCCCGACGGGCTCGCCGCGCTGGAGCGGTTCGCCGAGGAGCAGCGCACCGCCGGAGTCGTCGCCGAGCCGGTGGACGCCGACACCCTCCACGACCTGGAACCCCACCTCGCCCCCGGCCTCCCCGGCGGCGTGTACTACCCGCAGGACTGCCAGGTGATGCCGGCCCTCGCCGCCGCCCACCTCGTGCGGGCCTCGGGCGCCCGCCTGCTCACCGGCCGTACGGTGACGGGCGTACTCCTCAGGGCGGACGGCACCGTCGACGGCGTCCGCACCGACCGGGGCGACATCCTCGCCCCCGCCGTCGTCAACGCCGCCGGCACCTGGGGCGGCGAACTCGCCGCCCTCGCCGGAGTCACCCTCCCCGTCCTCCCGCGCCGCGGCTTCGTCCTCGTCACCGAACCGCTGCCGCGCCTGGTCCGTCACAAGGTGTACGCCGCCGACTACGTGGCCGACGTGGCCAGCGACTCGGCCGCGCTTCAGACCTCACCGGTCGTCGAGGGCACGGCGGCGGGACCGATCCTGATCGGCGCGAGCCGCGAACGCGTCGGCTTCGACCGGACGTTCTCGCTGCCGGTCGTCCGGGCGCTGGCGGCGGGCGCGACGCACCTCTTCCCGTTCCTGTCCGACGTCCGCGCGATGCGCTCCTACCTCGGCTTCCGCCCGTACCTGCCGGATCACCTGCCCGCCATCGGGCCCGACCCCCGTGTCCCCGGCCTCGTCCACGCCTGCGGGCACGAGGGCGCGGGCATCGGACTTGCCACCGGCACAGGGCACTTGATCGCCCAACTGCTGGACGGCCGGGCCCCGGACCTCGACCCGGCGCCCTTCCGGCCCGACCGCTTCCCCGAGGAGGAGGGCGCATGAGCTCCCCGTCGGACCTCGCCGGGGCCCACCCGGACCCCGCCTTCACGGTCACCCTCGACGGCCGCGAGATCGAGGCGCTCCCCGGCCAGACCGTCGCCGCCGCACTGTGGGCGGCCGGTGTGACGTCCTGGCGCACCACTCGTGGCGAGGGCCGTCCGCGCGGCGTCTTCTGCGGGATCGGCGTCTGCTACGACTGCCTCGTCGTCGTCAACGCCCGCCCGAACCAACGGGCTTGCCTGGTGCCCTTGCACCCGGGGGACGCCATCCGTACGCAGGAGGGGACGGGCCACGATGACTGACCGACCGCACCTCGCCGTGATCGGCGCGGGCCCGGCGGGACTCGCCGCCACCGTCGCCGCCGCGGCACACGGCGTCCGCGTCACCCTGATCGACTCGGCGGCGCGGGCGGGCGGCCAGTTCTACCGACAGCCCGCCGCCGCACTGAACGCCCGGCGCCCGCAGTCCCTGCACCATCAGTGGCGGACGTGGGAGCGGCTCAGGGACTCCCTCGCGCGACACGTGGAGGCAGGCCAAGCAACGCACTTGACGGACCATCACGTGTGGCTCGTGGAGCGGGGGTCGGACCACTTCACCGTGCACGCCCTCCTCGGCCCCGAACAGGAGACCCCGGTCGAGGTGCGCGCGGACGCCGTCCTCCTCGCCACCGGCGGCTACGAGACGGTCCTCCCGTTCCCCGGCTGGACCCTCCCCGGAGTCCTCACCGCGGGCGGCGCCCAGGCCATGCTCAAGGGCTCCCTCGCCGTCCCCGGCCGCACCGCCGTGGTCGCCGGCACCGGCCCGCTTCTCCTCCCCGTGGCAACAGGCCTCGCGGCAGCCGGTGTCGACGTGGCCGCGCTGGTCGAGTCCGCCGATCCCAAGGCGTTCGTACGACAGACCCGCGCGCTCGCCGCGCAACCCGGCAAGGTGGTGGAGGGCGCCCAGTGCGCGGCCCAACTCCTGCGCCACCGCGTCGAGTTGCTCACCCGGCACACCGTCGTCGAGGCACACGGCGAGGAGCGGTTGGAGGCGGTGACGGTCGCCGCGCTCGACACCGGCGGGCGGGTCCGGCCCGGCACCGCACGCCGTATTGCCTGCGACACCCTCGCGATCGGCCACGGCATGCTCCCGCACACCGACCTCGCAGAGACCCTCGGCTGTCGGCTCGACGGGATCAACGTCCACGTCGACGACGAACAACGCACGGACGTCCCCGGTGTCTGGGCGGCCGGCGAGACCACCGGCATCGGCGGCGCGGCCCTCTCGCTGGCCGAGGGCCACATCGCGGGACGCTCCGCCGCCGCACGCCTGCACGGCATCGAACCCGACCCGCGCGCCTGGGCGACCGCCGCCAAGTCCCGTACCGGACTACGGGAGTTCTTCACCGCACTCGACACCGTGTACGCGCCGCCCGCCCGTTGGACCGACCTCGTCACCGACGACACCGTCGTCTGCCGCTGTGAGGAGGTCACCGGGGGAGCGATCCGCGAGGCCGTGGACGGGCTCGGCGCCGGTGACGTACGCACCGTGAAGCTGCTGACGCGGGCCGGGATGGGCTGGTGCCAGGGGCGGATGTGCGAGCCCGCCGTCGCCGGGCTCGCGGGATGCGAACTCGCCCCGTCCCGGCGGCCGTTCGCGCGACCCGTTCCGCTCGGGGTGCTGGCGCGGGCGGGTGGAACCGAGGACGGCCGATCACCCGCATCACCTGACTGACCGCCCTACCTGACTGACCGCCCTGGCTGATCGGCTGCGGCACCCTGCGCCGCCGTCGCCCTGCCCATCAGTAAAATGTCACACCCCATTGAGAGGGACTCCAGATGACCACCACTCCGAACCACCCCTGGCGCGGCGTTCTCGTCGCCACCGCGCTCCCGCTGACCGACGAACTGGCAGTGGACCACGACAAGTTCGCCGAGCACTGCGCCTGGCTGGTCGACAACGGGTGTGACGGTGTCGTGCCGAACGGCTCGCTCGGCGAGTACCAGGTGCTCACCCCCGAGGAGCGCGCCAAGGTCGTCGAGACGGCCGTCGCCGCGATCGGCGGCGCGCGCGTGATGCCCGGAGTCGCCGCCTACGGCTCCGCCGAGTCCCGCCGCTGGGCCGAGCAGGCCCGCGACGCCGGCTGCGCCTCCGTGATGCTGCTGCCGCCCAACGCCTATCGCGCCGACGAACGTTCGGTCCTCGCGCACTACGCGGAGGTCGCGAAGGCGGGGGTGCCGATCGTGGCGTACAACAACCCCATCGACACCAAGGTCGACCTCGTGCCCGAACTCCTCGCCAAGCTGCACGGCGAGGGGTACATCCACGCCGTCAAGGAGTTCTCCGGCGATGTCCGCCGCGCCTATCAGCTCGCCGAACTCGCCCCGGAACTGGACCTGTTGATCGGTGCCGACGACGTCCTGCTGGAGCTGGCGCTCGCGGGTGCGAAGGGGTGGGTGGCCGGTTACCCGAACGCGCTGCCCGCCGCGAGCGTCGAGCTGTACCACGCGGCCGTCGGCGGCGATCTGGCCACGGCGAAGAAGCTGTACGAGCAACTGCACCCGCTGCTGCGCTGGGACTCCAAGGTGGAGTTCGTGCAGGCCATCAAGCTGTCCATGGACATCGTCGGCCGGCACGGCGGCCCGGTGCGTCCGCCGCGTGTCCCGCTGCTGCCCGAGCAGGAGGCCGCCGTGCGCGCCGCCACCGAGAAGGCGGTCGCGGCCGGACTCGTGTAAATACCCTCGCACCGACATCGATCGACCAGGGAACCTCATGCGCAGCACACTCGTCCTGCACGCCGTCGACTCGCACACCGAGGGCATGCCGACCCGCGTGATCACCGGCGGCATCGGCACCATCCCCGGCGCGACCATGAACGAGCGCCGGCTGTACTTTCGCGAACACCGCGACCACATCCGGCAGTTCCTGATGAACGAGCCGCGCGGCCACTCCGCGATGAGCGGCGCGATCCTCCAGCCGCCCACCCGCCCCGACTGCGACTGGGGTGTCGTCTACATCGAGGTGTCCGGCTATCTGCCGATGTGCGGGCACGGCACGATCGGCGTGGCCACCGTGCTCGTCGAGACGGGCATGGTCGAGGTCGTCGAACCGGTCACCACGATCCGGCTCGACACCCCGGCCGGACTCGTCGTCGCCGAGGTCGCGGTCGAGAACGGCGCCGCGAAGAACGTCACCCTCAAGAACGTCCCGTCCTTCTCCGTCGGCCTGGACCGCGAGATCACCCTCGCCGACGGGCGGACGGTGACATACGACATGGCGTACGGCGGCAATTTCTACGCCATCCTGCCGCTGGACCGGTTCGGACTGCCCTTCGACCGGTCCCGCAAGGACGACATCATCAAGGCGGGCCTGTCCCTCATGGCGGCGATCAACGAGAGCGACGAGCCCGTCCACCCCGAGGACGCCTCCATTCGCGGTTGCCATCACGTCCACCTGTACGCGCCCGGCGCGACCGCCCGGCACTCCCGGCACGCGATGGCGATCCACCCGGGCTGGTTCGACCGCTCGCCCTGCGGCACGGGCACCAGCGCGCGCATGGCGCAACTCCACGCGCGCGGCGAACTCCCGTTGCACACCGAGTTCGTGAACGAGTCCTTCATCGGCACGCAGTTCACCGGGCGGCTCCTGGACACCACCGAGGTCGCCGGTGTCCCCGCCGTCCTGCCGAGCTTCACCGGCCGCGCCTGGATCACCGGCACCGCCCAGTACCTGCTCGATCCCACCGATCCGTTCCCGGGCGGATTCATCCTCTAGACCGGGGATAATCGGCGGTCACGCGTGACATTGCACCGTGTGTGACCTTGCACCACTAGGAGATTCGATGGCCGTCCAGCGAGCCGGCGCCCCGCCCACCACCGCTCCGGACCTGCCCGTGCTGGGCGGCAGGAAGAGCAGCTATCGCGAGCGGGTCGTCGACGCCCTGCGGGCCGCGATGATCGCGGGGGAGCTGCGGCCGGGCGAGGTGTACTCCGCGCCGACTCTGGCCGCCCGCTTCGGCGTCTCGGCGACGCCGGTGCGCGAGGCCATGCTGGACCTGGCCAAGGAGGGGCTGGTCGACACCGTCCCGAACAAGGGGTTCCGGGTCACCGCGGTCTCCGAGAAACAGCTCGACGAGTACACCCACATCCGCGCGCTGATCGAGATCCCCACGGTGGTCGGCCTGGCCGAGAGCGCCGACCCGGTCTCGCTGGAGGCGCTGCGGCCGGCCGCCCGGGAGATCGTCGGCGCGGCCGTGGCCGGTGACCTCATCGCGTATGTCGAGGCCGACACCCGCTTCCATCTCGGGCTGCTCGCCCTCGCCGGCAACGCCCACCTCGTCGAGGTCGTCGGCGATCTGCGCGGGCGCTCGCGGCTCTACGGGCTGACCGCGCTGGTCGAGGCCGGACGCCTACTGGCCTCCGCGCAGGAGCACTTGGAACTTCTCGACGCGTTGTTGGACCGTGACAAACGGGCGGTGCGTGAGATCATGACCCGGCATCTGGGGCATGTGCGCGGGCTGTGGGCCGCGCACGACTGACCGGCGCCGGGAGCCGTGGGTCGCTCGATCCGACTCACCCATAACGCAAACCACTTGCGTATCTTGCGCTATTCTTGCGCGCATGACGCGACGACTTGCTGAGGTGGCGAAGAAGGTCGGGGTCAGCGAGGCCACGGTCAGCCGAGTGCTCAACGGCAAACCCGGAGTCTCCGAGCCCACCCGACAGGCGGTGCTCTCGGCCCTGGACGTGCTCGGCTACGAGCGGCCCACCCAACTGCGCGGCGAACGCGCGCGGCTCGTGGGTCTGGTACTGCCCGAGCTGCAGAACCCCATCTTCCCCGCCTTCGCGGAGGTGATCGGCGGCGCGCTCGCCCAACTCGGCCTCACCCCGGTGCTGTGCACCCAGACCAAGGGCGGGGTCTCCGAGGCCGACTATGTGACGCTGCTGCTGGAACAGCAGGTCTCCGGCGTCGTGTTCGCCGGTGGGCTCTACGCACAGGCCGACGCGCCGCACGACCACTACCGGCTGCTCGCCGAGCGCAACATCCCGGTCGTCCTGGTCAATGCGGCCATCGACCACCTCGGCTTCCCCGCCGTGTCCTGCGACGACGCGGTCGCCGTCGAGCAGGCCTGGCGCCACCTCGCCTCCCTCGGTCACGAGCGCATCGGGCTCGTCCTCGGCCCCGCCGACCACATGCCCTCCGCGCGGAAGCTGGCCGCCGCCCGGGCCATCTCCGGGGATCTGCCCGACGAGTTCGTCGCCCGGGCCATCTTCTCCATCGAGGGCGGTCACGCCGCGGCCTCCCGGCTGATCGACCGGGGCGTCACGGGCATCATCTGCGCCAGCGACCCGCTCGCCCTCGGCGCGATAAGGGCCGCCCGCCGCAAGGGACTTGACGTCCCGTCACAGATTTCTGTCGTCGGTTACGACGACTCCGCCTTCATGAACTGCACCGAGCCCCCGCTGACCACCGTCCGCCAGCCCATCGAAGCCATGGGTCGGGCGGCTGTGGAGCTGCTGAACTCACAGGTCGGCGGCACGGCCGTACCGCCCGAAGAGCTGCTCTTCGAACCGGAACTGGTAGTGCGTGGTTCCACCGCGCAAGCCCCGCGCGACTGAGCGTCGCCGCGCTGTCGAATAATTACAGATTCTGCGCGATATCTTGCGGACGGATGTCGGCGGTGCTTGAGTGTGCGGCGCCCACCGCTCCTGCCCAGAGGGGTCCACCGATGAGAAGCACCGGGTTCCGCCGTACCTTCGCCGCGATCGGCGTCTGTTCTCTTGCGCTCACCGCCTCCGCCTGCGGGTCCGGCGACGACTCGGCGAGCGGCAAGACACGCATCACGGTCAACTGCGAGCCGCCCAAGAGCGCCAAGGTCGACCGCAAGTTCTTCGACTCCGATGTCGCGGCCTTCGAGAAGAAGAACACCGACATCGACGTCGTCACCCATGACGCGTTCCCCTGCCAGGACCCGAAGACCTTCGACGCCAAACTCGCCGGCGGCCAGATGGAGGACGTGTTCTACACGTACTTCACCGACGCCAAGCACGTCGTCGACATCAACCAGGCCGCCGATCTCACGCCGTACGTCAAGGAGTTGAAGAGCTACGACACCATCCAGCAGCAGCTCCGGGACATCTACACCGTCGACGGGAAGATCTACGGCATCCCGCGCACCGGCTACTCGATGGGCCTGATCTACAACCGCAAGCTCTTCCAGCAGGCCGGCCTCGACCCCGACAAGGCGCCGACGACCTGGGCCGAGGTCCGGGCCGACGCGAAGAAGATAGCCGCGCTCGGCAACGGCACCGTCGGCTACGCCGACTACAGCGCCCAGAACCAGGGGGGTTGGCACTTCACCGCCGAGATGTACTCGCAGGGCGGTGACGTCGTCAGCGCCGACGGCAAGAAGGCCACCGTCGACACACCCCAGGGCCACGCCGTGCTGCAGAACCTGCACGACATGCGCTGGACCGACAACTCGATGGGCAGCAAGCAGCTCCTCGTCATCAACGACGTGCAGCAGCTGATGGGTTCGGGCAAGCTCGGCATGTACCTCTCCGCCCCGGACAACATCCCGATCCTGGTCAAGGAGAAGGGCGGCAACTACGACGACCTCGCCCTCGGCCCGATGCCCGGCGGCCAGGGCACGCTCATCGGCGGCGACGGCTACATGTTCAACAAGCACGACACGCCCGCCCAGATCCGCGCCGGACTCAAGTGGCTCGACAGCATGTTCCTCACCCCGGGCAGCGGCTTCCTCGGCGACTACGCCCGCGCCAAGCAGGCCAACGCACCCGTCGGACTGCCCGAACCGCGCCTGTTCACCGGCGCCGCCGACGCCAAGGACCAGCAGGTCAAGAAGGCCAACTCCAATGTCCCGGTGCAGAATTACCAGGCCTTCCTGGACGGCAACCAGTCCCTCCAGATGAAGATCGAGCCGCCGGACGCCCAGCAGATCTACTCCGTCCTCGACGGAGCCGTCTCCGCCGTCCTCACCAAGAAGGACGCGAACATCGACCAACTCCTCAAGGACGCCTCCGGAAAGATCGACGGCATCCTGGCCCGGGGCTGACCCGATGACCCGGACGGCCACCCGGAGTCCCGCCCCGACGACGGCGGTACGACAGGTCCAGGCGCCGCCCCCGGCCGGGGGCCGGAGGCGGCGCCGCCTCCTGGACCAGGCCCGCGCCTACGCGTTCCTCATCGGCGGGCTCATCTGCTTCGCCCTGTTCTCCTGGTACCCGGCGATCCGCGCGGTCGTGATCTCCTTCCAGAAGTACACGCCCGGCTCCTCGCCCGAGTGGGTCGGCACCGACAACTTCACCCAGGTCTGGCACGATCCCGAGTTCACCGCGGCCTGGCGCAACACCCTCGTCTTCACCCTGCTGGCCCTCCTCGTCGGCTTCGCGATCCCGTTCGTACTCGCCCTGGTCCTCAACGAGTTGAGGCACTGGAAGGCCTTCTTCAGGATCGTCGTCTACCTCCCCGTGATGATCCCGCCGGTGGTCACCGCCCTGCTGTGGAAATGGTTCTACGACCCCGGAGCGGGCCTCGCCAACGAGACGCTGCGCTTTCTGCACCTGCCCACCTCGAACTGGTCCAACGGCACCGACACCGCCCTCATCTCCCTGGTGATCGTGGCGACTTGGGCCAACATGGGCGGCACCGTCCTGATCTACCTGGCCGCGCTCCAGTCCATCCCCGGCGACCTGTACGAGGCCGCCGAACTCGACGGCGCGAGTCTCCTCCAGCGCGTCCGGTACGTGACGATCCCTCAGACCCGCTTCGTGATCCTGATGCTGATGCTCCTTCAGATCATCGCCACGATGCAGGTCTTCACCGAACCGTTCGTCATCACCGGCGGCGGCCCGGAGAACGCCACCGTCACCGTGCTCTACCTGATCTACAAATACGCCTTCCTCTACAACGACTTCGGCGGCGCCTGCGCGCTCAGCGTGATGCTCCTCGTGCTGCTCGGTGTCTTCTCCGCCGCCTATCTGCGGCTGACCCGCTCCGGAGAGGACGACCTGTGACCACCCGCACACTGCTCTCCCCGGCGACCCTCGCCCGAGCGCGCGGAAAGGCCGTCTACTGGACGGTGTTCACCGGCGTCGTCGTGCTCTTCGCGCTCGCCTTCCTCTTCCCCGTCTACTGGATGGTCACCGGCGCCATGAAGTCGCCGGACGAGATCGCGCGGACCCCGCCCACGATCATCCCCGAGCACTGGCACCTCAGCGGCTACACCGACGCCTGGGACCTGATGCAGCTCCCGCAGCACCTGTGGAACACGGTCGTCCAGGCCGCCGGCGCGTGGATCTTCCAACTGGTCCTGTGCACGGCCGCCGCCTACGCCCTGTCCAAACTCAAGCCCGCCTTCGGCAAGGTGATCCTCGGCGGCATCCTGGCGACGCTGATGGTCCCGGCGCAGGCCCTGGTCGTACCGAAGTACCTGACCGTCGCCGACCTCCCGCTGATCCACACCAGCCTGCTGAACGACCCCCTCGGCATCTGGCTCCCCGCCGTCGCCAACGCGTTCAACCTGTATCTCCTCAAGCGGTTCTTCGACCAACTCCCGCGCGACGTCCTGGAAGCCGCCGAGATCGACGGCGCCGGAAAACTCCGCACCCTGTGGTCCATCGTGCTGCCCATGTCCCGCCCGGTCCTCGGCGTCGTCTCGATCTTCGCGCTCGTCGCCGTCTGGCAGGACTTCCTGTGGCCGCTGATGGTCTTCTCCGACACCGACAAACAGCCGATCAGCGTGGCACTCGTCCAGCTGTCCCAGAACATCCAATTGACCGTGCTCATCGCCGCGATGGTGATCGCGAGCATCCCCATGGTCGCGATGTTCCTGGTCTTCCAGCGGCACATCATCGCCGGGATCAGCGCGGGCAGCACGAAGGGCTGACACCGCCCCCTTCGACGCCCCCGACAGAAAGGCCAGCACCGTGGGACAGCCCCCCCATGCCCAGAGCCAGGACGACTGGTGGCGCTCCGCCGTCATCTACCAGGTGTACGTGCGCAGCTTCGCGGACGGCGACGGCGACGGCACCGGCGACCTCGCGGGAGTCCGCTCCAGACTGCCGTATCTCGCCGAACTCGGCGTGGACGCCCTGTGGTTCAACCCCTGGTACCTGTCACCGATGAAGGACGGCGGCTACGACGTCGCCGACTACCGCGCCATCGACCCGGCCTTCGGATCGCTCGCCGAGGCGGAGAAACTCATCGCCGAGGCACGGGAGTTGGGGATCCGCACGATCGTCGACATCGTGCCCAACCACGTCTCCGACCAGCACCCGTGGTTCCGTGCCGCCCTCGCCGGCGGCCCCGAGCGTGAGCTGTTCCACCTCCGCCCCGGACGCGGCGCACACGGTGAACTCCCGCCCAACGACTGGCCGTCGCAGTTCGCCGGCTCCACCGAACCCGTGTGGACCCGCCTCCCCGACGGCGACTGGTACCTCCACCTGTTCACCCCCGAGCAGCCCGACCTCAACTGGGCCCACCCGGCGGTGCGGCAGGAGCACGAGGACATCCTTCGCTTCTGGTTCGAGCGCGGGGTCGAAGGCGTCCGCATCGACTCGGCGGCACTCCTCGCCAAGGACCCCGCACTGCCCGACTTCGTCGAGGGCCGCGACCCCAACCCCTTCGTCGACCGCGACGAACTCCACGACATCTACCGCTCCTGGCGGGCCGTCGCCGACGAGTACGGCGCCGTCTTCGTCGGCGAGGTCTGGCTCCCCGACACCGAACGCTTCGCCCGCTATCTGCGCCCCGACGAACTGCACACCGCCTTCAACTTCGCCTTCCTGTCCTGCCCCTGGGACCCGGACCGGCTGCGCACCTCGATCGACGAGACCCTCGCCGAGCACGCCCCGATCGGCGCGCCCGCCACCTGGGTCCTCTGCAACCACGACGTGACCCGCACGGTCACCCGCTACGGCCGCGCCGACACTGGCTTCGACTTCGCCACCAAGGCCTTCGGCACCCCGACCGACCTCGCGCTGGGCACCCGGCGCGCCCGGGCGGCGGCGCTGCTGTCGCTGGCCCTGCCCGGAGTGGTCTACCTCTACCAGGGGGAGGAGCTGGGACTGCCCGAGGTCGAGCTGCCGGTCGACCGCATACAGGATCCGATGTACCTCCGCTCCGGCGGCACCGACCCCGGCCGCGACGGCTGCCGGGTGCCGCTGCCCTGGGTCGAGGACGCGCCGTACGCGGGCTTCGGTTCGCGCGGTGAGCCGTGGCTGCCGCAGCCGGTCGGCTGGACATCGTATGCGGTCGACCGTCAGCGGCGGACCGCCGACTCCATGCTCAACCTCTACCGCGAGGCGATCCGCCTCCGGCCGGCGTTCGGCAACGGTCCCCTCGCCTGGCTGCCCGCGCCCGAGGGTGTCCTCGCCTTCACCCGCACGGACGGCGCGATGTGCGTGGTCAACCTGTCGGGCACGCCCGTCGGCCTCCCCCCGCACACCCGACTCCTGCTCGTCAGCGACCCCTTGGACGACCTGGGTCGCCTGCCGCAGGACACGGCTGTCTGGCTCCGCACCGTGTAGTCGTCACCCGCGTTCGTGTTCAGTGAAGTGGAGGCGTGTCCGACTTCATGAGGCGGTCCTGAACCGGGAGTGTTCCGCGCTTCGCCGCCTGGATCTGCTCGTAGACGTGGGTCCGCAGTTCGGCGAAGCGCGGGGCGACCCGGGTGTGCAACTGGTCGCGCTCCAGGGGCAGATCGACCTTCAGCTGCTCCTGCACGACGGTCGGGGACGCGGACAGCACGACCACGCGCTCGCCCAAGTAGACGGCCTCGTCGATGTCGTGCGTCACGAACAGGATCGTGATGCCGCGCTCCCGCCACAACCCCCGTACCAGGTCCTCCAGATCGGCCCGGGTCTGCGCGTCGACCGCCGCGAACGGCTCGTCCATCAGCAGGACCTCGGGCTCGTACGCCAGCGCCCGCGCGATCGCGACCCGCTGCTGCATACCGCCGGACAACTGCCACGGATACGCCCCCGCGGCCTCCGTCAGCCCGACCGACTCCAGCGCGTCCGCGACCAGCTCACGCCTGCGCGCCTTGCTCAAGTCCTTCTGCTTCAGGGGCAGTTCGACGTTCTCGCCGACCCGCATCCAGGGGAAGAGGCTGCGCCCGTACTCCTGGAACACGAACGCCATCCCGGGCGGCGGACCGTCCACCTTCCGTCCGCCCAGGCGGACTTCGCCCGCGGTCGGGGTGAGCAGTCCGCCCATGCACTTCAGCAGGGTGGTCTTGCCGCAGCCCGACGGGCCGACGAGACACACGAGTTCGCCCGCGTCGACGGTGAAGGTGAGGTCCCGTACCGCCTCCACCCGGCGACCGGAACCCTCGTAGACCTTGTTCAGGCCGGATACGTCGAGTTGCGCGTGCATGGACCGCCCTTTCGCGATGTTCAGGAGGACCGGCGGGCGGCCGCGCGCAGGCCGTGGTACCAGCCCAGCACCCGCCGCTCGACCATCTGGAAGACGACGGAGAGCAGGAATCCCAGCATGCCCAGGACGAGGATGCCGGTCCACATGTCGGGGATGGCGAAGCTGCGTTGGAACTGGACGACGGTGAAGCCCAGTCCGTCGGTGGCCGCGAACATCTCGCTGATGACCATGAGGATGATCCCGATGGACAGCGCCTGCCGCAGCCCCGCGAAGATCTGCGGGCTCGCCGCCGGCAGCACCAGCGTGCGCAGCCGGGCGGCGCCCGTGACGCCGTAGGAGAGGACCGTCTCCTTCATGACCGGGTCGACCGCGCGGACGCCCTCGACGGTGTTGAGGAGGACGGGCCAGACGCAGCCGCTCGCGATGACCACGATCTTCATCGTGTCGCCGATGCCCGCGAACAGCATGATGACCGGGACCAACACCGGTGGCGGTACGGCCCGCAGGAACTCCAGGACCGGTTCGCACACCGCGCGCACCCGCCGGTAGGAGCCGATCACCGTGCCGAGCGCGACGCCGACGACGGCCGCCGTGGCGTAACCCGCCGCGAGCCGCAGCACGCTGGGCAGGACGTCGGCCTTGAGGCGGTCGCCGGTCCACACGTCGGGGAAGGTCTTCAGGATCGTGCGCAGCGGCGGCCAGTACACGTTGGTGCTGCCGTCCGACGCCAGCCACCACACGGCGACCAGGACGGCCGGCAGCGCGAGGGCGAACAGCAGCCGGGTCAGCGCCCGCCTCATACCGCCACCTCCCCGCGCACCGACTGGTGCCAGGCCAGCGCCCGCCGCTCCACCGTGCGCGCGCCCACGTTGATGAGCAGCCCCAGCAGACCGGTCACCACGATCAGCGCGTACATCTCGGGCACGGCCTGCGAGGACTGGGCGACCGCGATGGTCGCGCCCAACCCCGGTGCGCCGATGACCAGTTCGGCCGTGATGGTGAGGATCAGTGCGACGGCCGCGGCCAGTCGTACGCCCGTCATGACGTACGGCAGCGCGCTCGGCCACAGCACGTGCCGCACCCGGGCCCAGGTGCCGAGACCGTAGGACCGTGCCGTCTCCTCGGCGACCGGGTCGACGTCCTGGACGCCGTAGAGGACCTGGATCAGGATCTGCCAGAAGGAGGCGTAGACGACGAGCAGGAGCACCGACTTGAGTTCGGTGCCGTACAACAGCACCGCGAGGGGGATGAGGGCGACCGAGGGGATCGGGCGGAGGAACTCGATCGTCGAGGCGGTCACCTCGCGGAGGTGGGGGACGACCGAGAGCAGGACGCCTGCGACGATGCCCGCGCCGACCGCGATAGCGAGGCCGAGGGCCCAGCCGGTGAGGGTGTCGCCGAGCGCCGACCAGAAGGCGGCGTCCGTGAGTTCGTCCCAGAACGCCGACGCGATCCGGCTGGTCGGCGGGAAGTACGCCTCCTTGACGATGCCGACGCGCGGCACGACCTCGCCGAGGGCGAGGAAGGCCGCGAGTCCGGCCGCACCGAGTGCGGTGTTCAGTCCCTTCACGGAAGCAGCGTGTTCAGGTCGGGGGTCTTCTTGAAGAGGCCGTCGGTCTCGCTCAGCTTCTCCAGCGCCTCGATCGACGAACGGTTCGCGTCGGCGGGCCACTTGGGCAGGATCACCTTGGTCAGCACGCTGGCCGGGACCTTGGTGTAGGTCGCGACGATCTGGCGGACCTCGTCCGGGTGGGCGTCCGCGTAGGCGAGGGACTCGGCGGTGGCCTCCTGGAACTTCTTGACCACGTCCGGGTTCTTCGTCGCGTATGCCGTCGAGGTGAAGTACATGGCGACGGTGAGGTTCGGCGCCACGTCGACCAGCGGCCAGGCGATCTGCTGGGCGCCCTGGTCGAGCATCGTGGTGAGTGCGGGTTCGACGGCCATCGCCGCGTCGATCTGGCCCTTGTCGAGCGCGGCCGGCATCTGGTCGAAGGCCAGCTCGACGAACTTGACCTTGTCCGGGTCGCCGCCGGCCTTGCGGACGGATTCGCGTACGGCCGTCTCGTTGATGTTCTTCAGCGTGTTGACCGCGACCTTCTTGCCCTCCAGCTCCTTCGCCGACTTCAGGGTGCTGCCTTTCTTGACGACGAGGGCGCCGAAGTCCTTGCCGGACACGCCCGTTGAGGCCACACCGTTGGCGATGGCCTTCACGGGGACGTCGTTGGACTGGGCGAGCATGAGGGAGGTCATGTTGGAGAAGCCGAACTGGAACTGGCCGCTGACCACCCCCGGCACGATGGCCGCGCCGCCCTGGGCGAGCGTCATCGACAGTTTCAGGCCGTGCTTGCTGAAGATGCCCTCCTTCTGGCCGAGATAGAGCGGGGCGACATCGACGATGGGGATGACCCCCACCTTGACCGTGGTGGTGCCGGTGGACGAGCTGTTCTGATCCGACGCTCCGTTGCCGGACGAACCGCAGGCCGACGCGGCGACCAGCACTGTTCCGGCCGCGAGGCCGACGAGCAGACGACGCATGGCAACTCCTGTGCAGACGACGGTGTTCCGACAGGCTGTGCGCAGATCGCACAGTGGTGCTCAATGGGTGTTGAGCGGGAACGTAGGGCCCCGTCGCGGCCAGGTCAATGCCTAGTGCTCACAATATTGTTGACAGTTGCCGAAGTGTGCTCTTGGCGTGTTGTGCGGTGTCGTCACAGATCCGGCCCGCGTCCTCACAGATCCAGGACGAGCCGCTTTCCCAGGCAGCGCGAGACGCAGATGAGCATTGTCTCGCCGGCCGCGCGTTCGTCCTCGCTCAGCACCGAGTCGCGGTGGTCCGGGGTGCCTTCGAGGACTTCGGTCTCGCAGGTCCCGCAGGTGCCCTCGGTGCAGGAGAACAGCACCTCGACACCGGCGGCGCGCACGGTGTCGAGCACGGACACGCCCACCGGGACGGTGACCGTCCTGCCGCTCCGCTCCAGCACCACCTCGAACTCGCTGTCGGCGCCCGCCACTTGGGCCTTCGGCTGGAACCGCTCCACCCGCAGGATCCCGCCGGGACAGCGTGCCTCGACCGCGTCGAGCAGCGGCCCGGGACCGCAGCAGTAGACCAGGGTCCCTTCTGGTACGTCGTCCAGCACCGACGGCAGGTCGAGCAGTCCGACCTCGTCCTGCGGGGCGAGGGTGACACGGTCGCCGTAGCGGCTCAACTCCTCCGTGAACGCGAGTGAGTTGCGGGTGCGGCCGCCGTAGAGGAGGGTCCACCGCGCGCCCGACGCCTCCGCCGCGGCCAGCATCGGCAGGAGGGGGGTGATGCCGATGCCGCCCGCGACGAAGCGGTAGCGGGGGGCGGGCTCCAGCCGGAAGTGGTTGCGCGGCCCGCGCACCCGCACCTTGTCGCCCAGCCCCAACTGCCCGTGCACATACGCCGATCCGCCCCGCCCGTCCGATTCCCGCAGCACTGCGATCCGCCATGCTGCACGGTCGGCCGGGTCGCCGCACAGCGAGTACTGGCGCTCCAGGTCGGGGCCGAGCACGACGTCGATGTGGGCGCCCGGTTCCCAGGCGGGGAGTTGATCGCCGAGCGGGTGGCGCAGGGTGAGGGCGAGGACGCCGTCGGCTGCGAACTCCCTTTCCGCTACGACGAGTTCGGCCTCGTAGGTGGTCATGTGCCGGCTCCCTGCGGATCGTCGACCGAGTGGCCGCGGGGGTGGGCGAGCATCCACTCCCACATCTCGATCGGGTCCTGCGACGTGTGCTCGCGGCCGCAGTGACAGGTGCCGTGCAGGATGTCGGTCCCCGGCAGCCAGTCGATGCGGTAGACCTCGCCGGTCGGAGCGGTCACTGGACCTTCTCCACGGGCTTGGCGCCCTCCTCGACCAGCCGGGCGAGGATCCGGCGGGCGGCGAGACCACCGGTGTCGATGTTGATGCTCAGCTCCTGATAGCCGGCGCGCTCCGAACCCAGCGTCTTCTGAAGGAGGTTGAGCGCGTCCACGTCCTGCATCACGACGGTGTGGTTGTTGCTCCGCAGGAACTCGGTGACCTCGGCGTCGTCCGTGGCCCAGTCGCGCGAGACCGCCCAGAAGTCGTACACCTTGCCGTCCGAGGAGGGCGTGATGGCGTAGGTGATCTCGGTGTGGAAGCCGTTCGGGTCGCTGCCGTCCTCCTCGGGGAGGACGCCGACCGGGGCGATCCGGCTGTGCAGGAGGTAGAGGCAGGGCGCGTGGTACTCGATGTCCTGCCAGCGGGTGATCCGCCCCTGTATTCCTGTGGACTTGGCGTAGAACGGCGGGCACGCGGCGTCGCCCATGTGCCGGCTCACCCGGACGACGCCGGCGCCCTCGTCGACCTCCGTGGTGATCGGTGTCTCGGCGACCTCGGGGGAGCCGATGTAGCCGCCGTGCAGGTAGGTCTCGTGGGAGAGGTCGAGGAGGTTGTCGACGAGGAGGCCGTAGTCGGCGTCGATCGGTTCCATGCCGCTGACGGTGACCCAGTCGGGGGAGGCGAGGTGCGGGGCGCGGGGGATGACCTGCGGGTCCGCGAGTGCCGGGTCGCCGATCCACACCCAGACCAGCGCGTCCTGCTCGACCACGGGGTAGGAGGCGACGCGGGCGGTGCGGGGGATGCGTTTCTGGCCCGGCACGTACACGCAGGTGCCGGTCGTGTCGTAGGTGAAGCCGTGGTAGCCGCAGACGACCCGGTCGCCGTCGAGCCGGCTCTCGGAGAGCGGGAACCGCCGGTGCACACACCGGTCGTGCAGTGCCACGGCGGTGCCGTCGTCCTCGGTGCGGTAGAAGACGAGGGGCTCGCCGAGGATCGTCCGGCCGAGCAGGTCACGGCCGACCTCGTGGCTGTAGGCGGCGACATACCACTGGTTCCTGGCGAAGGCGGTCATGTGCGGCATCGTTGCGGCTCCCGTCGGTGGGTGATGGCGTCATCGTCCGGAAGGGGGGTGCGGGGCCGCAATAGCGCTTCCGTGTCACGGAAGGGGGTGGGGAAGTGGCGGTAGGTTCTGTCACCAGCACCATGGCGAACAACATCGCTTCGGACAGGGGAAGGTCGTTCCTGCCATGACGTCCTGGACCGCTCTCACCGGTGCCGTCGCTTTCGCCGCGTTCTCCGCCCGCTCCTGGATGCGAGCGGTCAGGTATTGGCGCGACCCCACGGTGCGCACGTCGCCGGGGCCCCTCTGGCGGCATCTTGGCGAGAAGGGGCAGCGGAGGCTGGAAAGCGGTTCCGTGCTCAACTCCGTGTGCCTGAGCGGCTTGACGCTCCTTTTCCTCGGCGGCGCCTGGCTGCCGGCGGCGGGGAGCCCGGGTGCGAGGAGCCCGGTCGCGTCGGGGGTCGCGGCCGCGGGGCTGATCGTCTTTCTCCTCGGGCTCGTGGCTCAGCTTTCTCTCGTGTTCTTCGGCCGGCCCTCGTTCGTGATCCCGGAGCACGCCAGGGAAACCCGTGAGGATCAGCCCAATCGCGGTCCCGGGTAAACCAGTTGGGCACGGGCGGCTGTATCAGGGTGTCACTGCTGTGATCCTGTGGAGGGACCCTGAAATGGTTGTCGAACCTGTGGTGGTGGTCGTGGTGCCGGTGTGCGCACGGCTGGTGTACGCGCTGGCGTTGCTGTGGACGCAGCCGGTGCGGGAGCGTGCGTGGGCGCACGCGCTGGCCACGGTCGTGCGGGCGGCCGGGCCCGGGGGCACGGTCGAGGTCACACGTGCCGACGGGGACACGCTGAACGCGCGAACGGCAGCGGTCGTAGCGCCGGCCGGGGTGGATCAGCGGTGAGCGCGGGACAGGAACAGGCCGTGGGGCAAAGGGAGTTCGAGGACTTCTTCGCCGGGGCGTACGGACGGGTGCTGGCGCAGGTGATCATGCTCTGCGGCAGTCGGGAGGACGCCGAGGACGTCACCCAGGAGGCGTTCCTTGAGGCCTATCGGGCCTGGGACCGGATCGCCGGGTACGAGCTGCCCGAGGCGTGGGCGTACCGGGTCGCGGTCCAGCGGCTGTGGAAGACGCACCGCAGGCGCAGAACGGGCCAGGACCGGGTCCCCGATGTGCCCGTGCCGGTCCGGGCGAGCCCCGAACAGAGCGCGGAGGCCCGCGAGGTGCTCCGGCTGCTGGCCGCTCTGCCGCCACGACAGCGCGTCACCATGGTGCTGTTCTGTCTGCACGGCTGGTCCCAGATCGAGATCGCCAAGACGCTGCGGATGACGCGCGGCGGTGTCGCCGCGAACGTGTCCAAGGCGCGCCGAACGCTCACGGAGGCGCTGGACATGGCCGCGGACGACACGAGCAGGCACGATCCGTTCACGAACAGCCCGCAGACGGCTCGTCCGAGCTGGATCCGCCTCGGCCGGGACCCCGTCGTCATCGCCCTGCGCGACACGCAGGCATGGCTGCGCGCGGCCGTCGAGGAGGATCCGGAGCGGCTCGCCAGGGCGCGGGCGGCGCTGGCCCGCAGACAGGGGGAGAGCCGGTGAGCACGGTGGTGGGGTGGTTACGCGGGCTGTTCGCCGTGGGGATGCTCGCCGGGTTCTACGTCGTGTCCTTCACCCTCCTCGCGGCCGACGCGGCACTCGTCGTCCTCATGCTGCACGGGATGGTCGAACGCCCGTCGCAGGCCGGCAACTGGTCGCTCGCCCTGGCCGGCAGCATCCCCGGGGCCGCCGCCCTGCTGTACGGGATGGCCACGGTGAGCCGCACGGAGGAGCCCCCACCCGACGCGGTCACCCTGCGCCGCGCCGACGCGCCCGGCCTGTGGCGGCTGGTCGAGGATCTGGCCGGGCAGTTGGGCACCCGGCCGCCCGGCCGGATCCTCCTGACGTCGGAGGCCAACGCGTCGGTGTCGGAGGACGCCCGGCTGCTCGGCTTCGCGGTCGGGGAACGGACCATGAACCTGGGCGTGCCCCTGCTGCTCTGGCTGAAGCCCGCGGAACTGCGGGCCGTGCTCTGCCATGAACTCGGCCACTACGCGGGCCGGCACACCCGGTTCGGCGCGATCACCTACCGAGGGGCCGCGTCGCTGCGCTCCACCCTGTTCCGGCTGCGGATGACCGCGCGGTCGGACGAGGCCCGGTTCGGGTACGCGTGGCTGTTCCAGGCGGCGATCGGCGTCTACGCCTGGGTGTACATGCGCCTGACGCTGGCGGTGCGCCGACGCCAGGAGCTGGAGGCGGACGCGGAGGCGGTCGCCATGGTCGGTCCGGAGGTGACCGCCCAGGCGCTGCGCGCCGTCCATGCGCTCGGCATCACCTGGGCCGGGTTCGAGAGCCGGTACCTACGGCCCGTGCAGCGGCTCGGGTTCGTGCCCGAGGACATGTTCGAGGCGTTCGCCGCCATGACGGGCGACCCGCTGGTCCGCAGGCGGATGGCCGACCTGCGCGCGAACCCCGTCGAGGCGGGCCGTTCCGCGCTGGACTCCCATCCGTCGCTGGCCCGGCGGCTGGCACTGATCGAGGCACGGCCCACCACACCTCCCAGGACCGTCGAGGACGAGGTCCCGCTGATCGGCGACCCGTCACCGGTGCCCCGGGTGCAGCGCAAGATGCTCGGCGAAGCCGGGCGCTCGGCCACGGCATTGCCCCGGGCGGAGTGGGCCGACCTGGCCGCCGAGGCGTTCGCCATCGAACTCGCGAGCCTCCTGCTGGACGCGGCGAGCGACCCCCGTACGACCGCGCGCCCCACGCTCGGCACCGTTCTCGGCCTGCTGGAACGCGGAGAGCAGACAGCGCTCGTACGCCGTCTCACCGACGCGCCCGAGCCCGAGGAGCAGCTCACCGAGGCCCTGTACGCGCTGACCGGGCAGGCGCTGGCCGGCGCGGGCCGCGCGCGCTGGGTGCTCAGTTGGACCCAGGGCTACCTCTTGGACTGCCCACGGGATCCGCGCGGGCGCCTGGACGATCTGGTCGCGGCCGCCGCACGCGACAAGGCGGCGGTGCCGGCCCTGCGCGCCGAACTCGCGCGCCTCGGCCTGGACTTCGAGGCGCCCGTCGTCCTGGCCCTGCGTACCGTGGCCGCACCGGCCGGCCGGACCACGCCTCGGCGGAGTACGAGGAGCGCGCCGGACCTGGTCGTCGAAGAACTCGCGCGGCAACGCAAGGTCGCCAGGGTGACCGCCGTCGCCGTGGCCGTGGCGGGCGCGGTGTGGGTGACCGCCCTGCTCGGCTCCGGCTCCGACCAGCCCTACTCACAGGCCGGGCTGCCGAGGGCGGCCGTCTCGCGGTACTCGCCGTGGCCCCTCCCCACGGCTCTCCTGCCGACACCGCACTTCACCGTGTCGCTGCCCGCGCCGAACATCACCGGGCCGATCCTGCGGCCGACGCCCTCCCTCAATTTCCGCATCCATTTCGTCGCACGCGGCGACACGCTGTCCGCCCTCGCCTGCGAGTACGGCACGACCGTCGCGGACTTGCAGGAACGCAACGACATGGGGAAGAGAACGGGTCTCGAGGTGGGGCAGATGCTGTTCGTACCGGCGAAGGGGGAGGGCTCCGGGATCGTGGCGACGGAGTGTCGGTGACCGAAGCGGGTCAGCGTCGGCGTCGCTTCCGCCCCGGTTCCTCGACGGGCTTCCACCAGGCGAACCGGTCGTCCCGCCGCCAGGAACGGTCCGGGTCGTGCACCGCGAAGGAGCCGGCCTGTACCCCCTGGTCACGCAGGTTGCCCGAGCCGGCACCCGTGCGCGGCCCGGCACCGGAGGTCCACTCGAAGGGGTCGGCCGCCGGCGGCGGTTCGGCATCGGCGACGGGCGCACCACACGACGCCGACGTGCGCCGACGGTCGTACGCCTTCCGTCGCACCGGGTCGGACAGCGTCTCGTAGGCCTGGCGCAGGCCTCGGAAGGCGTCCGCGTCGCCGCCGCGGTCAGGGTGGTGGCTCAGCGCGCTGCGGCGGAACGCGCGCACGATCTCGGCCCTGGTGGCATCGGCCGGGACGCCGAGCAGCACGTAGAAGTCCGGTTCGTCGGCCGCGGTCACCGTGCCGCGACCTCGGCCTGTCGGCAGACCAGCCGCCACGAGGCGCGGTGCGCGGGACCGGACAGACCCGAGCCGTGCCCGGACACGAAGGTCACCCACCGGCGTCCGGCCAGGTAGCACCAGATGTCCAACTCGTCGTCGTCCCCCGAGTAGAAGAAGTCGCCCCGGTCGAACTCGTCGCCGTTGACGAACGGCCACTGCAACCGCGCCTGCGCCTCCGCGGGCAGATTGCCGAGGACTCCGCGCAGGCGTGCGGGCAACGGCAGTTCCTCGCCGTACGGCTGCGGGGCGTCGCCACCCGCCGACGCGGGACGACCGGGGCGCAGGCGGGTCGGCTTCCGCACCACCACCGCGTGCCGCAACGAGGACGGCACGAACGGCACGACCGTGAGCAACTGGGCAGGCGCGCCAAGGTCGTTGAGGGTGGGTGTGGTCACGGCGAGTCCTCGCTCGCCGAACACCACCGCGTACGGCCGCTCGTCGTCCGTGCGGTGGCAGTACGCCCACCACTCGACGATCGGACCGACCCTGGTGACCATCCGGTCCCGGACCGCCTCGCTCAACTGCCGCCACCAGTAGTCGCGTCCGGGCCGGTCGACGAACCCGAGCGTCGCGGCGTCGTGCACGGGAGCGTCCCGCCCCGCCGCGCGTCCCGGCACCGGAAGCGCCCCGGGCCGACGGTCCACCGGGCCGCCCTTCGGCCGAGGCACGGGTTGCGACGCCATACGGGACCTCCCAGGGCGCGAACGCGCCGACACCGGGCGTCCATTGTGGCCGTGCGGCCGCCCCCGGGGAAGAGCGCGGCGGGAGCTTCGGCTACGGCCGGGAAGCCGACGCCGGTTCCTTCGCGGCCGGTACCGAAGTGGCCGTGCGGAGAAGGGAGTTGAGCCGGTTGATCACGACCGTCGCCGCGAGCGCGCCCAGCGCCGGTGCGAGCAGACAGACCGGCAGGAGGGTCGGACTCCCGGAGAACACCGCCGGGCCGAACTCCCGGGCGGGGTTGGCGATTCCGCCGGACAGGGTGCCGAACGCGAGGATCTGCGCGGCGATCATCGTGCCGACCGCCCAGGGAGTGAACGGGCCGAGCCTGCGGCTGGAGACGCCGATTCCGGCGACGGCGACGATGACGAACATCGTGGCGGTCTCGATCACGGCGACGGCGGCCCAACTCCAGCCGGGAGCAGGGCGGATGACGGCGAAGTCCACGGCAGGGGAGGCGAACACCGGCCCCCAGACGAGGCGTCCGGCCGCGACGCCGAGCAGCGATCCGATCACTTGACCCGCGATGAACGGTGCGACATCGCGGCCCGGTGTACGGCCGTAGCGCCACATCGCGAGGGTGATCGCCGGGTTGATGTGGCCGCCGGTCACCCGGCCCCAGGGGGAGAGCATGACGGCGGTGACCGTGTAGCCGGAGAGCGGGGCCACCGCGAGCAGGCGGCCCTCCGGGGTGTTCCACCAGCCGCCGGACGCCGGGTCGACGGTGCCCGGCAGCCAGCGGACCGTGGTGGCCACGACGAACAACATCACTGCGGTCAGGGCGAGTTCGAGGAGGGCGGAGTGCAGTGTGCGGCGGGTGCCGTTCACAGCGGCTTCGTCCACGAGGCGTCGGAGCGGGTCAGGACGAACGCGGTGCCGGAGGCCGCCACCAGCAGCAGCGCGGCGAACAGCAGGGGCAGCGCCCGGCCGCCGTGCTCGACCGCGACGGCACCGGCCAGACCGCCCGCGAACATCGCCGCGGCCGAGAGCACCCGGCGGCCGATCTTGCTGCCCTTGCCGCCCGCGAGGCGGCTGTCCGCGGCGACCCCGGTGATGGTGAGGGTCAGCACGGTCGTCGTCAGGTCGGGCACGGCCAGGGCACGGGCGGTGGCGTTCTGCACGCCCATCGCGAGGCCGAGGAGGGCGATCAGGGTGTACTGGACGGCCGTGCCGACGTGCGCGGTGTCGGTGACCTGGGCGACCACGTACGCGGCCAGGACCAGGGTCGTCTCCAGCAGCAGCGCCAGGTGCAGGACCCGGCCGCGGTGGGCGCCGGCTCCGTGCGCGAGCCGTCCGCCGAGCAGGGCGCCCGTCGCGAACGCGGCCAGTGCCGCGAGGGAGGCCGCCAGCGAGAAGCCCGCCGCGCCGGCGATCGCGAAGCCGGAGAAGACGACGTTGCCGGTCATGTTGGCGACGAAGACATGGCCCAGGACGAGATAGCTGAAGGCGTCCACGAGCCCGGTCACCACCGTCAGCGCGAGCATGAGCGGAGGGAGCGGGCCGTGCCGGTCCTTCATGTCGGGGACGACTGTGGCCCACGCGTCGTGCAGTGCGGCAGGCATGGCATTGCTCCCATTCGCTGGAGATCCGGCTTCGTTGACGAGCCTCGCCCCATGGAGGCGTTCAGTCCAACATATGGATGCGGACGCAGCGATCTGTCATGCCGATCGATCGCTCCCGTTCCGGACCGTGTGTCGCTCCACCACGTCGAGGAACGCGGCGGCAGCCGGCGCCAGCCGCTTGCTGTCGTGGACCGCGCAGATGGTGTGCACCGCCGCCTCGTCCGCGATCCGCAGCGCGCGGGCCCCGTACGGCAGCGCGGTGCGGGGACCCGGGTCCGCGACGGAGTCGTCGAACACGGACGACCGGGGGACGACCGTCACGCCGATGCCCCGCGCGGCCAGCCGGATCATGTCGTGGATCTGGCCGACCTGGAAGTGCTGGCCGGGTTCCACCCCGGCGCGGGCGAAGGCGGCCTCCACCTGGCGGCGCAGCCCGCTGCCCTGCGTGAACTGGATGAGCTGGTGGCTCTCCGGCAGATCGGCGAGGTCGACGGTGTCGTGGTCGGCCAGGGCGTGACCGGCGGGCACGATCAGCACCAGCGGATCGACGGCCAGCACCAAGTGGTCCAGCCCGTCCGGGACTTGGCGCGGACCGAGGCCGACGACCGCGATGTCGAGATCCCCGGCCAGGACCGACGCGGCCATCTCCGCGCTGGGCGCGTTGGTCACATGGAAGTCGATGCCCGGGTAGCGGGCGTGGTAGTCGGCCATCACCTCGACCAGGTCGACGGAGGAGGCCCGCGTCTGGACCAGGCCGAGCCGCAGCCGCCCGCGCCGCAGTCCGGACAGGGCGTCGAGCGCCGCCCGGGCGTTGTCGACGTCGGCGAGTATGCGGCGGGCCAGCGGTTCGAGGAGTTCCCCGGCGGCCGTCAGCCGTACGGAACGGCTGGTGCGGCTGAAGAGCTGGGCGCCGACGTCCTTCTCCAGCCGGGCGATCTGCTGGCTCAGCGCGGACTGGGCGACATAGCAACTGGCCGCCGCCTGGGTGAAGTTACGGGTCTCGGCGACGGCGAGGAAGTACTTCAGATGCCTCAGGTCCATGCCGCGCCCGTCCCTTGGTTCAGCCCATCCAGCCGATCCAATCGATCCAGTAGATTCAGCTCTTTTGGCGATCGATACATCCAGATCCATGTGTTGGACCGATCCATCGTCGCAAACCTAGCGTCGAAACGCCACCAGCCGACCGACCTCAGGAGCCGACGTGACCAGCAGCACCGCGCCCGAGGGCAGCACCATGCCCGTGGCCGGCCTACGCCCCCACGACGGAGTCGAACACCCGGCCCAACTCGTCGTCCGCAACGCCCGCATCCACACCGGTGACCCGGCCCGCCCGGCGGCGTCCGCCGTCGCCATCACCGATGGCGTCTTCAGCGCAGTAGGAGATGACGCGACAGTCGCCCCGCACATCGGCCCGGCCACCCGGGTCGTGGACGCGCTCGGCCGACGGGTGATCCCCGGGCTCAACGACTCCCATCTGCACGTCATCCGGGGCGGGTTGAACTATCTGCTGGAGCTGCGCTGGGACGGAGTACGGTCGTTGCGCACCGCGCTGCGGATGCTGCGGGAGCAGGCCGAGCGGACACCAACGGGGCAGTGGGTGCGGGTAGTTGGGGGCTGGACCGGGGAGCAGTTCGCGGAGAAGCGGCTGCCGACCGTCTCCGAGTTGAACGCCGCCGCCCCCGACACCCCCGTGTTCGTCCTGCACTTGTACCAGTCGGCGATCCTCAACCGGGCCGCGCTGGAGGCCGTCGGCTTCACGCGGGACTCGCCGAACCCGCCCGGCGGCGAGATCGTCCGCGACTTCGCGGGCAACCCCACCGGTGTGCTGCTCGCCGCGCCCGCCGCCGGGCTGCTCTACTCCACGCTCGCCAAGGGCCCGATCCTCGCTCCCGAGGACCAACATGGCTGGGCCTGACCACCGCCCTCCTCATCGGCACCGCCGTCATGCTCCTGAGCGCGCTCAGCCTCCACCGATGGCGCCTCTACGGCATGGAAGGCATCGATCCCACGCTCTCCGACCACTGGCCCACCCCGCCCCTGGTGTTCGTGCCCGGCCCCTCCGACAGCCCGGTGCTGGTCTCGGTCGTCTAGCGCGTCGCCCCGGACGACAGCGCCGAGTTCATCGACGCTATGGACAACGTCGCCCGCTCCCGGCGCCGGACCGGCGCGCTGACCTGGGGTCTCTACCAGGACGGCAACGAACCCGGCCGGTTCATCGAGAACTACCTCGTCGGCTCCTGGGCCGAGCACCTCGCCCAGCACCACCACCGCCTCACCACCACCGATCGCGGCTTCGAGGACAAGGCCCGCGCCCTGCTCCTGCCCGGCACGAGCGCCGAGGTGACCCACGCCTTCGACGCCTCCGTCGTAGGACCGGTCCACTGAGGGTGGGTGCCGGACACCCAGGAGAGGCGTGGCCTGGTTACCCCCGTGCGGGACCGCGACGGTGGAGCCATGAACACGAACGCGACACCGCACCCCTTCGTCGGCATGTGGGTCACCGCCGACGGCCACATCCGGCAGGAACTCCTGCCCGACGGCCGCTACGACGAGGCTCGCGGCAACCGGCGGAGCGCCTACACCGGCAGCTACACCGTCACCGGCAACCACATCGACTACATCGACGACACCGGCTTCACCGCCACCGGTGACGTCCGCGACGGCGTGCTCCATCACGAGCACCTCGTCCTGTACCGCGCGTAACCCGGTACGGCCATGGACAGCCTGGAACTGATCGTCGTCGTAGCGGCCGCCGTCCTGCTGATGGGCCGGCTGTCGCGGCGCACGGGTCTGAGCGAGCCGCTGCTGCTGCTCGCCGCGGGCACCCTCGTGGGGCTGACGCCGTCCTTCTCGTCGTTCGCCCTGTCCCCGGACGTCGTCCTGTTCCTCTTCCTGTCCGCGCTGCTGTACTGGGAGGCGCTCACCTCCTCGGTGCGGGAGATCCGCGACAACGTCCGCAGCATCGCGCTCCAGTCCACCGGTCTTGTCCTCGCCACCGCCGTCGCGGTCGCCGTCGTGGCCCACGCGCTGGGCTACGGCTGGCCGATCGCCTTCGTCCTCGGTGCCGTTCTCGCCCCGACGGACGCGACGGCCGTCGCCAAGGCCATGCCGCGCCGCATCCTCACCGTGCTGCGAACCGAGAGCCTCCTCAACGACGGCACCGCGCTGGTCCTGCTGGCCGTGACCGTCGACGTCGTCACCGACGAGAACCCCTTCTCCTGGTCCGGCACGGCACTGGCCTTCGTCGCGGCGTACGCCGACGGCATCGCGATCGGGGCCGCGGTCGCCCCTGCTGCTGATCCCGGTGAGGCGCCGACTGCCGGAGCCACTGCTGCACAGCGTGCTGAGCGTGGCGACGCCCTTCCTCGCCTACCTCCCCGCCGAACTCCTGCATGTCTCCGGTGTTGGCGGTCGTCGTGTGCGGTCTGGTGTCCGCCTGGTTCGGGCCGCGTGTCATCGGCTCCGAGGCCCGGATCCAGGCCGTCGCCGTCTGGGAGGTGGCCGGCTATGTGCTCAACGGCGCCCTGTTCGTCCTCGTCGGCATGCAACTCCCCTCCGCAGTATGGGCGTTGACGTCCGTGTCGCTCCTGCGAGCGACGGTCGCCGCCCTCGCCGTGAGTGTCGCGGTACTCGGCACCCGGCTGCTCTGGTTCTACTCGATGCCCTGTCTCGTACGGCTCCTGGACCGGCGCCCCCAGCAGCGGGACCGCCGGATCACCGCTCCGCAGCGGCTGCCGCCGGCCTGGGCGGGGATGCGCGGCGCGATCTCGCCGGCCGCCGCGCTGACCGTACCCGCGACGACCGCCGAGGGGCGGGTGGTCGAGCAGCGCGACGCCGTCGTGTTCCTCACCGCGGTGGTCATCGTCGTCACCCTCACCCTGCTGGGCCCCACCTTGCCGACCGTGGTCCGCCGGGCCCGCTTCCCGGCCGACGAGGACAAGAGCGCCGAACTCACCCTCGCCCGCTGCCGGTTGAGCAGCGCCGCGCTCGACGCCCTGCCGGAACTGGCCGAGCGGTTCGGGGTGCCCGAGGAGGACACCGCGCGCATGGTCCAGGACATCGAGGACCGCACGGCCCCCGCGCCCGGCTCCGCGCACCGCCGCGAGAGCGTCCGCAGCCTCCGACTCGCCCTGCTCCAGGTCAAACGAGACACCCTCACCGCCCTGCGCGACAGCGGCCGTATCGACGACATCGTCCTGCGGTCCGTGAAGGAGGTCCTCGACGGGGAGGAAGTCCGCCTGGGCAGGCCCTGAGTCAGCTTGGGCAGGCCCTGAACCCCACATCCCGCACGCGAAGCCAACTTGGCACCTTCTCAACCCACTTGAAAGGCCCTTTTCATGAACACCCACGACACTCTCGCCCAGCTCCGCCGCCAGTCCGCCGACCCCGCCAGGCGCATCCTCTTCACCGGCGCCACCATCGTCACGATGGACCCCGAACTGGGCACCCTCCAGGGCGACTTGCTCGTCGAGGGCGACCGCATCGCCGCGATCGGGCCGGACCTGGCGGCGGACGGCGCGGTGGTCGTCGACGCGTCCGGCACGATCCTGGCGCCCGGTCTCGTGGACACCCACCGGCACGCCTGGGAGGCGCAGTTGCGCCGGATCATGCCCGACGTCGACGACCTCGGCGGCTATGTGATGACCACCCTCGCCGGATACGCCACCGTCTACCGGCCCGAGGACATGTACATCGGCACCCGACTCGCGGCGCTCACCGCGCTCGACAGCGGCATCACCACCATGCTCGACTTCTCGCACAACTCCCGGACCCGCGAACACTCCGACGCGGCGATCGAAGCGCTCCGGGACACCGGCATCCGGGGAGTCCACGCCTCCATGGGCCCGCACTTCGGCGACTGGGACCGCCAGTGGCCGGCCGACCTGAACCGCCTCAAGGACCGCTGGTTCAGCAGCGACGACCAGCTCCTCACCCTGCGCCTGGCGACCCTGGCCACCGACGAGATCGCCGGACCCACCCTCGCCTACGGCCCCGAACTCGCCCGCACCGCAATGGACTTGGGCGTCGGTGTGAGCGTCGACGCGGTCTTCGGCGCCTCCGGGTCGAAGGCCGTACTGTCCTGGGCCGAGCACGGCATCCTCGGCCCCGACGTCTCCCTGATCCATGCCACGGGTCTGACCCCCGAGGCGTGGAAGGCGATGGGGGAGTCCGGTACGACGGTCGCGCTGGCCCCCACCTCGGACGCGCAGATCGGCCTGGAGACGGCGATCCCCGCGGTGGACGAGGCCCTCGCCGTCGGCATCCGCCCCGGACTGAGCATCGATGTCGAAGTCGCCCTCGCCAGCGACCTGTTCACCCAGATGCGGGCGCTGCTCGCGATCCAGCGGATGCGCGCGGTCAACGCCGCCCACGGCACCGGCGGGGAGCTCTCCCGCATCACCACGCACGACGTCCTCGACTTCGCCACCCTCCAGGGCGCCCGGACCAGCGGCCTCGGTGACGTCACCGGTTCGCTCACCCCCGGCAAGAAGGCCGACCTGCTGGTCGTCCAGGCCGAGGACCTCAACAACATGCCGCTCAACGACCCGATCGGCACCCTGGTGTCGGGCACCGACGCCCGCAACATCACCGCCGTGTTCGTGGACGGGCAGCCCCGCAAGTGGGACGGTCACGTGCTCGACGTGGACCTGCCCGCCCTGCGCGCCGAGGTCGGGGCGTCCCGCGATCACGTCCTCAACACCCCGGTCGCCTGAGGGGAGTTCGGGGCGCTCGCGGGCCCGGTCCGGGAACGCCCCGTCGCCGTGTTCAGGTCAGTTGGAGAACCAGGGGTTCCCGCCGCCCAGCGACCACACCGAGACCTTGGTGACGCCGAGGCCCTTCAGGACCGCGAGCTTGCGGTCCATGGAGACGCTGTCGACGTAGTCGTAGAGGACACCGCCGGAGGTCCAGCGGATCTCGCCGGAGGAGGCGTCCCGGCGGCTCTCCACGGTCGCCGGGTCGCTGGAGAAGCCGGGGCTCTTCTTCATGTCGCTGAACTGGATGTTGCCCGTCACCGAGTCGAGGTCGCACGGGTCGGGCGCGCTGTAGCCGTAGGAGGGCACGCCGATGATCAGACGGCTCGGGTCGGGGATCTTGCTCTGCGCGTACTGGGTGACCTTCTTCAGCCAGGCGTAGGGGCTGATGGGCAGGCAGCGGGCGCCGGACGCGGTGTCGAACTCCTCGTCGTACGCCATGATCACCACGTCGTCGACACCGGTGGCGGCCACGGCCGCGTAGTCGTAGAACGAGGCGTCCTCCGTCATCGCGGGAGCGTCGACCTGGAGGCGCTTGCCCTTCGCGTGTAGCGCGGTCGCCAACTGCCCCAGGAACGTCCTGTAGTTGGTGAAGTCGGCGGTGCTCCAGGACCAGTAGTCCTCCAGGTCGACGTCGACACCGCTGAGCCCGGCGTCGCCGACCAGGGAGGTGACCTTGGTGACGGCCGCCGTCCGCTTGGCGTTGGTGCTGACCAGGGCGTGGACGTCGGCGGTGGTCATGCCGGAGAGCGTCGGGTACTGGTACGCGGAGTGCGCCTTGAGGTCGGCGACGTTGGCCGCGCTGTAGGTGTTGCAGGTGCCGTTCGCGGTGGTCTCCAGAGTGACCGCGCCGTTGCTGCCCACCGACCAGTACTCGGGGTTGAGGGCGCCGGTCCTCACCCTGTTGTCGGCGTACTCGCTCTTGGCGGTGCAGGTGGAGTCGCCGGTGGACCCGGGGTAGAGCCAGGTCTGGAGTTGGACGCCCGAGGTGGCGGACGTGGAGTCGCCGGCCGGGACCGAGGCCGTACAGGCGAGCAGCGTGGTGACCGTGCAGGCCACGACGCCGCTCACGGTCAGAGCATGGCGGAACATGAGCGGTCCTTTCGGATGGGGACGTTCGGGTGGGGAGGTTCAGGTGGGGATGTTTACGTGGGGATGTTCACGTGGGGCGGGGCGTGCGGGACCGCCGCGTCGGCCGACGAGCCGGCGCGGTGAACTCGCTTACAGGAGTGGCTAGTTGGTCCAATAGGGGTCGAAGACCAGAGTGTCGGCGCCGGGGACGGTGGTGGCCGCCGACCAGGAGCCGTCGACGACGCGTCCGCCGTCCGGTTCGGCCGCCAGCGACAGCCTGGTGAAGATGCGGTAGCGGTCACCGCGGTAGACGGAGCGGGTGAACTCGACGACCCGGCCCGTCGCGTCCCTGGCCGCCCGTTCGAAGAGCAGGGCGGGGGTGTGCACGGAGACGCCGAGGAGTTCGGCCTCCCACTCGTCGACCACGGTCGGTTCGATGCTCTGCGCGGCGTCGGTCAGCAGGATCTCGTAGCGCCGGCCCAGCAGCCGGTAGAAGGAGTCGGTCTCCAGGTCGCGGGCGGTCAGCCCCGGGACCAGCGCGTGCGGGACGTGCAGGGTCTCCACACTCATCGGGTCGCCGTCCACCGTCCGCAGCCGGGTGACCCGCAGGATCTGCTCGCTGGGCGCGATGCCCAGCCGGCGGCCGATCCGGGGTCCGGCGGCGATGGTCTTGAAGTCGAGGGTGCGGCTCGCCCAGGTGCCGTCCACACCGCCGACGCCCAGGCCCTGCGGCTGCCCGAGGTGCTGGGCGACCTTGGCGCGGGCGACGAAGACACCGCGCCCGTGCTCCCGCACCAGCAGACCGTCCCGGACGAAGTCGTCGACGACCGCGCGCAGGGTGGGGCGCGAGACGCCGAGCCTCTCGCACAACTGCCGTTCGCCCGGGAGGGGGCGGCCGGTCCCGGTCTCCTCGATCAGATCGAGGAGGTGGGTGCGGATGCGCTCCCGCTTCTCCCAACGGCTCTCACCGCTGACCATTCCTACCAACTTTCCTTACCAGTGGTCATTCCCAGTGGTCTTCATGTTTGCCGGTTGCTTCGGAAATGCCTGCTTGACAGCCTCTGAATGGTGCCCCAGCATGTGCCCACTGGTCAATAAGTGGTAAGCGAATTCGCCGGAGGTTGGATGTCCGTGTCCGCCAGGAGTCAAAGGTTGAAGATCACCGTGATCGGCGGCGGATCCACGTACACCCCCGAACTGGTCGACGGTTTCGCCCGGTTGGGCCTGCCCGTCACCGAGATCGCCCTGGTCGACCCCGATCCGGAGCGGCTCGCGGTCGTCGCCGGGTTCGCGCGCCGCATCCTGGCCCGCCAGGGCAGTCCCGCGAAGGTCACCATGACCGCCGACCCGGACGCCGGCATCGACGGCACCGACGCCGTCCTCCTCCAGCTCCGCATCGGCGGCCAGGCCGCCCGGCACGTCGACGAGACCCTCCCGCACGCATGCGGCTGCATCGGCCAGGAGACCACCGGGGCAGGGGGGTTGGCCAAGGCGCTGCGCACCGTGCCGGTCGTCCTCGACCTCGCCGAGCGGGTCGCCCGGCGCGCGCCGAACGCCTGGATCGTCGACTTCACCAACCCCGTCGGCATCGTCACCCGCGCCCTCCTCGACGCCGGACACAAGGCAGTCGGCCTGTGCAATGTCGCCATCGGCTTCCAGCGCACCTTCGCCGACTGGCTCGGCGTCGACCACGAGCGCGTCACCCTCGACCACGTCGGCCTCAACCACCTGACCTGGGAACGGGCGGTACGGCTCGACGGCGTCGACGTCCTGCCGCGCCTCCTCGACGAACACGGCCGGGCCCTCGCCGACCGGCTGCGCATGCCGCTGGACGTCGTCCGCAGGCTGGGCGTCGTGCCCTCCTACTACCTGCGCTACTACTACGCCCACGACGAGGTCCTGCGTGAACAGCTCACCGAACCCTCCCGAGCCGAACAAGTCGCGGGCATGGAGCGCGACTTGCTGAAGATGTACGCCGACCCGACCCTGACGGAGAAGCCCGCCCTGCTCGACAGGCGCGGCGGCGCCCACTACTCCGAGGCCGCCGTGCAGTTGGTGCACGCCCTCACCGCCGACACCGGTGACGTGCGCGTGGCCAACGTCCGCAACAACGGCACCCTGCCCTTCCTCCCCGACGACGCCGTCATCGAGGTCCCGGCCCGCATCGACGCCCAGGGCGCAACTCCCTTGCCCGTCACGGCCGTAGAGCCGCTGTTCGCCGGACTGATCGCCCATGTGACGGCGTACGAGGAACTGGCCCTGGAAGCGGCCCTGCACGGTGGGGTCGACCGGGTCGCGACGGCCCTGCTGGCGCATCCCCTCATCGGGCAGCTCTCGGTCGCCGAGGAGTTGGCGGCCCGGCTCGTCGCCGCCAACCGCGAACACCTGTGGTGGGCCTGACGAGTTCGGGTCCGCCGCACGCCGAGTCGACTGATCCGCTACGACCGGGAGCCCGCCCCGAGCCGCATCGCGTACCCCGCGTGATGCAGCTCGTCGCCCCGGAACTCGCCGAAGGCCCAGAAGCCGAGGTCGTCGAGGTAGTCGATGCGGTCGCCGTCGATCCAGTAGCGGCCCTCGTAGGCGTGCGGGCGGCCGCCCCGGGTCTCGTCGTAGCGGCCGTCGGCCGTCAACTCCTGGTGCAGGAAGTCGTTCCGGTCGATCCAGACGCCGACGCGCGGGCTGCCGGTGAGGTCCTGGGCGGCGGGGACGCCCGTCTCGGGAGCGGTGGGGCGGCCGGGGGCGTCGGTGCCCTCCCAGAGAACCGGCCTGCCGTTCGCGATCAGGGCGCGGACCTCCTGGGGCCGGGTCAACAGCGTGACCTGCTCGTCGTCTGCTCCTCGGGTGGGTGGCTGCTTCCCGGCCAGCCTGGTCGCGCTCAAGGAGCGCAACCAGGCCGCCGTCACCCCAGGTGTCGCGCACCCACCCTGCACCGGGCTCAGTCCGCCGCGGCGGTCAGTGCCCCGAGCGCGCTGGCCTGTGTCCGCCAGTCGGTCTGGTTCGGGCTGGTGCCCGCCCAGCGTTCACCGAGCGCGTTGAGGTTGGACCGGTCCTGTGCCCACAGCGTGTCGGCCTGTTTCTGGATGTAGGCGCGGTAGGTGCTGGAGCCGGTCGCCTTCGCCAGGTCGGCGAAGTTCCGCATGAAGATGCCCTTGAACTGCTTCTGGTTGTCGTCGCAGGACGCCGAACCGGCGTCGCAGGACTCGGTGAGCACCCCGCCGGAGGTCAGCGCCGGACTGCTGATCGCCGCGTCCGCGAGGGTCCGGGCGGTGGCCAGCAGCGAGCTGTCCCCGTTCGTCCTCCACAGTTCGGTGAAGGCACCGATGGCCAGCCCCTGGTTGTAACTCCACACGGTGGAGCCGTTGTTGGCACAGGACGAGGACAGTCCGTCGTTGACCAGACCCGAGGAGTTGATCATCCCGCTGGCCCTGTACCAGGCCGCCGACGTCTCCGCCCGCTGGAGCCACACGGTGTCGCCCGCGATCCGCTGGTGCAGCGCGGTGGTCAGCCACAGGTACTGCCCGTTCGTCACCGCGTTCTTGTAGGTCCTCTCCCGGTCCCACCACACGCCACCGCCGCAGGTGCCGGTGTCCCAGTACTGCTGGATGTAACTGGCAATGGTGACCGCCTCGTCGAGATAGCGCGCGTCGTGCGTGTAGTCGTACGCGTCGATCCACGCGATCGCCCACCAGCCCGAGTCGTCGATCGAGCGGCTGACGAAGTCGCCCTCGATCGCGTCCGAACTCCGGGTCCCGGCCGGGAAGACGCCCTTGTTCCGGTCGAAGGTGCGGGCGACGGCCCAGTCGTAGTCGTGCGTGCCGGTGGTCTTCGCGAAGTCGATGACGGAGGTGAGGGTGGCCGCCGAGTTCCACCAACTGCTCGGCCACCAGCCGTTGTAGGGGTCGTACGACGTCATCAGTGCGTCGGCCGCCGCGCGCGCCCTGCTCGGCACGGGCCGGTACCACGCCGTGCAGCTGCCCTCGTTGTGGCTCGCCTCCCGGCCGCAGGCGCGGACCGCGCCGCCGTAGAGGAGACCGCGCGGATCACGGGTCGCGTACATCGTGGTGCGGGTCGTGGTCGCTCCGGACGGGGTGCTGGTACGGCCGAGGGAGGAGCCGTCCGGCCAGGTCGCGCCTCCGTCCCAGGAGCGGTCCAGCCAGATCTCGTCACCGGCGGCACCGGTGTCGATGCTCGCCCAGGCCGCCGCGTTCTTCTGGTCGACGTGCAGTCGAATCGTCCTGCCGTACAAGGTGGTCGAGGGGACCGGCTGGTTGTCGCCCGCCGCCTGGGCCGCGCCGGTGCCGTCGCAGACGGTGTCGCAGACCGTGGGGTAGACCCAGTTCGTGCAGCCGACGCCGGCCGCGTCGCCGCAGGCCCGGACCAGGCCGCGCCTGTGGTTGCGCGGATCGGTGATGTTGTACATCAGCGTGCGGGTGCCGGTCCAGGTGCTCGGGATGCTCGCCTTGCCGAGCAGGCCGTCCCAGGTGGCGCCGCCGTCCCAGGAACGGTCCAGCCACACCGCGTCCCCGGTCGTGCCGTTGTCGATACTGGCCCACGCCATGTCGTCCGCGTCGGACACATGGAGTTGCACACGCCGCCCGTTGAGCGTCCTGTCCGGCACTGGAAACGTTTCCTGCCTGGCCTGCGAAGGGTCCAGCGTGTCACAGGCCAGGACGCACACCTGGGTCGCGGCGGACGCCGGCGTCGCGGCCGGTACCAGTGCCACGAACGCGAGGGCGGCCGTCAGCAGGAAGTTGAGGAACCGTGGTCCGACAACGATGTCGAAGTGATGTGGGGACACCGGAACTCGCCTCGATTTCACGATGGGGGACGCCGGGTGTGAATGGATTCAGCTCTGGATCAATGGTCCATACCTCTACCGTCCTCGACGCAGTGAACCGGCTTGGTGCGGCCCTGTCAATGTCGTAAGGCGCGCTTTTTGCCCGGGAGTTGAAGGCTTCCGCGATGGGTTGACACCCGCTCTCCCGGCGCCCATCATCGGTGCGAACTTCGGCGAGTCATCTCGCGTACCCGTTGCTCTTCCTCTTCCAGGCCCTCGCGGTCGATCTATTTGAATCGATTCATCATCCTGGTTGTCCAGTTGAGCGGCTGGTTCCCCCACCGATCCGGGAGGCACTCATGCGCCGCCGCAGACCACCGCGGAACCGAAAGCCCAGACCAGTGCCGACAGTCGGGCTCACCATGGCGGTGGCAGCGGTGCTGGCCGTGACCCCGGCCCTGTCCGCCGGGGCGGCGCCGGCGACGGCAATAGCCGCTCCCAAGGCGGCACTTGACGCCGTGAACTACTCGCCTCCCTCGCGCACCGTCAAACCGACCGCCGTCTACCGCGCCTCCGGCAGCGTCGCGAACCCGACGAACGTGCTGAGCGGACAGGCGACCCGGATCTCCGGCTCGCAGTCGGCCGTCACGCTCGACTTCGGGAAGGAGGTCGGCGGCTTGGTAACGTTGTCATTCGGGAGTACCAGTTCCAGCGGTCAACGCGTCGGCCTGGCCTTCAGCGAGTCGTCACTGTACGTGGGCAACAACAGCGACCGCAGCAGTGGCCGCGACGGCGAGGACGGCGCCCTCTACGCCACGCCCTCCGCCAACGGGACGTACACGATGCCCACCGCCCAACTGCGCGGCGGGTTCCGCTACTTGACCGTCTTCCTGGACAGCTCGGGCTGGGTGGACCTCAACGGTGTCAGCCTCAACTTCACGGCGGCACCGGGGAAGTCCAACCCGGCCGACTACCCCAACTACTTCACTTCCAGCGACGAGTTGCTCAATCGCATCTGGTACGCCGGTGCGTACACGGTGCAGTTGAACACGATCGCCTCCAACCAGGGCCGCGCGTGGCCGCCGCCCTCCTCGGCGTGGGACAACGGCGCCACCGTGGGTGTCGGGGACTCCGTGCTGGTCGACGGGGCGAAGCGCGACCGCACGGTGTGGCCCGGTGACATGGGTATCGCCGTCCCCACGCAGTACGCCTACTCCAACGACCTCACCTCGACCCGCAACGCTCTCACCACGATGTACAACGCGCAGTCGGCGGCGGGTGAAATCCCTTGGTCCGGGCCGCCGTTCAACCTCACCGGCTCCGACACCTACCACACGTGGACCCTGCTGGGGACGTCCACGTACTACACGTACACCGGCGACCGGTCGTGGCTGGACTCCGAATGGTCCAACTACAAGCGGGGGATGGCCTTCATCACCGACAAGATCGACGGCAACGACCTCCTCAACGTGACCCGCACCCAGGACTGGGCCCGGGTAGGCCAGGGCGGCGAGAACATCTCCGCCAACGCACTGCTGTACGGCGCCCTCAGGGGTGGCGCGACCCTCGCCGCGGTCGAGGGCGACAGCGCCCTTGCAGCGAGTTGGAACAGCAGGGCCGACGCCATCAAGTCGGCGGCCAACTCCCGGCTGTGGGACGCCTCGAAGGGCATGTACAAGGACAACCCGACCAGCGGTCTGTACCCGCAGGACGGCAACTCCCTCGCCGTCTGGTACGGGTTGAGCGACTCCACGGCCAAGTCGAAGAGCATCATCACCGGACTCGGCAAGAACTGGGGCATCTACGGCCCCACCACTCCCGAATGGGGCGGCAACGTCTCGCCGTTCGCCGGCGGCATGGAGCTGAACGCCCGCTTCACCGCCAACGACGACTTCACCGCCCTGGACCAGATCCGCCGCACCTGGGGCCACATGCTCGACAGCGACATCGGGACGAAGAGCACGTTCTGGGAGGGCATCCAGTCCGACGGCGGTCTCGCGTACGGCGGTTCGTTCATGAGCCTCGCGCACGGCTGGTCCACCGCGCCCACCTCCACGCTCACCTTCGACGTGCTCGGCACCGCGCCCGAGTCGGCGACCGGCGCCTACCGCTTCGTCCCGCACCCCGGCGACCTGACCAGTGCCCAGGGCCGCATCACCACGCCCCAGGGCGCGATCAACGCGTCCTGGTCCCGCGATCCGTCGGCCGGCACCTACTCGGCCACGCTCTCCAGCCCGTCCGGCAGCACCGGCCGGATCGGCGTCCCGAAGCTCGGCGGCGACATCACGGTCACCGTGAACGGCGCCGTCGTATGGAGGAACGGAGCGTTCACGCCGACCTCCGGCATCACCGGCGGCAGCCAGGACGACACCTACGTCTACCTCACCGGCGTCGCCCCCGGCAGCTACAGCGTCTCCGCCACCGGCCTCGGCAATCCGGCACCGCCCGCCGAACCGGGCACCGGCGCCCTGCGCGCGGGCTACACCCGGTGCGCGGGCGAGGGCGGCACCTGCTCCTTCAGCGGCACCCGCTCGGTGGCCTACGGCGCCGGGACGTACACCTACAAGACGGTGAGCGGCAGCACCGCCTGCTCCAACGACTCCTTCGGTGGCGACCCGGCGGCGAATCTCGTCAAGTCCTGCTACGTCGCCGACTTGGGCGGCCCGCCCGGATACACCGTCTGCGCGGCCGAGAGCGGCACCTGCGCCGTGCCCGGCTACAACCGTGACGTCGCCTACGGCGCGAACGGCAACTTCGTCCACCAGGTCACCAACGGCTCCGTCGCCTGCACCAACGCCCACTTCGGCGATCCGATCGACGGCGTCGCCAAGTCCTGCTATCTGCCGCCCGCCGGGGCACCGGCCGGTGGCTGGACCAAGTGCGCGGACCAGAACGCGACTTGCGCGGCGGTGGCGGGACAACCGGTGATGTACGGCGCCTACGGAGCGTTCACCACGGCCACCGCCAGCGGCAACACCGCGTGCACCGACGCCGTGTTCGGCGACCCCATCTCGGGTGAGTCGAAAGCTTGTTACACCGCCACCGGGGGCCCGGCCGGGTATGCCACCAACTGCGTGGTGGAAGGCGGCACTTGCGGCTTCAGCGGTCAGCAGACCGTGGCCTACGGCGCCCGGGGCCGCTTCCTCTACAAGGCGTTCACCGGCTCCGCCGCCTGCACGACGGCCGCCTTCGGCACCGACCCGCTGCCGAACGTGAGCAAGTCCTGCTACCTCACGTCCTGAGACACATCGGTCCTACCGGCCTTCGTCCTGCGCCGTCAGGGCGAAGGCCAGCAGGGCCGTCGTGGTGAAGTCCAGCGAGGGCTCCACCGTCTGCCAGGCGCCCACGTCGTCCACATACCGCGAACCCTTGCCGTCGAAGTCGGTCCAGGCTCCCGACGGCGGGGCCGCGGTGCACTTCCTCATGTTCGGGAAGCCGTTCAAGTCGGTAAGTTTCTCCGCCGCGTTGGGTCCGTTGACCACCGCGCCGCGCAGGATCGCGCCCTTCCCGTCCAGGCTGCCGCGCAGGTTCGCCAACTGGTGCTCGGGGCAGTGCGGGTAGACCTCACCGGCGCCGATCATGAAACTCGTCCCCCATGGGTTGGCGCCGAGCGCCCAGCCCCGCTGCCGCCCCGCGAAGGCCGCGTAGCGGGTGTCTCCGGTCGCCTTGGCGTAGAGGCGGGTGGTGGCCACCAGACCGAAGGTGTGCGGTACGGCGTCGAAGTCGTCGTAGACCGCACCGGCACCGAACGGATCGCGCCCGGCACGCTCGACCCCGTCCTCCAACTGGCGCCGCAGATCCTTGGTGAGGTCCGCAGCCCCGACTCCGTTGCTGCGGGCGCCGTCCAGGACGGTGGCCAGGTCGGCATGGGCCAGGGCGCTGACGTCCGCGACGTTGAGGGTGCCCTTGACGTCGGAGTCCAGGTAGACGCGGGCCCAGTGGGCCGCCTCACCGGTCCAGTCGGCTTCCCGGTCGTCACCCAACTCCTGTGCGGCCAGAGCCAGTTCGGCACCCGCGAACTCCATGTCGTCCTGCCAGGATTCCTCGGGATAGAAGCCGCTGGGGAAGGCGGTGACGAGCGGCTGGTCGGGGTCCGGGTCGGTGTCGGCCTGCTCGTACACGGCGGCGGCCTTCTCCAGCCACTCCTGGGCCTGGTCCGGGTCGCTGTCGGCCGTGCGTTGCGCGGCGAGAGCGAAGGCCGCTGCCACCCGTCCCGCGAGACTCGGAGTGATCGGCTCGCCCGGCGCGTTCGCGCGGAACACCGGCCGGTGCTTGATCGGGTAGTCCGGGTCGCCGGGCGACACATCGAGCCGGTCGTCGGCCTCCGGCAGCCGCCATACGTCGTGGTCCGTGCGCACGGTGTCGTTGCCCGCGCCGATGCCGACCTGGGCGTAGAGCGTCCCGCTGTCCCCGTCCCACATCTTGTCCAGCCACTCCAGGCCGTGGTCCGCCTCGGCGGACAGCGCGGGCATGGCGGACAAGTCCTTCTCGGCGAGCAGGAGTTCGGCGGTCGAGTAGGAGGTGGTTCCGGTGAACTTGAGGAAGTCGCCCGCGTCGAACCAGCCGCCCGAGGCGTCGACCGTGTCGCCGGTCGGGGTCAGGTGCTCGTCGAGGAGTTCCTCGCCCGCCTCGTCGTAGCGCGGGTCGGCGTAGACGGTCGCGTCCTCGTCGGCGAGATGGGACGGGCCGTGCTGGAGGGCCCCGGGCAGCACGTCGGCGCCGTCGCGCTGGGCCTGGAGGAAGCGGACGTTGTCCCGGACCAGCGGGGTCATCAGTTCGCTCGCGTCGGCGATCCGGAAGGCGGGGGAGCGGCCGGTCGCGGTGCCGGACAGGACGATGCGGTAGGTGCCGGGGGTGTTGAGCTCGGAGAGGTCGACCGTGCGCACCGAGGGGTACTTGGCGTTCCAGTGGCCGGTGACGGCACCGAGCCGGCCTGCCGTGACCACCTTGTCCTTCGTGTCGACGACCTTGAAGCGTGCTCCCGCGAGTGCCTTCGTGGGTCCCATGACGTGGGCCTGCTTCGTCTCGCCGCGCACATAGCCGACCTGGTCGACCCGAACGGCCGCCTCGGGGGCGGGAGTTGGGGAGGCCGCGCCGTACAGGTTCAGGGCGACGAGTACGACGCCGAGGCTCGCGGCGGTGGTGGTGACCAGCAGGACGGGGCTGCGCGATGCGTTCATGCGTCCACGGTGCCGGGGCCTTCATGAGATGACGATGAGGACGCCCGGGGACGCGGACCGGGCGCCCTGTCAGGAAGAGGCGCCCTCTCCGTGCGCGGGGTCCGTCGGCAGCCGGAGTTCGGCGAGCAGTCCGCCGCCGGGAGCGTCCGTGAGGCGGGCGGTGCCGTGATGCAGACCGGCTACCCAGCGGACGATGGCGAGGCCCGCGCCCGTGCCGGGACCGGACCCGGTGACACCGCGGGCGAACACGCGTTCCCGGTCGGAGAGCGGCACCCCCGGCCCGTGGTCCCGGACCGTGACCAGGCCCGGCGCGACGGCGACCGCCACCGGCGAACCGGCCGGACCCCCGTGCCGCTGGGCGTTCTCCACCAGATTCCGTACCGCCTGCGCCAGCAGGTCAGGATCGCCGTGCACCACCACCGGCTCGGACGTCACCGTGACGCTCGCGTGGTCCGGCAGCTCCTCGACGGTCGTCTCCACCAACTGGTCGAGTCGCAGCGGTACCAGTTCGACCCGCTGCGCACCGGACTCCAGCCGGGCCCTGGCGAGCAGCCCGGTGACCAGTCGGCTGAGCCGGTCGACCAGCCGTAGCGTCTCGTCGGACGAGCCGCCCCGCTTGACGGTGAGCCGCAGGGTCGCCAGTGGGGTGCGCAGCTCGTGCGCCGCCTCGGCCAGGAACTGCTCCTGCTGCCCGAGTCCGCGCAGCGCCGGCCGCATGGCCCGCCCGGACAACAGATGCCCTACGGCCGCGGCGCAGCACACCAGCGCCGTGCAGCCGAGGGCCAGCCAGCGCACCAGGAGGTCGTGATCGTGCTCGCTGCGCGCCAGCTCGGTGCCGACCAGCACGGCCGCCCCGACCCGGTCCTCGTCCCAGACCGGCGCCGCCGCCCACCGCAGCCGCCCGCCCCCGGCGGCGGGATCGCTGACGAGGACGGTCTCCTGCTCGTCCAGGACACTCCGCCAGATCTCGTCCAGCCGGTCCTGATCGGGCAGCGAGGAGCGTCCCGGTACGACGTTCCGCAACGTCGGCGCCTTCCCGGGCGCGGCCTGGAGGACGGCCAACGCCTGTGCGCCCTGGGCGAGTTCGTCCTCGCGCAGCGGCTCCAGGTGCAGGACCCCCGCGTCGAACCAGACCGCCCGCGAGAGTCCTGCGGCGCGGCTGCCGACCTCGTGGTCGAGGCCGGAGCGGCGGGACGCGGCGTCGATGCGGATCGCGACCACGGCGAGTACGACGAGACAGGCCGCCGTCGTCGAGGCGAACAGGAGCGTCATCAGCCGGCGGGTGCGGCGCAGCCGGGCCACGGCGGGCGACAGGACGTGCCTCTTCATGCCTCGTCGCCCAGGCGGTAGCCGACGCCGCGTACCGTCGCGATCGGATCGGGCGGCCCGAGCCGTCTGCGCACCTGGCCGATCAGGACGTCCACGACATTGGACATCGGCTCGCTCGCCTCGTCCCAGCAGCTCTCGATCAGTTCGCTGCGTGTGACCACCTCGCCCGCGCGCAGCATCAGCAGTTCGAGCACCGCGAACTCCTTGGCGGACAGGCTGAGCAGCACCCCGGCCCGGGTCACCCGGCGCCGTGGCAGATCCAGCTCCAGATCGCCCGCCCGCAGGACGGACGGCCGCGCGGGCTGCTCCCTGCGGCACAACGCCCTTACCCGTACGACGAGTTCGGCGAAGGCGAACGGTTTGACCAGGTAGTCGTCCGCGCCGTGCTCGAAGCCGGCCACCCGGTCGGCGATCGCGTCGAGCGCCGTCAGCAGCAGGAAGGGCAGCACCGATCCCGCGCGGCGCTGTGCGGCGAGCAGCGTGAGGGAGTCGCCGTCCGGGACCGAGCGGTCGGCCACGACACAGTCGTAGCGATTGACCGAGAGCTTGAGATCCGCCTCGGCCAGCGTCCGCGCGAGGTCCACCGCGAACCCCGCGTCCCGCAGCCGATCTGCGACGACGGGGCCCAGCTCGAGATCGTCCTCCAGGACCAATACGCGCATGGCCCGGAGCTTAGGCGACGGTGGGGCGCGCACCCGGACGCCGTACACCGAGTGCGCGCCGCACCGCGTTCGGTGATCAACTGCTGGGCACGGTGTCCTCGAACGTGGTGCCCGCGCCCCGGTAGGCCGCGACCTTCGCGGCGACCTGCGCCGGCGTGAGGACCTGGTCCTTGACGTGCAGGACGTAGTCGACCTGCTCGTCGTAGGCGCGGGCGGTGGAACTGGTCAGGCCGCCGAAGTCGATCAGCCACTGGTTGAAGTTGATCGACATCGGGCGCTCCGGCAGGTACGCGGCGTCATGGGTGCCGAAGAGCTGGCCGTCGATGTAGTACTTGATGCTGCTGTTGTCGATGGTCAGCACCAGGTCGTGCCAGCCGTTGTAGCTCTGCCGGCCCTCGGTGTGCTGGTTGACCGCGATCCACGGGTCGGCCTGGTAGGTCTCCCAGGACGTCGTGTAGAGGATGTCGGAGGTCTCGCCCCAGCCGCCGTTGGGGAGGTACTCGAAGTCGTACTCGGAGTAGTCGTCCGCCAGCGGCGCGCTGAGGTCGTTGATGGTGAAGAACGTCTGGACGAGGTGGTCGCCGTCCGGGCCCGACTTGGGGGCGTCGTTGAACTTGACGCGGGCCGCGTAGGTGCCGTTCTTGAACTTCCGTGCGTTGGTGACGACTTCGGTCTGCTTGGTGCTCTCGCCGGTGCCCGCCGTCAATGTCTCCAGGTTCATCACGGAGTTGCCGCCGGCGCTGGGGAAGGTGACGTTCTGGGGCGTCCAGGTGGCACCGGAGACGCCGGGACCGCCGGAGGTGGAGCGCACGTTCCAGCCGTGAGCCGCGACCTTCGGGTCGTTGTAGGCGCTGTAGTTGAAGTCGTCGAACAGCGTGGCACCGGTGGCCGGGGGGTCGGTCGGCGGATCGGTGGGCGGGTTCGTCGGGTCGTTGCCCGCGGGGGCCGTGCCCCACAGGGTGGTGCCGGACAACTGCGCGGTGACCTTGGACCAGTCGGCGTACGAGGTCCGGGAGGCGCCGAAGGAGTAGTCGTCGCTCTGGTTCAGGGTCTGCCACGTGGACTGGTAGAAGCGCAGCTGCATGTCGCTGGTGTCGGCGCCGGGCGCGAGGGTGCCGGCGCCGGAGGTGAAGCCGATCTCCAGGTAACGGTCCGCCGTGGCCGTCGGGTTGGCGAGGGTGCCGAAGGTGCCGGTGATGTTGGCGCAGCCCTTGACGGCCCAGGAACACGCGAAGCGGTAACTCGCGTTCGCCGAGTCCGCCTTGAAGTAGTAGCGGAGCTTGACGTTCGCCAACTGCACCGTGGTGGAGCCGGTGTTCTTCACCTTGAACCAGGGCTCGGCCTGGTCGGCGGTGGCTCCCGTGGCGCTGGTGCGGTATTGGACGCTCAGCCCGTCGCCCGCCGCGCTCGCGGTGGACGGCAGCGCGGTGAGCGCGGCGGCGCCCAGGGCCACCGCTACGGCGGCGGACGCGGCGGCGCGGAGTCTGTTCTTCGCGTATCTCATGGTGGTGCCTTTCCAGAAGGTGGGGTGATTCCGGAACGGGTCAGGTCAGAGGGCGGTACCGGACGCCGAGCGCGTCCAGGCGGGCGGTGTGGTCCGCCAGCCGGGAGCGGAAGTCCGCCCAGTCGGTCGCGCCGCTCCAGGCGCGGTCGGCCAGGGCGCACAGGCGGGGGTAGGTGAGGTACTCGATCCGCTCGGGCGTCGTGACGAACTCGGTCCACAACTGGGCCTGGGTGCCCAACACCCGCTCGGCCACGGCCCGTTCGGCGTCCTCGGGCACGGGGTCGTGGGCGTGGACGGTCCGCAGATCGACGACGCCGCCCGGCTGGGCCGGGGGCTCGCCCGGGTCCTCCGACTGGGCGTAGTCGAGATAGGTCGCCCGGTGATCCGCGCTCACGACGGGGTGGCCGCGGCGGGCCGCCGTCAGGGTGTGGGCCGCGTCCCGCCAGGTCATCACCGTGAAGTCCAGGGGCAGTTCGGCCCCCGTCTCGGCCCAGCCGACCGGGCGCCGCCCGTGCCGCACGAGGAACTCGCCGATCCGCCCGAGGAACCAGCCGTGCAGTGCCGCGGGGCTCGACAGGCCCTGCGCCAGGGCCCGTTCGCGGGCGGCGGCACTGTGCGTCCACTCGGCGGTGGGGCACTCCTCGCCGCCGACGTGGATGTACGGCGAGGGGAAGACGTCCATGACCTCGTCGAGGACCGTACGGCAGAAGTCGAGGACCTCGTCGTGGACCCCGAGGACGGTGTCGCACACGCCCCAGCGGGTCCAGACGTCGAGGGTGCGCGCCGGGTTGTTGCCCAGGTGGGGATAGGCGGCGAGGGCGGCCCGTACATGCCCGGGCATCTCTATCTCCGGCATGACGGTCACCCCGCGAGCCGCCGCGTAGCTCACCAGGCCGGTGAGTTCGGCCCGTGTGTAGGACCCGCCGTGCGGGACGCCGTCGTACAAGTCGCTCCCGGCGGGCCCCTGTTGGGACTCGGCACGGTGGCCGCCGATCTCGGTGAGTTTCGGGTGGGCGGACACCGGCATGCGCCAACCCTGGTCGTCGGTGAGATGCAGATGGAACACGCCGATCTTGTGCAGGGCCAGCAGGTCGACGTACCGGCGCAGACAGGAGACGGGCTGGAAGTGCCGGGCCACGTCCAGCATCGCGCCGCGCCACGGGTGACGGGGGAGGTCGGTGATCTCGACGCACGGCAGCGTCCAGCGCGTGTCCGGCTGCGGAGTCACCGACAGGGCCTGTGGAGGCAGGAGTTGACGGATCGTCTGGATTCCGCGCAGCAGGCCGGTGAGGTGCGCGGCGCGCAGGAGTACGGCGTGCGGGGCGACGGTGAGGCCGTAGCCCTCCTCGCCGAGGCCGGCGAGACCGGCGAGTCCGGGGTCGAGCGTCAGGGCCAACTGCCCCTGCGGGGACGGCCGTAGAGGAAGGCCGGTGGCCGGGGTGAGCAGGGTGCGCAGCAGGTCCGCGGCCGGTTCGGCGCCCGTGCCGATGTGCAGTGTGGTGTCGGCGTCGAGCGTGAACCGCCCCGGCAGGACGGTCGACTTGGTGGGGCGGGGGACGAGGGAGAGCACGGAACGCTGTGCGGGCATGGATCGTCTCCGGGGCGGTTCACGCTCGACGCCGACACCACACTGCA
>NZ_JAENRY010000139.1 GCF_016612545.1 Streptomyces sp. MBT65 | reverse complement strand
ACCCGCGGCCGCCGATCCGACCCCCTCCAGGCCTCCCGGGCTGCGCGAGCGCAAGAAGGCCGAGACCCGCGCAGCCATCACCGGCACCGCGTTCGACCTGTTCACCGAACGCGGATACGACAACGTCGGCGTCCGTGAGATCGCCGAAGCCGCCGGCACCTCGGTCGGGACCCTCTTCAGCTACTTCCCCGAGGGCAAAGCCAGCCTGCTCTTCGCCGGAGACCGGGCCGGCCACATCGCCGCCCTCGTCGACGCCGTCGAGCACCGCCCACCCGGACACACCATCCCCCGGGCCCTCGCCGAACACATCGCCCTGCGCGGCCCGTTCACACAGCACCCCGACCCCGGACAGCGCCGCACGGTCGCCCTCATCGACGCCACCCCGGAACTGAGCGAGCACGCCCGGCGCACCTGGGCCGCAGCCGAAGACCCCCTGACCACCGCCATCACCCAGCAGACCGGACTGCCCCACGACGACCCCACGGCCCGCCTCCTGGCCCACTACATCCTCCAGGCACCCGACCTCGCCCGCACCAGTCCCGACCCCCGCCACGCCCTCGAAGCCATCACCCGCCTGCTGGAACGCGGATGGCCCGCCTGCCTCACCGACGCACGCCTGACCTGAGTGGGCTCTGGCAAGATTTTCGTAGGTGTAGATCATCTGGGTGCCGTGGTCGGCCGGTCCGCGTAACGGGCAGTCTTTGGGTGTGCTCTGTTGAACTGCCGTAACGGTTGCAGCCAGGTCGGCGACGGTGCCGAGGAGCGACTGGAGGCGGGTGACCTCACCGGTCCTCTCGCCGACGTCGAGCTGGGCCAGGACCAACCCGGTGGTGTGCTCCAGCGCGGCGAGTAGGTGGATCCTCCGCCCCTGGGCCTTCGTCGCACCGCGCAGGGACTTGCCGTCCACGGACAGTCCGCGCAGCTCGGTGTTCTCGGGCTGGTGGTCGGCACGCCATCCGCCAACCGCCCGGTCGAGGGCATCACCGTCGATGCGGGCGAGCAGTCGGCGGACGGTCGCCTCCGAGGGCACCAGCCTCCGGGGCAGTACCGGATCGGGGCGCATGCCGAGTCGCTCCAGCACGTGCGGCGGCGCGTCCGCGATCCACTCGCCGACCGCCAGCAGCGAGGTCGCGCCGGTCAGCACCGCGCACGCGGTCAGCGTGAGTACGACGGCCAGAGCGTGGCGTACGCCGCGCGGATCGCGCGGATCCGGCACCTGAGCCAGCCGCTCCAGTAGGCCGGGCACCTCCCCGTGCCCGACGTCGGAGTGCTCGCGGAGCCGGTCAAGGTCAGGCAAGATCAGGGGTGATGCGTCGGCAGGCACGGCCTTCCAGACAGGTCACAGGGCGTAGAGGCCTCCATGATCACGCGAACCAACCTTCCCTGCATTCGCCCCCGGTCACAGCAACGGCGCTGCTTCGCCTGACACCCAGGTCTGCCAGACACGGCGGGTGTTCGGTATGTCAGGGCGGTCAAGGAGCCAGAGCACATACCCGGCGTGGCACCGGGCCCACGGACTGTCCGAAGCGGCTGCCCGATCGAGCCTGCCCCGTAGGTCAGCGCTGTCGACAGCCCGGGCCACCCGCACGTATTCGCGATCCTTGCAGCGATACGCACGGTGGACGACGAGCTCGACCAGGTCGGTGAGCTTCGCTTTGATCGCCTCCTCCTGGGGAGCACGGGCCACCTTACGGATCAGGGTCTCCTTCGTACCCCACGCCTTCGCATGCTGCGTCCACTCCAGCGGGTACCTCGCCTCCCACTCCAGGAAGAGCAACGTGTAGGGCATCCCCGGCCACGTCGCCAGATCACCGCCCACAGGGCCATTCCACACCCCGTCAGGCAGCGAATGCCTCTGGGCTTGCCAATGCCTCTGGAGTGCTTGTCGAAAGGCCGGCTCCCGGTACTGCTCGTCCGCTCCCAAGGGCCGCGTCAGCAGCCGCATCTCGTTGGACCGGTCGAGCGCGTCCATGACCTTCCTCTGGGCCTCGGCCAGATGGACGAGCGCTGCGCCTCGCACAGCCGGATCCTCCGCGATGAGACCGAGCGCCCAACCCAGTCGCTCAGACCATGCACAAGCGTCATTCGCATCTGTACCTGCCTCTTCAGCCACGCACGGGATCATCTCCTAGCGCAGCCGACTCGCTCCACCCGACGGTGCGGGGAAAACGCAAGGGCTTCCGGGCGCAACGGACGTGAACAGAAACCGCCTACTCTCCCCCTCTTTATCTCAAGTGATTACAGAACGGACGCCCGCCGACTACGCCGAAGCCCTGGTTCCGGAGTTGATGAGTAGCGTCCCGTACGCAATGGCGTTCGTCGTGGATACACAGGCGTCGGAAAATGTCAGGCGGGGGCGGCCGAAACCGAATTCGTCGGCGAGGATGTCCGGTAGGCGACCCGTGGCATTGTTCACGTCAGCTGATTTTGGTGTCTGCAGGCTGTTTGAAGGGTCGTCGTTGATGCCGAGCAATACCGCTGTTCCCGCGGCGTCGTGGCCCGCCATCGACAGCGCGTCCACCACGCATCGACGCAGTACATTATCTTGTGAGGGGGTCGGAAAGCAGGGGTATTCAGCAGCATACTTCGCATGATATGGGGCTGGATTGAAGCGGCCCACCTTGGCGAAGGTCGACCGCCCGGCGAACACGCGGAATTCCAACGCCTCGGCACCGAATCCGAATGCCGTGAAAACGCCGTATCCCGTTATGATGGCCTCACGCAAAACGAAATCTCCAGATTTCGATACTGTGGCTGCTCCCGCCCAGACGATGGTGATGTGCGGTGCGACCTTCTGATGTTCCGTCTCGGGACGTCCCTGAAATGGGAAGGCGTTTGCCTGTTAGGGCACGACGGAACTCTCTTGCGGATACGGCCGACCAGGGAAGAAGATCGTCCACATCTGGTGCGGGTCTGAAGAGGCCCTCGCGCTTACCGAGTTCGGTCAGTTGCCGGATCGGGTCCCGGTGCAATCCCTCAGCTGGTTGCGAAGAGACTCCCTGTCAGTCCGTGAGGTGTTGCCGTCTCTTGAGTGGCCGTTTCTGTTCGTCTGCTCGGACGCCGGCCTGGGTCTGCTGCTGTTGCCGAAGCTTCTCCTCCCATCTGGCTGTTTCTCATTCACTAGTACGGCGGGACGGATAGAGTTGTTCCATGAGCAATGACCATTCCATATCTCGTGTGGCCCTGAAGAAAACGACCCCCGATGTGTCCGCAGCGATGGGTTCCCTGCACGCCACTGCCGTGTCGGCAGCCCAGGACGCCAAGGTCGAAGCGGAAATCCTTGAATTGATCAGGATCCGTGCCTCGCAGCTCAACGGTTGTGCTTTCTGCCTGGACATGCACACGAAGGACGCGCGTGCCGCGGGTGAGACCGAGCAGCGTATCTACGCCCTCAACGCCTGGCGGGAGACCCCCTTCTTCTCCGAACGCGAGCGTGCGGCACTGGCGTTGACCGAGGCCGTGACCCTGGTGCACGGCGGGCACGTACCGGACACGGTCTATGCCGAGGCCGCGGAGGTCTTCGATGAGGCGCAGATCGCGGCGCTGATCTGGGCGGCGACGGTCATCAACGCGTACAACCGGATCGCCATCGCGACGCGGATGGCGCCGGGTGGTTATCAGCCGGTCAAGAAGTAGCGTGCTGGATGCGGGCATCGGTTACAGCGACCGATGCCCGCCTTTTTTGTCGCTCTCCGTGGTGCGCTATTTCTCTGGCAGTGGCTTCATGATTTCCTCCAGCCATGTCCGCCATTCCGGAGCGCGCTCCGCCGGTGCTGCGCGGAGCAGCCCGCCCATCCATGCGGTCACCGGTCGGATGCCGTGCAGCGCGTTCACCAGCCACACCTCGTGGCCGTCCAGTTCGGTCACGGTCCGCTCGCGGTGGGCGACACGGATGCCGGTGCGCAGGGCCCGTTCCTGGAGGAGAGCGAGGGTCACTCCGGGCAGGACGGGCAGCATGGGGGAGGGCAGGCACAGGGTGTCGTCCTCCCACCACAGCACGCTCGCGGTGGCCGCCTCCAGGACGACACCGGTGGGCGTGACGAGCACTGCTTCCTCGGCTCCCTCCTGTGAGGCGCGCCCGCGGACTTCGGCGAGAGTGTCGAGATCAGGTCCCTTGCGGCGGGGAACGATCCGGGGGTCGGACTGACCTGTGGCCCAGACCCGCACACTGGTGCCGAGCGGTGGTGCCTGCCGCATCAGGAGCCGCAGCTCCATGGAGTCGCCGGCGAGTTCCACCCGCGGGAACCACTCGCCGGTGCGTGGCAGCGCGTCGGTCATGTCCCGCCAGAACTTGAGCAGTTGGTGCAGCGGCGGTCCGCCGACCTCGCTGCAGGAGCGCAGGAACCGCTCCTGGTGCAGGTCGAGGCCGCGCACCTTGCCGTCGCGCACCAGCCAGGAGTCCGCGACGAGCAGCCGCTCCCCGGATGTTTCGGCCGGGGTCAGCCCGCGGTCCGGTGACCACGCCGACAGACCCTCCGTGATGACTGGTTGAGTCACGATTACCCCTCTCCGTTCAGTATTTGTGGCCCGCGACGGCCGGTGCCCCGTGCCGCGGCCCGTACGGCGCGTGTTCCAGCCAGGATCCACACCACGGCAGTACGGGCGCGAGCGCAGCCGCCGTGCGCTGCTTGACGCGGACGATCCGGCGCCGGGGCCGCAGCTGGTCCAGTGCGGCACCGGCCGCGGCGCTGTTGAACAGCGCGGCGGCCCGCCGTACTTCGGCGAACGGCTCTACCGCGCCGGTGGCGATCGCCTCGGCTGCCGCCGCCGCGTCCGCGATCCCGCTGTTCATCCCCCGTGCCCCGAACGGCGGGAAGAGATGGGCCGCCTCGCCGACGAGCAGCACCCGCCGGTGCGGGTCGGTGAACGTGGCGGCCACCTTGCGCAGGAAACGGTAGGTCGACACCCACAGGACACGCTCGGCGTACCCGTCACCGACGACCGCCGGCAGCCACCTCCGTACGGCCTCCTCGGTCCCGAACTCCTCCTGGGCGTCGTCGTCCCGGCACTGGAGGTCGACCTGGAAGCCCCCGGTGAAGGGCACCCGCATCACACTGCGACCGCCGACGCCCGGATGCTCGTAGTGGAAGACCCGCTCCAACGGCAGTTCGGCGCCCGGGACGTCGGCCACATCGACGACCACGTGGAAGCCCTCGCTGCTGCTGCCATCCATGGTGATGCCCAGCGACTCCCGGACGGCGGAGTGGGCGCCGTCCGCGGCGTCCGTGACGCGAGTCCCACGCGAAGTCCACCCCGGCCCGTTCGCACGCGGCGCGCAGGAAGCGCTCGGTGTCCACCTGGCGCAGGCTGGTGAAGGGCGGCGGGCCGGTCGGGGGCGGGAAGGTGCGGGAGTACACCTCGCGGCCCCGGTACAGGGTCCGCCTGGTGTGCCAGGTCCGTCCGTAGGAGGTGATCTCGGAGGCGAGCCCGGGCAGCATCCCGTCGAGCAGCGCGAGGGTCTCCCGGTGCACGAACAGGGCGCGGCTGCCGGGGCGTTCGCGGTCCTTCGGGTCGGCCTCAAGCAGGACGACCGGCAGTCCGCGCGCCCGAAGCGCGAGCGCGGCCGAGAGGCCCACGGGTCCCGCGCCGACCACCGCGACCGGAGTCACGCGCGCACGCCCGCCGCCAGCATCCGGGTGATCTCCACCCGTTTCACCTTCCAGGTCGCGGTCATCGGCAGTTCCTCGAACCGCCATTGCCGGGGTTCGGCCATCGCGGGCAGGTCGGCCGTGGCCTTCCGCCAGCGCTCCGGGTCCAGCGCCCGTTCGCCGCGCACGCACACCACCGGTACGGGCTCCCGGTCCGCGCCGGGCACGATGACCACCTCACGCAGCTCCTCCAGCCGGTTCATCAGGACGTCCTCGACCTCCAGATTGCTGTGCACGGAGTCGATCTGGTCGATCTCGCGGTCGATCAGGTACAGGGCGCCCAGCCGGCTGCGGTAGCCCATGTCGCCCATCTCCCACCAGCCGTCGTGGAGTTGGCGGTCGTAGCGGTCCTGCATGCCGAGGTAGGTGAGGATCCGGCCCCGGGTGCGGGCCTCGATCCGGCCGGGTGTCCCGGGCGCCGTGGGCCGGCCGTCGGGGCCGGTGACCCGGACGCGAGTGAAGCCCGGCAGCCCGATGCCGACCCGTCGCCCGTCGGCCCGGGCCGCACTGCGCCGGGTGAACCACTGGAAGGCGACGGGGCCCGTCTCGCTCTGCCCGTAGAGCTGGAGCAGCCAGGGGGCACGACGGGTGGAGGCGTCCAGCAGCCGTCGTACCGTGCGCGGATGGATCGCGTCGAACGTCGAGCCGTACGACCGCACGCGCGACAGCGGTGCGCCGGGCGCGTCGGCCAACTCCTCCCACAGGACGAAGGTGTTGGGGTGGGTCTCGACGATGCCGGGCCGGTTGCGGACCAGCAGCGGTGCCACCGCCGCCGGGTCGGGGTCGGTGATCAGGACCAGCGGGCTGCCGAAGCGCAGCAGGACGCCGAGCAGGTGGTAGAAGCGCGAGTGCACGAACGACATGTGCAGGGCCGCCGTCTCGCCGCGCGTGGGCCAGCCCATCGCCTGCTGCGGGATCAGCCTGTTCCACATGGTGTTTGGGCAGTGCACGGCGAGCTTGGGCAGGCCGGTGGTGCCCGAACTGTGCGTGATCAGGGCGGGCTCGCGGGGGTGCAGGCGCACGGCCGCGGGACGTTCGGCACCGGTGTACTTCGTGAGGCGTTCGGCCCCGGGTGCTTCGTCCACCGACAGGACCGCCCGCACGGGAAGGTCCAACTCCTTGAGCGGGCCGTCCAGTTTGGACCGGTCGGTGATCAGCCACGGTCGGCGCAAGGCGGCCGACCAGTTCCGCGACGACCGGTCCGGCCAGCGCGGGGGAGAGCAGCGCCGGTACCGCGCCGATACGGGAGATCGCACAGGTCAGCAGCACGATGTCGACGTTGTCCGTCTTGTGGACGACCACTCGCTCCGAGGGCCGTACCCCCGCTTCCCACAGTCGGCCGGACAAGTCCTCGACGGCGTCGGCGAGAGCCGCGTAGGTGAGGTCGACGCCGAGCGCGGGATGGGTGTCCAGCGGCCGGTCCAGGGTGACATGGACGGCTCCGTGCCGCTCTGCCGCCAGCCGGAAGAGCGGGCCCAGGTAGAAGCCCCGGTCGGTGAGGGGGAGGTGCTGCTCTCGCATCTGGCCGTTCCTTTCTGTCGTGATCACCAGGCGCCCTTGCGGACCAGGTGGCGGCGGAGTTTGCCGGTGGCGGTGCGGGGGAGGGACGGGACGAGGCTCACGCTCCGGGGCACCTTGAAGGCGGCCAGCCGCTCGCGGGCCAGCCGCAGCAGGTCGTCCTGGAGGCCCTCCGGGGCCCGGGTGACGGGGACGACGAAGGCGCGCAGCCTGCTGGCCCCGGTCCCGTCGGTGACGGCCGCGACCGCGACCTCCTTCACCGCCGGGTGGGTCCGCAGGACGGCCTCCACCTCCAGCGGGGAGACGGTGATGCCGCCGACCATCTCCATGTCGTCGGCGCGGCCCAGATGCCGGAAGACGCCGTCCGGCTCGCGGACCGCCCGGTCGTGGGTGGCCAACCAGCCGCCGACCAGGGTGCGTTCGCTCTCCTCGGGCCGGTTCAGATAGCCCGCGGTCACCGTCGGGCCGCGCACCCACAGCTCGCCCTCGGTGCCGTCCGGCACCAGGCGGCCCGCGCGGTCGCGCAGCTCCACCTCGAAGCCGGGCACCGGTCGGCCGACGGTGCCGGGGTGGTTGTGCCCGAAGCTGTTGGCGCAGAACGCGTGGCCGGCCTCGGTGGAACCGATCTGTTCCAGCACCGGAGCGCCGAGCAACTCGCCCATCCGTTTGCCGAGTTCCTCCGGCAGCCCCTCGCCGGCCGACACCGCGGCACGCACCGAGGCGAAGCAGGTCTCGTGCCCGCTGCCCCGGTCGGCCACCAGCGCGGCGTACGCGGAGGGCACGGAGTAGAGCAGGGTCACCCGGTGCCGGGCCACCAACTCGTCGACGGCCGCCGGGGTGGGGCGCCGGTCCACCAGGACGGCGGAGGAGCCGGAGAAGAGCGGGAAGACGAAGGCGTTGCCGAAGCCGTAGGCGAAGTACAGCTTGGACACCGACAGGGTGACGTCGTCCTCGGTGATCCGCAGCAGCCGTCGCCCGATGAGGTCGTGGTAGGCCTTGGGGTCGCTGTGCGTGTGTACGGCGCCCTTGGGACGACCGGTGGTGCCGGAGGTGTACTGGACGTACAGCGGCGCCTGCCCGTCGACCGGATGGGCCAGGGTCGGTCCGGCGCCGGCGGTGAGGGCGAGCAGTTGGTCGGCGCCGAGGCGGGGCCGGTCGGGGAAACGTTCCTCCAAGCCCGGTCCCGTCACACACAGCACGGCCTCGGTGTCCGCGGCCATGAACGCGTGGTCGGCCGCCGGGAGTTCGGGATTGACCAGTACCGCGACGGCCCCGAGCCGGGCGGTCGCGAGGAACGCCGTCACCCAGGCGATGCCGTCGGGCAGCGCCAGCACCACCCGGTCACCGGGCCGTACCCCGTGACCGGCGAGCACGGTGGCGGCGCGGGCCGCGAGCGCGTGCACCTCGCCGTGGGTCCAGGTCCGGTGACCCTGGTGGAAGGCGGCCCGCCCGGACCACCCGCGCCGCTCGGCCAGTCCGGCGAGCTGGGCGGCGAGATTGCCCGGGGCCTCGGCGTCGGCCGGCGTGAGCACCGTCTGCGGAGTTGTCATCGCACAGGCTCCTCGGTGGCGGTGTGCTCGCCGCGGACGCGGTCCGCGTGGAGGGCGGCACGGACTGCCGCACGCTCTCCCTGCTCGCGTATCCGGTCCCCGGTGTACTGGTGGAGAGCCCGCATCGGGGCGGCGGTCTTCAGCAGCATCTCGTCGTACTCGCCGACCGGATCGGAGTCGAGCACGATCGCGCCCCCGGCTCCCAACTGCATCTGCCCGTCCGCGAGGACGGCCGTACGGATGACGATGTTGAGATCCGCGCCCCCGCTGCACCCCAGATAGCCGAGAGCGCCGGAGTAGACCCCGCGGGCCTCGGTCTCCAGTCGGTCGATGATCTCCAGTGTGCGCAGCTTGGGCGCGCCGGTCATCGAGCCGCCGGGGAAACAGGCCCGCACGCAGTCGACCGCGTCCGTGCCCTCCCGTAGTCGGCCCGCGACGGTGGAGACCAGTTGATGCATGGTCGCGTACGTCTCGGTCGCCATGAGCCGGGTCACGCGCACCGACCCGGTCCGGCAGACCTGGCCCAGGTCGTTGCGGAGCAGATCGACGATCATCAGGTTCTCGGCCCGCGTCTTGGCGTCCGCAGCGAGTCCCTCCCGCAGGCGGGCATCCTCTTCCGGATCACCTCCGCGTGGTGCGGTGCCCTTGATGGGGCGCGCCTCGGCGATCCCGTCCCGGGTGATCCGCAGGAACCGCTCGGGGGAGGAGCCGGCCACGTCGACGTCGCCCAGCCGCAGGAATGCCGCGTACGGGGCCGGGTTGGTCCGGCGCAGCACCCGGTAGAAGGCGAAGGAGTCCGGCGGTGCGGGTAAACGGGCCGTGTTCGTCAGACAGATCTCGTAGCTGGTGCCCGCCCGCAACTCCCGCTGACAGGATTCGATGTCCGCGAGATAAGTCTTCCGGTCCCGCACCAGCCACGGTTCGGCGGCGCCGAGGTCGGGCTCGACCGGGGTGGGCGGTGGCGGGCGTTCGGCCTCGGTGGTGACGAAGCTCAGCTGGGCCAGCGCGCTCTCCAGCCAGTCGGCGGCCTCCCAGGTGGCCTGCGGGGTGTCCTCGGCGAGACAGACCGCGTAGGTGAACCCCTTCAGATGGTCCACCGCGATCAGCCGGTCCGCGAACAGCCAGCAGGCGTCCGGCATTTCGGACGAGTGCCGGTTCGGTGAACCGCAGTCGGCCTTCGTCTCGTAGCCGAAGTAGCCGACGTACCCTCCGGTGAAGTCGAAGGGCAGGCCTCCGGCATCCACCTGGCGCATCGTCAACTGCCGTCTCAGATAGTCGAAGACGCTCGCCGTGACCTTGCGCGTCGGCCTTCCCGACCGCTCGATCTCGCAGGTGCCGGCCTCGACGTCGTAGCGCACGAACTCCGCGAGTGGACCGCTGTCGTCGCCGAAGAACGAGAAGCGCGAAAGGCCCTCCTCGACCAGGGCGCTGTCCAGCCAGAACGCCCGCCGCGATGCCCCGTACATGCGGGTGAAGGCGGCCTCCGTGTCGACCGCGCCGGCGATGCGCCGGGTGTGCAGCCGGTAGGCGGGACGAACCGCTTGCCGGGGGCGGGGTATCGCGGCGACGGCCGGGGTGACGGCGGTGTTCTTGGTACGGGGTCTGCCGGCCCGTTCCGCCGTGAGATTGCGGAAGTTGACGAGCATGCGGTGGCCGTACTCGGTCAACACGGACTCCGGGTGGAACTGCACGCCCCACAGCGGCCGATGCCGGTGCCGCAGCGCCATCAGGACACCGTCCTCGGCCCAGGCGGTGGCCTCCAGGGTGTCCGGCAGCGGCTCGGGTACGGCCAGTGAGTGGTAGCGGACGGCGGTGAAGTCCTGCGGCAGCCCGCGGAACAGGTCGCGTCCGTCGTGCCGGACCGTGGACAGATGCCCGTGCCGGGGCTCTGGCGCGGCCGTCACCCGGGCACCCTCGCCGAGCGCGATGCCCTGGTGGCCCAGGCAGACGCCGAGCACCGGGATCGGGGATTCGGCGAGCACGGCGGAGGCGATACCGAAGTCGCGCGGTTCGGCCGGATGCCCAGGTCCCGGCGACACCACGACATTGTCGAATTCGGTGAGATCCGGAATCCCGCCCGGGGCGTCATTGCGGATCACAACCGGTTCCTCGCCGTTGACCTCGGCGATCAGCTGGAACAGGTTGTAGGTGTACGAGTCGTAATTGTCGATGAGCAGGGTCTTCACCCGCCCACCTCCCTTGCTTCGCTCCGGACCTATGCGGTCCGTCTTTTGTGTCGTCCGCGGAATGCCTGGAGCGGCGGGTACAGCCATTTCTTCAGGAAACGCTGGAGCCGCGGCATGAGAATCCAGGTGACGAGAGCCGTCACACACAGGCACAACAGAAACGTGCGGACGAGCGGATTGAGGCCGCCAAGATAAGGAAGAATGATCAGATTGAACAGGAGCACCGGCGGAAAAACCGCGCTCATGTTCACGAACCACAGTTTCCATTTCGCCGGCGGAGTGGGGGTCTTCGGAGTGGCCGTCTGTGAGTCGAACCACACCTTAGAGCCCCGCACGCTCCGGCGCCCGGTCTGCCGGGCGAAGTCCGCGGCCTGTACGTCCCACTGGGCCCGTGCGGTGGAGTCCTCCCAGGCCCGGACGGTTCCCTCGCTGGCGAAGCGATAGACGACATGCCACTCCGCCTCTCCGTCGACGAGTACGCCGCCTCCCAGGAAGCCTGGTTGCTGGGCACTCGCGTTCAACATCGCCCACGCCCACGGTTGGAAGTCGGGCCCGCGGCCCGGCACCACTTGAAAGGCCATGGTGACGGTGACGTGATTACTGGTCACGTGGACAGGTACGCAGAGTCTTCACAGCACGTTCAAATCTTCAACGAAGTTTTTTCGGTGGACCGGTGATTGTCCGTATCGTGACCCTTTATCAGTCTTTTGCCCGCCTTCGCGCACTCTGTCGAACCGTACTCGCGGTAACTTTCGCCGAATTCCCGGAAGCGCTTGCAGGCCGGTCTTCAATGGCTGCACGATCGCTCTCCCGACCGAAGGAGAATCATGTCCAGGTACGACTGGGATATGCGGCACGAGGGAATCGACAGGGCTCGTTCGGTGATCGAATCGGCGCGCAAAGAAGTGACCGCGCACCCGATTTACCAGCGCATCGAAAGCCGCGAGAACATGGCGACGTTCATGGCCCACCACGTCTTCGCCGTATGGGACTTCATGTCCTTGCTGAAGTCCCTGCAACGCGAACTGACCTGTGTCGACGTCCCCTGGGTGCCCCGCGGCTCGGAGGTCAGCCGACGGCTCATCAACGACATCGTGCTGGTCGAGGAGAGCGACGAACTGAACGGTGGTTTCACGAGTCACTTCGAGCTGTACCGCGCCGGCATGACCGAGGCCGGGGCCGACACGACCCGGATCGACGCATTCCTTGTGCTGCTGACCGAGGGGCACGGTGTGCCGGCGGCGCTGCGGGGGGCCCAAGTCCCAGGCCCCGCCTCCGAGTTCGTCCGCACCACCTTCGACATCATCGAGGACCGTCCGCTGCACTGCCGCGCCGCCGCCTTCGCGTTCTCCCGCGAGGACCTGATCCCGGACATGTTCGACCAGGTGATCAAGAAGGAGGGAACGGAACGCTTCCCGCTGTTCTGCGACTACCTCGCCCGCCACATCGAGGTCGACGGCGAGGAACACACCCCCATGGCCATGCAGATGGTTGCCGACCTGTGCGGTACGGACGACCGGCGCTGGGAGGAGGCGGTGGAGACGGCGACGCGGGCACTGGAGGCACGGTCACGTCTGTGGGACGGCATTCTGGGGGCCATGGAGTGAGGGGGAGATCGGGAGTCGGGGCAGGTCCGGGCCGTGAGTGGCCGGGCTGCGAGGCGGGAGGTCCATCGCATGGGGGCGTCTCCCTCAACCTTGACGAGGCCGCCACCGGAAACCTTCCGCGGCCAAGCGGAGCGCGTGGCCGCCGCGCTCGCCGAGGCCGATTTCCGGTGTCTCGTCACGCCTGCCCCAGCTTGGCGCGATTATCTTGACGAGTGGTGATAGATGAGCCTGCAACTAGGGTTCGTCTTCAAAGATCACCGGTTGGTAGATCATGGTGGGGTGATACGCGGTCATGAACTCACCGATCAGGAGCGGGAGTTACTCGCTCCGCTCAAACCGCGGGCGGCGACGGGCCGGCCGCGTGTGGATGACGGGCAGGTCGTCAGCGGGATGGTCTGCGAGATCCGGACCGGGTCGACCCGGCAGACCGGAAGCATTGGCGAGCCGACCTCACCAGCCTCCGCACAGTCCTAGCCCCGCCTCCATCGTCCATCCCGCTGTTCCATGTCGAGCAATGACAGGACGTCACCCGCCACAAGACCTGAGCCAGAACCCGTTCAGCAGCGGCGTTTGTCGATGAGTTTCGGCAGCGGTCGGTCATCAGCTCGGATCCGGAGGGGCCTGAGCTTCGGGCAGGTCTTCGAGGGCACTGTGGTGAAGGTTCCCAGGCCCGGTGTGATCGGGATCTTCGTGGACATCGGCCTGAGTGTCACAGGCTTTGTCGACGTCCTGCTATTGCCGGACGAGAGCGAGGACTGGCCGACGGAAGGCACGGTTGCCGATGTCGAGATCTGGTGGGCTGACAGCCGGAAACAGATCCGGCTGAAGCCGTCCGATTGTCGGTATCTGCGGAACGACTTCACAGACTTCGTTGAGCGCCGACGTCCCAGTTGGCCATCCGACATCGGCCGGCCTGTGCGTGACCCAGAGTCTGTGACGCTCGACGGGTTCCGGCCCGTGTTTCGCTCCGGTGGGCCGTCGGCCATCTCTCCCTGAGGCTGGAGAGGCGGCCGACGGGTGGCCGGCAGTCGTGCGGGAACCAGGTGGCCGCGGCTTCGGTGCGGGCTCGTGTGCCTGCGAGGCGGTAGGGGTCGGCCGGTCACGATGACGGTGCCGTTGAAGGTGAGGCGGTCGATGATTGCCGCGCAGAGGAGGTTGCCGTTTCCCGTGGCTGCGGTCGGTGTCCTCGCGGCCGCATGGTGCTCGGATCCGCCCTCGCCGGAGTGGTGCCTGCCGGGTCGCCCGCTCTGGTCACCCGGGAGTGAGGAACGGCGCGGCCGGACACCGTAGGGATTTCCGGCCGCGCCGCTCCGCGCCGGGTCAGCTTGTCGCGCGCACCGCGTCACGGATCAGGTCGGCGACCTCCTTGGGCCGGGACACCGCCACGGCGTGCGAGGCACCTTCGAGTTCGACGATGGTGGCCCCGGCCCGCTTCGCGCCGAAGCGTTCGACCTCGGGGTTGATCGCCTCGTCCGCCCCGGCGACGAGCGCCCAGGCCGGCTTGGTCTTCCACGCGGCTGCTGCGGCCGTCTCCTCGAACGCCCCGGCGGCCAGGGGGCGTTGGGCCGCCGCGAGGATCTTGGTGACGTCCGCGGGCACATCGGCGGCGAACACCGACGGGAAGGCGTCCTCGGTGATGGTGACCTCGACGGCCGGGTCGCCGCCCGGGAGCGGGTAGGTCCACTGCTTGAGGTTGCTGACGAGTGGCGAGAGCGGGAAGCGCCCCTGCAACTCGCCGAGGCTCTCACCCTCATCGAGGGCGTAGGCCGCCACGTAGACCAGACCGACCACGTTGTCCGCGGTTCCGGCCACGGTGATCAGCGCACCGCCGTAGGAATGGCCGACGAGGACGACCGGGCCGTCTATCTGCGACGCCACGGACGCGATGTACGCGGCGTCCGACGCCAGGCCGCGCAGCGGGTTCGACGGCGCGAGCACGGGGATGCCGTGGCCTTGCAGCTCCGCGATGACACCGGACCAACTGCCGGCGTCCGCGAAGGCGCCGTGCACGAGGAGGACGGTGGGAGTGGGGGACATGGGGGGCTCTCTTTCCGGATGTCTCAGCGGCCGTGGAGCGCGGTGCGCAGGGTGTCTGTGGCCATGGTGATGGCGGCCTGGGCCGCGTGGGTCTCGCGCAGGGCGTTCAGCATCACGAAGTCGTGGATGATGCCCTGGAAGCGGACCGCGGTGACGGGGACGCCGGCCTCGCGGAGCTTGTTGGCGTAGGCCTCGCCCTCGTCGCGCAGGACGTCGGCCTCACCGGTGATGACGAGGGCCGGGGGCAGGCCGGTGAGCTGGTCGGTCGTGGCGCGGAGCGGGGACGCGGTGATCTGCGCGCGCTCGGCCTCGTCGGTCGTGTACTGGTCCCAGAACCACTGCATGCCGTCACGACGCAGGAAGTAGCCCTCCGCGAACTGGTGGTACGAGCCCGTGTCGAAGCTCGCGTCGGTGACCGGGTAGAACAGCACCTGCTGGAGGAGCGGGACGTCGCCGCGCTCCTTGGCCATGAGGGTCAGTGCGGCGGTCATGTTGCCGCCGACCGAGTCGCCGGCCACGGCGACGCGGCCGGCATCGAGGCCCTTGGCCGTGCCCTCCCGTACGACCCACTGGGCGACCGTGTAGTTCTGCTCGATCGCGACCGGGTAGCGGGCCTCGGGCGAGAGGTCGTACTCGGGGAAGACCACGGCGGCGTTCGCGCCGACGGCGAGTTCGCGCACCAGGCGGTCGTGGGTGTGGGCGTTGCCGAAGACCCAGCCGGCGCCGTGGATGTAGATGATCACGGGCAGCGTGCCGGTGGCTCCGGCCGGGCGGACGATACGGGCCTTGACCTGCCCGGTCGGCCCGCCGGAGACGGTGATCCACTCCTCGTCGACCGCGGGCTTCGCGATGTCGCCGGACTGGACCTCGTCGACGGCCTTGCGGCCCTCCGCCGGGGCGAGGTCGAAGAGGTACGGCGGGTTGGCGGTCGCCTCGGCGAAGGCGGCTGCCGCCGGTTCCAGCACCGGCTGGACCGGTTCGACGGCGTCAGACATGTGGTTCTCCTCGTTTTCGGATGAGATCTGCGGGGACCTCGGTCAGGACGTTAGAACCGGAGGATCGGTGGGCATTGCGCGTCAGTGCACGGGAACTGGTCCGGCAGCGCACAGGAACCGACCCGGCGGTGCGCCTGAGGGATGCCCTGCGTTGTCGGACGCGAACTGCCGCGGAAATCACGGCTGTTCCCTCCGCAAGCGGCTGCTGAAAGCGCGTCAGCCGTCCGGCCCCTGCCCGCGAAACTGCGCCGGGGACATGCCGTACGCCTTGCGGAAGGCGTGGCTGAAGTGGGCGGGGCTGACGAATCCCCACCGGGCTGCCACGGTGGCTATGGTCCGGTCGGCCGCTGTGGGACGGGCGAGTTCGGCTCTGCACGATTCGAGCCGGCGCCGGCGTATCCAGCCGCCGACCGTCGTGTCGTGCTCGTGGAAGAGCTTGTGCAGATAGCGCAGGGAGACGCCGTGGGCGTCGGCGAGGGCTTGGGGGGAGAGTTCGGCCTCGCCGAGGCGGGTCTCGATGGTGGCCTTGACGCGGTCGAACAGTGTGGCCGCCCGCGCTTCGGCGGGTTCTGTGGTGGCCAGTCGATCCGCGGCCAAGGTGGCGAGGAGGTCGGCGACGGCGCGGGCGAGCTCCTCGCGGGCGGCAGGTGCGGACACGCCGATCTCCCGTGCCAGACCGGACAGGAGCGGGAGCAGCAACGTGGCCGGTCCCTCGGGCGCGTCGCCGATGACTTTCGCGGTGACCCGGCGTATTTCTGCCTCGCCCAGCCTCAGTAACGGGCGCGGAACCATCAGGACCCGCGCCCGCTGGTGCTCCGGCAGGACGAGGTCGAACGGCCGGCTCGCGTCGTAGAAGGCCAGGACTCCGGGGCACAGGTCCGTCGAGCGGCCGTCCTGGAACAGCCGGGCGTGGCCGTCGAGTTGCAGACGGGCGAACACGTGGTCGTGGCCGTCGGCCGCCACACCCCGCGGAGTCCGGACGACCCGCACGGCGTCGGACTCCTCTGTCGAGATCTGAAGCGTGCCCAGTCGCAGCACCTGGAGGGAGCCCCGCCAGGACTCCGGGTCCGAACGAGCGACCAGGTCGAGACTGCCGTAGGCCCTCGACATGGCCTGTATGCACGACGACAGCCCGTGCAGGGCGGTCAGGTGGCCCGGCACCAGTCCTCCTCCGCGAAGCGCCGGGCCTGTTCGTCCCGCAGCCAGTCGGTCGGGGAGGTGCCGTACTCGCGGCGGAAAGCCCGTCCGAAGTGCGCGGTGCCGCTGAATCCCCAGCGCCGGGCGACGCTGCCCACGCTCACGGCGCCGGTCAGTTCTCTGCGGCACTCCTGGAGCCGGAGCCCGCGGATCCAGCGGCCGACCGTCGTGCCCTCCTGCTCGAACAGCCGGTGCAGATAGCGCGCCGAGATGCCGTGGGCCCGGGCGATGAGCGCGGGTGTGAGGTCCGGTTCCGCCAGGTGCCAGCGGATGAACCTCTGGACGCGCAACAGGAGTACCCGGTCGGCGCCGGGCTGGTCGGCCGCCTCCACGCCCAGTTGTTGCGCCGCGGTTGCGGCCAGCAGGCCCACGGCACTCTCGGCCAGCCGTTCGGCGACCGGCCCGGAGTAGGACTCGGACGTGTCCGCGAGACGCGACATGAAGGGTGAGAGCAGGGCGGCGAGCCCGCCCACCGGACGCAGGGCCCGCGCCGTGATGCGTCCCAGGGCCGCCTCCGGCTGGCCGAGGAGACATCGTGGTACGGCGAAGATCTTCAGCTGGAACCGCTGTGGAAACCGCGTGCGGAACGGGCGGACGGTCTCGAAGAACGCGATGTCGCCGGGACGGAGTTCCGTGGACCGGCCGTCCTGTTCGACCTGGGCCGTGCCGGTGCTCTGTACGGCGACGAGCACCTGTCCGCCGTCGCCGCGGGCGACGAAGCGTGGGGTCCGGTGGACCTCGCCCGGATCGCAGTCGACCGTGGTGATCTGGAGTTCGCCGAGCCGGTCCGTACGCATCGTGGCGTCGTACGTGCCGCTCTCTGTGGCGATGTCCATACCCACCAGCGTGGCGAGCACGGCATCGTGCCAGAACTCCAGACTTTCGCCGATCGGTACGGAACTCGTGGAGAGCACCTGGCCGGGTCGCCTCACCGTGGGGTCGTTTCCTGTGAAGGAATCGTAGAGGGCTGACATACCCGTCAGGATGCCTTCGGCCAGGGGGCGGACGCATCAGTCGGTCGACTGGTCCTCGCCACGCAGCATGTCGCGCAGAAAGTCGACGCCCTGCCGCACGGCCGCGCGCGTCGGCGGACTGTCACGCAGTGCGGCCAGCGAGGCGAAGTCGTGCACCGTGCCCAGGAACCGGGTCGACGTCACCTCGACCCCGGCCAGGCGCAGCCGGTCCGCGTACTGCTCCCCCTCGTCCCGCGTCACATCGGCCTCCGCCGTGATCAGCAGGGCCGTCGGCAGCCCCGCCAGCTCCGCCGGGGCGGCGCGCAACGGAGACGCGGTCGGCCGGGTCAGGTCCCGGGGATCGTCGCTGTACTGCCGCCAGTACCCGCGCAGGGCCTCCCGGGTGAGCAGATACCCCTCGGCGAACTGCCGTTGGGAGGCGCTGGCGCAGCGTGCGTCGGTGATCGGGTAGTACAGCAGTTGGGCACGGATCCTCGGGCCGCCGCGCGACTTCGCCAGCATGGTGAGCGCGATGGCCAGGGTGGCGCCGGCGCAGTCCCCGGCCACCGCCAGCCGGCCGGTGTCCAGCTCCAGTTCGGCCGCGTGGCGGACGGCCCAGACCATGAGGGCGTAGCACTCCTCGACGGCCACCGGGTAGCGGGCCTCGGGGGCGCGGCTGTACTCGGGTACGACGGCGACCACTCCCGCGCCGAGCACGAGCTCGCTGATGAGCCGGGAGTGGGTGTGCGCGTCTCCCAGCATCCACCGGCCGCCGTGGACGTAGAAGAGGACGGGAAGCGGCCTTCGTACTCCGCGCGGCCGGAAGATCCAGAAGCCGACCAGCCCGGACGGTCCCACGGGTGACACCTGGAAGGAGGCGTCCACCGCGAAGTCCTCCACCCGGTGGACCTGGGACTCCGTCAGGGCCTGCCGGCCGGCGGCCGGCGACAGCTCGTGGAGAAAGGGCGGTGCCGAGGACGCCTCGACCAGGCGTTGCACCAGCGGATCGAGCGTCAGGGAGGAGGGGTGCCGTCCGTCCGGTTCCATGCGATGGCCGCCTCTCGCCCGTCACTTCTCGCACACGAGGAGATCGCGCAGCTGGTGGCGGCTGCTGATGCCGAGTTTTGGATAGACGTTGTAGAGGTGCGAGCCCACGGTACGTGGCGACAGGAACAGCTGTTCGCCGATCTCGCGGTTGGACAGGCCGTCCGCGGCCAGCCGGACGATCTGCCGTTGCTGGGCGGTCAGTTCGACCAGCGGATGCGTCGATGCGGGAGCCTCGGCCACCCCGCTTGCGCGCAGCTCGCCGCGGGCCGACTCGGCGAGGTGCCCGGCGCCGAGCCGGGTGGCCGTTTCCAGTACGACGGTCAGCTGGGCGCGGGCATCCAGCGGCCTCCTGCGTCGGCGCAGCCAGATCGCGTAGTCCAGGCGGGCCCGAGCCCGTTCCAGGGGCCAGCGGGCCGCCTCCGGATTGACCACGGCCAGCTGGAAGTGGTGCTCGGGGTCCGCGTCGTCGTCGACCAGTGCAGCCGCGTGGTGCATGAGCAGCGTCATCCGGGTCGTCGGGCGGGCGCCCTGGCTTTGCCGGACCCGCGCGAGAACGTGCGCCGCCTCCCGTTGCCGGCCCGTGCGATGGGCGGCGACGGCCAGTTCGGCGACGCAGCGGGGCGAGAGGAAGGGGTCGAGGGGATCGCCGTCGTCCGCGAAGAGCGTTCGCAGGTGCCGGAAGGCGTCGTCCCCGTCCCCCAGAACCATGGCCGTCAGACCGCAGGCCCGCAGCATCCGGGCATGTGTGGCGCGGTTCTCGTGCAGGCTGACGGAGCGCCAGTTCGGGCCGGCGAACCGGGTGCCCGGCACACTCTCGCCGCGCAACGCGCGCAGGGTCGTCCCCAGGGCTTCGAGATCCAGTTCGACGCGGGTCCACCGATGGACGGCGGCGTACGAGAGCCCCTCCTCGATCAGGGACTCGGCCTCGGCCCAGCGGCCCAGATCCAGGAGCGTGTCCACCTGGGCCGCCACGGTCCAGGCGAGCGGGCCCAACGCGCCTTGGGCGCGCAGGCGCTCGCCCGCCTGCCGGAACTGTTCCGCGCACAGGTCCGACTCGTCGGTGTAGTGGGCGAGCGAGGCCGTCGTGAGCAGGTGGGCCGACCGGCTCAGACCGGTCGTGGTCGAGGCGAGGGCCTTCAGGGAGGTGAGCACGTCGGTGTGTTGCCCGCCGTCCTCGGACGCCCGGTCGAGGAAGATGCCCAACTGCCGCCAGTGCTGGGGGAGTCCGGACTGACGGGCGATGCCCGTCGCGACGGCCGCCAGGGCGAGGGCCGGCTCGGCGTCGCTCTCAGGCGTGAGCCGCGCCGCCCCCAGCAGGAGGTCGAACGCCTCTCGCTGGAACGACAGCAACGACAGCGCCCCACCCATGGCGCAGGCGGCAGCCGTCGGTTCCGGGTCCCGGCTCACCCGGCCTGGCGCCGAGTACAACTCGCGTACCCAGGCCGGGTCTCCGAGGGCACTCGCGGCGGTGAGCGCCGCGGTGAGACGGCGGGCACGGTCGTCGTCGCGGGGGCTGAGGAGCGCGGCCCGCTCCAGTGCGTGGGCCGCGGTGAAGCGGTCGCCCCGCTCGGAGGCGGCTTCCAGGGCCGCGGCCACGGACTCGTCCGGACCGACCGCGGCCGCGGCCAGGTGCGAAGGTCCGTGGACGGACACGGCCGCCAGATCCCGGTGGGCCCGCCGGCGCAGCTGCGCGGGCTGCCGGTGGTAGGCGGCCGTTCGCGTCAGCGGGTTGCCGAAGGCGAGCCGGCCCTCGGCGACGGTGATCAGTCCGGCCGCCTCCGCCGGGGCCCACACCCGCAGGTCGTCGGAACCCAACCCGGCCATGACGGTGCCGAGTTGCTCCTGCGGCAGGGCGGTCGCCGCGTACAGCAGGGCGTGCCGGGTTTCTTCCGGAAGCGCGTCCAGCCGCGCCGCGAACATCTGCTGGACACCCCAGGTCCGTTCCCCGGCACGGCTGAGCTCGATGATCGCCAGCGGATTGCCCTCCGCCTGCCGGAGCAACTCCAGCCTGGCCCGTCCGGTGGGCGCACCGGGCTGCGCGTCGAGCAGCCGGGCGGCCGCCCGCGGGGACAGGGGGCCCAGGGACAGTACGGCGAGGTCCGAGGGGATGCCTGGAGGGGGAGCCTCACCGCGTGCCGAGAGGAGCACGGTGACGGAGGTGTCGGTGAGCCGTCGTGCCACGAAGGACAGGACGGCCAGGGAGCCGCGGTCGCAGTCCTGGAGGTCGTCGACGCTCAGCAGGACCGGAGCGGTCCGCGCGAGACGGTCCAAGAGGGTCAGTACCGCGGTGGGCAGGACCGTTCCCGCCTGCGGCACGTCGTCCGCCGTCGGTGCGAAGAGGGCGTGCAGTGCCCGCTGCTGGGGAGCCGGAAGGGCGTCGAGCTCGTCCCGCACGGGAAGCAGAAGCTGGTGCAGACAGGCGTACGGCTGCTGCGCCTCCGACGAGCAGGCACGCGCCGACAGGACACGGGCCCCTCGCTGTTGGGCCTGCCGGCCGGCGATCCGGAGCAGCCGGGTCTTGCCGGTGCCGGTGTCCCCCAGGACCAGGAGGGACCGCGGCCCGTCCACGCTCCACAGGATCCGCTCGACCTCCGCTTCCACACCCACTGCCGTACTCCCGATCACTGTGCACACCCGGAGACCGGATGCTGTCAGGGGTGCGACGACCACCGCTTCTGTCATGTGACCAGTCATGCGCGGCGGGCCTGGCAGGATGGGATGTGAGCGGTGGGGAGATACGGAACTTGACGGACGTCGGCGACTTCGGTGCCGAGCACGAACACGGGCCGACGATCCTCGGCCGGGATCGTGAGATCTCACGGATCACGCGGCTGGTCGACGCGGTCGACGGCGGTGGCCCCAAGGTGCTGGTGCTGACCGGTGAGCCGGGGGCGGGAAAGAGCACCCTGGTCGACCGGGCCGCCCTGCTGGCAGCGGACCGCGGTCGACGCGTGATGAGGGTTCGGGGCTGCGAGGGGGAGCAGGACCTCGGCTTCGCCGGGGTGCATCAGCTGCTGCGTCCCGTGCTCAGCAGCGTCGACCGGCTTCCCGCGCGTCAGCGCGACGCCCTGCGCCACGCGTTCGGCATGGACCAGGCCGACGCATCACCGGCCCCCGAACCGCTGTTGATCAGAACCGCGGTGCTGACGCTGCTCTCGGACGCGGCGGCGGAGCGTCCGCTGCTGATCGCCGTCGACGACGCCCAGTGGCTGGACGTCGGCTCGCTGGACGTGCTCGCCTTCGTCGCCCGGCGGCTCGACGAGGAACCCGCCGCCCTGCTGCTCGCGGCACGCGACGAAGAGGTGCCGGTGCGCTTCGACCGTGACTTCCCGCATCTGACGGCCGGTCCGCTGGACCGGGCATCGGCCGGGCTCCTGCTGGACCGGCAGCCGCAGCCACCCCGGGGCCGGGTCCGTTCACGGATTCTCAACGAGGCAGCCGGGAACCCGCTCGCCCTCATCGAACTCGCGCGGGCCTTCGCCAGGGATCCGGACGGCGGTAACCTCGGTCCATTCGATTCGCTGCCACTCACCGCTCGCCTTGAACACCTGTTCGCCGTCGACCTGCCCACGCTGCCACCCACGACCCGGCGAGCCCTGCTCCTGGTGGCCGCCGCGGGCACCGCACAGCTCTCGGACGTACCGCAAGCGGGCGGACCGGAAGTCTGGGAACCCGCCGAGCAGGCGGGGCTCGTACGCCTCGACGGCGGCCGGGCAAGGCTCCGCCACCCCCTGGTCCGCTCCGCCGTGTACCAGGCCGCCTCCTTCGCCGAACGCCGCGACGCCCACCTCACCCTCGCCGCCGCGTTCGCGCACGAACCCGATCGCCGTGCCTGGCACCTTGCCGCCGCCGCGCTCGGCCCGGACGAAGACGTCGCCCGCGCCCTGGCCGAGAGCGCGGAACGCCTCCAGCACCGCGGTGGCCACGCGGCCGCGGCGACCGCCCTCGAACGCGCCGCCGAACTCACCCCCGATCCGCAGGAGCGCGCCCGCCGGCTGCTCGCTGCGGCCACCTCCGCCATGTACGCAGGGCACCCGCAGTGGGTGGAGGAGATCGCGGGCCGCGTCGACGGACTCACGGACGACCCCCAGCTCCTGGCCGAGGCATCCCTGCGGGCCGGCTGGTCCCTGGCCGTCACCCTGCGGCACGACGACTCCCTGGCCTTCCTGCTCCCCGTGGCCGAATCCATGGCCGCCCCCGCGCCGGCCCTGGCTCTGAGCGCCCTGGGTACCGCGGCGACCCCGGCGTACAACTCGGGTGACCCCCGCTACCGGCACGACATCCAGCGGATCGACGGTCTCATCGCCCGGCAGCCGGACGAGACCGACCGCGTCTGGCCGCAGGCGGCCGCCCGACCGTTCACGGACCGGCAGCAAACCCTGAAGAGCCTGCACCACGCCGTCGACGCCCTGCCGGACGGCTCCCTGACCGGCCTCGTCTCACTCGGCGGCGCGGCCTGGATCCTGGACGAGACCGACGAAGCCGTACGCCTGCTCGACCGGGCCATGGACCAACTGCGCCGGGCCGCCACGGCCGGCGCCAACTGCACCGTCGCGCAGGCCCTGGCCCTGGCGCACTTCGAGAGCGGAGCCTGGAGCGCGGCGCAGGCCGCCGCCGAGGAGGCCCTCTGGATGGCCACGGAGGCGGGCGCGGACAACGTCATCGTGGGATCGCCCCTCCTCCAGGCCACCCTGCGCGCCGTTCGCGGGGACCACGCGGGCGCGCGGGCGCAGGTGGACGACGCCGTCCGAGGCCGGGACCTGCGCAAGTCGCGCAGCCTGTACGTGCGTCACCGGCACGCGCTCGCCCTGGCCGCTCTGGCAGAGGGCGACCACGAGACGGCGTACGGCCAACTCCGCCGCGCCTTCACCCAGGACGCCCGCCCAGTCCCCGTCCATTACCACGCGTCCCTCTACTGCCTGGCCGATCTCGCGGCCGCGGCCGTCCGGGCCGGACAGGCGGACGACGCCCGCGCCGTGCTCCACGCCGCCGAGCGGACCCTGGAGCAGCATCGCTCCGTCCGTCTGGCCGCGGTCGTGCACCGCGCCTCGGCACTGCTGAGCGATGCCGACGACGCGGAGTCCCGTTTCCGTGCGGCGATCGGCGACCAGGCAGGCGCCCGCTGGCCCTTCGAACACGCCCTCGCCCACCTCGACTTCGCCGAGTGGCTACGGCGCCGCCGGCGTACCGCCGAAGCACGTCCCCTCCTCGGCACGGCCCTCGACATCTTCGAACGACTGGACGCACGCCCCTGGGCCGAGCGCACCGCTGCGGAACTCCGCGCGGCGGGCGTGGCCGTGGCCCCTCCCGCCGTTCACGACGTCCTGGCCGACCTGACGCCGCAGGAGTTGCAGATCGCCGAACTGGCAGCGGAAGGTCTGACGAACCGGGACATCGGCACTCGGCTCTACCTCTCTCACCGCACCGTCGGCTTCCACCTGCACAAGATCTTCCCCAAGCTCGGCATCACCGGCCGCGCCCAACTGCGCGACATCCTCGACGGCGTCCGGCGGCCGGAGTGACGTCGGGTGCCGGATCGCTGAGGCCGGGAGTACCCGCGAGCGACGGCTGATCGCGTTCGGCCGCGCTCGGTTCGCCACGGTCCAGTCGGACCTGGGTGCCGCGCGGGCCTGCGAAGGGCGGAGGGCCGTAGGGTCTCCACGTACTACCACGCGGCCCACAGCACGCCGCCACCGGGCGCCTTGCTGGTCTTCAGCTCCGTACTCGGCGTGGACGTGCCCGGTGCCGGTGATGCCGTGGGTGAGGGGTGTTGCCCGCGATGCTGTCGCCCTGGCCGCCCAGCCGCATGACTCGTTTCGGACCGGCAGGGCGCACTGGCGTCGGGAGCGCGGGCCGCCCGGGAAGTGCTGAACGATCCGGCGCGTGGCTCGGCCACGTCGGCAGGCGGCCGGCGGAGGATCAGAGCGCGTGAGGAGCACCTTCGAAGCGGACAGCACGGACACGCTGGTGACGGTGTCGCTCGAGCCGGTGCGATGGGGATGTATGCGCTACGGGTGGGATCTCGGTTGGCTGCGGTGGCCTCGAGACTGGACGGGGCGACGGGCGCTCCTGGGCCCGTCGGTGTTCTTGGCGGCGGCTCGGGTGATGTTGCGGGCCATGCCGCCGAAGACGACTGCGTGGAAGGGCGAGACGGACCACCAGTAGACGTGGCCGAGCAGCCCGCGGGGGTGGAACAGGGCGCGCTGGCGGTAACGGGTGCGGCCCTCGGTATCCGTCTCGCAGTACATCTCCAGCCAGGCCAGGCCCGGGAGGCGCATCTCGGCCCGTAGCCGCAGGAGCCGTCCGCGCTCGATCTCCTCGACCCGCCAGAAGTCGAGCGAGTCGCCGACCCGAAGGTGCTGGGCGTCACGCCGGCCGCGGCGCAGGCCGACCCCGCCGACGAACCGGTCCATCCAGCCCCGGACCGCCCAGGCCAGGGGGAAGGAGTACCAGCCGTTGTCGCCGCCGATGCCCTCGATCACCTTCCACAACGCCTGCCCCGACGCGTCGACCGACGTCCGCCGTTCGTCCTGGTAGAGGCTGCCGCCCGCCCAGTCCGGGTCCGTGGGCAGCGGGTCGCTGGGTGCCCCCGGGACGGAGGCCGACGACCAGCGGGTGACCACCTGTGCCTCCCGTACGCGCTGGAGTGCCAGGGCGAGCGCCTGGTCGAAGGGCAGTGGCCGGCCCGGCTGGTCGGGCAGGTAGCGGGCGATGTCGTGCTCGCGGCAGACGACCTCGTGGCGCAGGGACTCCGTGAGGGGTCGGGCGATGGAGGCGGGCACGGGCGTGACGAGACCGACCCAGTGGCTGGACAGCCTGGGCGTCAGGATCGGTACGGGCACGATGAGCCGTCGGCGCAGTCCGGCGACGAGGGCGTAGCGGCGCATCATCTCGCGGTAGGTGAGGACGTCCGGCCCGCCGATGTCGAACGTCCGGTTGACGTCGTCCGGCATGGTCGCGGAGCCGACGAGGTAGCGCAGCACGTCGCGCACCGCGATGGGCTGGGTGCGGGTGTGCACCCAGCTCGGGGTGACCATCACCGGCAGTCGCTCGGTGAGGTAGCGGAGCATCTCGAAGGAGGCCGATCCGGAGCCGATGACGACAGCGGCCCGCAGTACGGTGGCGGGCACCGGCGCTTCCAGGAAGATCCGCCCGACCTCGGCCCGGGACCGCAGGTGGGGGGAGAGGGAGTTTTCGGGAACGTCCTTCGGGGTGAGTCCGCCGAGATAGACGATCCGTCGTACACCGGCGGCCCGTGCCTGCTCGGCGAAGACGTGCGCGGCGCGGCGGTCGGTGTCCTCGAACCCGGCGCCGGTTCCGAGGGCGTGCACCAGGTAGTAGGCGACGTCGATGCCGCGCATGGCTGCGGCGACCGACGCGGGGTCCGTGACGTCCCCGCGAACCGTCTCGGCGTCGCCGGCCCAGGGATGGTCACGGAGGCTGTCCGGTGAACGGGCCAGACAGCGCACCCGGTGGCCTGCCTTCAGCAGTTCCGGTACCAGGCGTCCGCCGACGTAGCCGGACGCTCCGGTGACCAGACAGTGCAGCCGTTCGGGCCCGCGGCCGCCGTGTCCCTCGGCGGCGTCGGTCGCGTTCCGCAGTCCGTCCGCGCTCACTGTGCTGCCTCCACGCGCTTGCTCCGACGCTGTTGCCTCGTCGTCCGATCATCTCCGCAACGGGGTGACCGTGCCCGTCGGGGCGTCGCGGCCCGACCTCGCTGCGTGCCGCGCCACGGCCGAGTTCCTGCTGTTCGGGACTGGTGTCGCCGCGTGGTGTGTCGGTTTCGAAGCGGAGGGTGGAGAGCTGGAGGAGGTCGACGGCGACGGCGGAGGCGAGTTTGTGTGCGGCGTCGAGGGTGCCGTGGGGCGGTTCGCGATGGCCGACGCCGGGCTGCCGGGCGGGGGCGGGGCTCGGAGTGGCCCTGTTTGGCCTGTGTGTGCGGCCTGCTCGGCCGGGTAGCCTCGGCCGAGCATGCCGCACACATTGCCCGCGGCCTGATCAAACGGTCAGGGTGCCGGCGACGATTCCTCGAACTCGCCGGTGCGGCGCCGGGCTTCAGGAATTCTGCAGGTATGCCGCCAACTTGCCGATGAGCCGGGCGGCGTCGTCCAGGCCGCGGGCCGTCTCGCCCAGGTCGCCGGCGAGGAGCTTCTGCAAGGCTTGCCCTGCTTCCGGGCCCTCCTGCCTGCCGGGGGTGTCGGACCAGGGGCCGGGGACGGTCGTACCCCGGTATCCGACGGGGTCGCCGCCGACCGGGGCGCGGTAGCCGGTGAAGTCGGCGGCGCCGTGCGCCGGCCCGGCGGCGGACTCGGCGGTCAGGAACTGGACCCGGGAGAGCTGGGTCTGCTCGGAGCCGTGGTTGTCGGTGATGCTCAGGCGGTAGTGGGCGTAGGACGCGGGGGAGACGACGGAGTACTCCTTCGTCTCGTATCGCTGCCTGAAGTGTTCGCGGGTGCGGGAGTCCACGGTCGTCCAGTGACCGCCGTCGTGCGATCCCTGGAGTTCCCACTCCTCCGGATCCCGGTCGGGGGCGTCGTTCGCCGAGGTCAGCCGGTAAACGGTGATGGCGGCAGGGTGCGCAAGGGCGAAGTCCAGCACGGCGGACTCACCGTCCCCCAGCCATTTGCTCCGGGACTTGCTGAGCAGGTTCACCGCGACCTCGCCCGCCGCGTCGAACTCGTCGCTCGCTTCGACGCCGACGACCGTACGCGTGATGTCCCGCAGTTCACCGGTGGGTTTCCGCACGTCAGGCCTGTCGGCGGAGCTCAGGACGACAGAGGCGCTGGCGCCTCGCCGATCGGTCCAGGACACGCGCTCCACGGGCGCCCCTCCGTCCTCGAGCAGCAACCGCAACTCGCCGGAAGGCGACCAGGTGCCGTCATGCCCCTCCTCGGTGGAGAACCGGTGCAGCCGGGCCGTCGTCGTGCCCTCGGGGTAGGCCCAGCGGTCGGCGAGCGAACCGCGGTACTCGGTCACCGCGCCGTCGGCGGTCCTGCGGTGCCCCAGGAAACCGGTCAGGTCCGCGCGCAGCCCGATCGCCGCCTCCGAGCCGTCCGCCCCGCGCCACGCGAGGTGCGCCGGCACGGCACGCTCGCCCATGTCGATGTGGACGAGCAGTCGGGGCGCGGGCTGCCAGGCGGTGGCGCCGGGGGCACGGACCTCGGCACTGAAGGCGATGACGGACCGGTTGGCGGCCCGGGCCGCCCTGGCACGCTCCGCCTTGTCCCGTTCGTGCGCGGGGACCACGGTGACGGCGCGCAGCCGCAGCAGTGTGTCCGAGCCCTCCGGGCTGCGCACCTCGAGAACGTTGGCACCGGTGGCCAGCAGTTCCCCCGGTGCGCTGAGGACGATGTCCTGCGGGTCGCTGTGCGCCCCGCCCGTCGGTATCGCCAACTCCTCCGCGAGGGCCTTGCCGTTGAGCAGGACGTCCATCGGAGCGCTCGTACCGAGAACGGTCACCGTGACGACGGCCTCGTCGTTCTCCTCCCGCCCGTCGACCGTGAAGTCCACCTTGATGTGACCGCCGGCACCCAGCGCCAGGTGTGAGGAAGCGACGCCGCAGCGGTGGTGGGTGACCACGGCGTTCGAGAGCTGGGCCGGGTCGGTGGAGAAGTCGGCGAATACGGGTTCCATGCGTGTCCCTACGTCGTTCGGGGCGTACCGGGGTCACCGGTCGCGATGTGCGTGGCGCGGCCTTGCGGCCCGCGACGCCTGCAAAACGTACCGCCGGCCACTGACAACAGACCTCGCACGCCCATGAGTTGAACCACGATGAGTATCAACAGGGCCGTCAAGTACGGCAGTTGCCTGGATGTCGCCGGTGTGGATTCCCGTGACGATGAGAGTCGCGTGTCGAGGGGGGCGTACGCGTTGTACGCGGCGCTCACGGAAATCTCGCGGCCGGTAGGGCATTGCCCGGGCGGAAGCCTCGCGGAGGCTGATCCCGGTGCGGGTAGGGCGGCGTCCGCTCGCAGCGGCAGTTCGGAACTCCGTGGGCGCGGGTGTGATCGGGAACGGGTCACTCGCGCACGGCGGGCTCAGCTGAAGACGGAGGGCCCGGGTGACTGGTCGGGGTTCGACGTACAGGTGACGGAGATGCCGAAGATGATCATTTTCGGCGAACCCTTGTGGAAGTCCAGGCTGTCGCCGACGGCGCCGGTGGAGTTGGTCATGGCGGAGGGCGCGAAGGGCGGCGTCGTGGCGGCGATGATCACGGCCGTGACTGCCACACCTGTACGAGAGGCTGCGGTTCCGATCAGTGACGTGTGGTGCCCGGTGCGCCAGACGTGTGCAGGCGGAGGGTGCACGATGTGTCAGCGCCCGTCCTGTGCGAGATCGTCTGTCTCTGCTCTGAAGTGCCCGTCCCGTCACCGCAGTTGGAGGTCCGTGGTGCGCGACGAGCGCGAACGTCGTCAGCGTTCCCCTGGCCCCTGACGTCGTGACACCGCTCCGGCAATGCGTGCAGCGCGCGCTCGCGGACTGCGTGGCGTAGACCTGGCATCGCCGGACGTCGCGTTCGACTCGGCGAGCGTGCAAGTGTCCGGTGTCCCTGCCGCTGAACCCTGTCGACGGCCCCGACTCGGGCGTTCCCTGCCGGGGCGTGGTGATCGGGCACCGGATCGTGGTGGGGGAGAGCAGCGAAGGCCGAGTTCGCCGATGGGGCTACCGGCTCGCTGTGAGGGACGAGCCGGCAGACGGTGGTGTCGACGGTCTCGTAGGCGGCCGCGAGCCGGGCGAAGGGATGCCGCGTCGACGGTCGGTGTGGCAGAGCTGCCGGAATCAGCGGCTTTCGGCCAGTGCGCCCCCCCGGACGCCCTGCCGCCCGGGGCTTGTCACGGTGTGCCGTCCGCCGTTGCCGTCCCGGCCGTCGTCGCTTCGTCGTCGTGGGGTTCCGCCGCGTGCGGGATCAGGCGCCGGTGCACGGTCAAGTTCTCGACGCGGTACGACAGTTCGGTGGACTTGATGTCGGGGCGGGGGTGGTAGCTGCCGGCGCAGACGGAGAGGTTGACGATGAGGTAGGCGTGCCAGTTGGAGCCGACGCCCCGGCCGTCGGCGAAGACCTGGGTGCCGTTGAGTGTCCAGACGACGCTACGGCGGCCGAAGGTCACTCCGAGGTCGACGACGGCGCCCGGACTCACCGCCGGATGGTGGAGGTAGGTGTGTCCTTCGCGGACGTGGTTGCTGAGTTCGAGCAGGTCCGGGTTGTCGGGGTGGTACTCGAAGACGTCGACCTCGTTGCCTCCGTCGCGCCAGGTCCAGATCCCTGGCCAGGCACCGAGCCCGGTGGGCAGTTGGACGCGGGCCTGGAGCCGGTCGCCGGTGCGGACCATGAAGGCCTCGTCGCTTCCCTCGGTGGTCAGCAGTCCGGTGCTCCACAAACCGTCGGTCCTGCGGGTGGCGCGGAACGTACCGGTGCGGGAGTAGGCCGGATCGGAGGTGAGGTGGTCCAGCTTGTTGTCGCCCGGGTTGGTGGGACCGCCGTCGGGATAGGCCCAGGAACGGCCTGCCACCCATTGGCTGGTGGAGGTGAAATCGGCTGTGAAGACGACATCGCTCACATACGGCTCCCTGGGTGGGGTGGGGTTGAGGTGGGGGCAAGGCGTCGGCTGCCGCAGTGCTGCCCGGTACGGCGGCCCGCCATGCGGTGGCCGGCTGAGCGCGGGGAAGCTTCGCACGTGCAGGTGACGGGTCGGCTGTCCGTGTCCGAACGCGCACATGGCGCACGAACATGTTCGCCCGACATATGCCCGCCCCCGCCCCGGTCCCTGTCCCTGTCCCTGTCCCTGCCCGGACGTAGAGACATCGGCTGTCCGGCGGCGGCAAGAAAGCCGGTCTCGCCCGGTGGTGTCACGGCAGGGTTCGCATCGTCGTAAGGGCTCTCTCCGGTCCGCATCCAAAAGCGCGTCCGGCGTGGAAACGGAGGCGGCATGCGCGCTCGTGGTCCTCCTGCACCGGGACCGACGGGCGGCGCTTCCCCCGAGACTCTCCGGCTACGGCGACGAAGGGTCCCGGCACAATGGAAGACAGGTTGGCGGAAGGCCATGCGCCATGAAACCCTCCGTCGCCGGGTGTCCCGGCCCGCGGGAACGGCTGGGTGCTGCCGTGTTCGCCCGTATCGCCGGACCGGACGGCCCGCGCAACCGTGCCAGGATCCACGACACCCCCGGCCCGCTCTGGTTCGGCCCGGAGCAGCCTGTCCGTCGCGTGCACGGTGACGCCTCGATGTTCATCGGCGGTCTGTCCGCCCTGCTCCTCCAGTCGCTGCATCCGTTGGCCATGGCGGCCGTGTCCGCCCACTCCGGATTCCGCGGTGACCCCTGGGGCCGACTGCAACGGACGAGCACCTTCCTGGCCACGACGACATACGGCACCGCCGACCAGGCACAGCGGGCCTGTGACCAGGTCCGGGCCGTGCACGAGAGGGTGCGGGGCGAGACCGACCGGGGTGAGCCGTACCACGCCTCCGATCCGCACCTGCTCCGCTGGGTCAACATCGCCGAGGTGGACAGCTTCCCGCGGGCCCACCAGCGCTACGGGGCGCGTCCTTTGACGGATGCGGAGTACGACGGCTGTGTCGAGAACACCGCCAAGGTCGCCCTCGCGCTTGGGGTGCTCGATCCGCCGCGCAGCCGGGCCGAGTTGGCCGAGCACCTTTCCGCGTACCGCCCGGAGCTGGCAGCGACCCCGCAGGCACGCGACACCGCACGCGTCCTCCTCCTGAACCCGCCGCTGCCTCTCGCGGCCCGTCTCCCTTACGGTGCGCTCGCCGCCAACGCGGTCTCGCTCCTGCCGCGTTGGGCAGTACGGAAGCTACGACTGCCCCGGCTCGCGGCGGTGGACACGCTCTGTGTGCGCCCGCTCGGCTCCGCCCTCGCCTCGATGATCCGGTGGGCGCCGGCACCCGCGCCACGTTCGGCGAGCGCATGAGGCAGCGGCCGGCTCCGCCGCACGCTGAGCGGACTCGGCAGGCCTCTTAACGCGTGCCCGTCTGCTGACCCGGTTCCTTCTCGGCCGGAGCACCCGTTCAAGCGGGCAGCGTGTCCTCGACAAGGTCTGCGGCGCGCGAGGTGTCGCCCTCGGCGGGGGCGTCGGCCTGCAACTGCCTGGAACGGGCGATGCGTTGTGGATCGGCGACGAGGCCGTTCAGCGCCGCGCGGAGGGTCTGGCCGCACCCGCCCATGTCGGCGTGGGTGACGAAGGCGTCAGCCTGGTCGAGTCCGGAGTACGACGTGCCGGCCGGGCAGGTCGCCGAAGGCCGTGACGCACGGGCGGTGGAACGCGGGCCGGTTCGCCTCTGCCACCGACTGGTGCTCATACGAACCGACCCGGACCCCCGACTCCCGGAACGGGCCGTGAAGGCAGCAGTCCTGGTGGCTGCCTCGGGCGCCTTCTCCCTACGTCGGAATGAGGCTGTGTGATCAGCCCGTTCCACCGGACGCAGGCAGGGCGGGGGTCGCACCCCAAGTGGCACGAACGGCCGTCCGGCTCTGAGCGAGCCGGACGGCCGTAGCCAAGCGCATGGCGTCTTGACGGTGTGTCTCCGCAGCGCGGTCGTACGGGGATCGCCTGGTGGATCAGGCGGTGACGAGTGTGAGGCCGTAGGTGCTGAGGATTTCGTTGACCGGCTGGAACCAGGTCTGGCCGCCGCTGGTGCAGTTGCCCCAGCCGCCGGAGGTCACGCCCTGGGCCTGGTCGCCGGTGATGAACGAGCCGCCGGAGTCGCCGGGTTCGGCGCAGACGCTGGTGCCGGTCAGCTGGTAGACCGATCCCTGGCTGTAGTTGACGGTCTCGTTCTGGGTGAGGACGGTGCCGCAGTGCCAGTGGGTCGTCGAGCCGGAGCGGCACACCGACGAGCCGACCGGCGCCACCGCAGAGCCGCGGACCAGGACGTCGCTGACGGTGCCCCAGCCGAGCACGACCGGGACGGTCCACCAGCCGTTGCCGATCCGGATGTACGAGTAGTCGTTGCCCGGGAACGACGAGCCGGCGAAGGTACCCATCGCCGAGCCGTCCCAGCCGACCACGGAACTGCCGGGCGTTCCGCAGTGTCCGGCGCTGACGAAGCCGCCGACCACGGAGAATCCTATGGAGCAGCGGGTGTTGCCGTTGATGTAGTACGGGTCGCCACCGACGGTGCCCGCGGCGAAGGTCTGCGGCTTCTGCGCCGTGGTGACGCTGTTGACGGTGAGCAGCCCGGACTTGCGCGCGGGTGCCAGGAACTTCGTTACGGCCGCGCTGTGTTCGGCTCCCTTGCTGACCTCCGCCACGACCGTGCTGGTGCGGGGGTCGACGTGCCAGCTGCGGACGGCCGAGGGGGCGCCGTCCGTCCTGGCAACGTTGTCGAGTGCCGTTTTCGTGGCGTCGAGGGTGTGTGCGCTGTGCGTGACCCGTACGACGGTGGCGCCGGTGGACCGTACGGAATCGGCCGCTGCGCCACCGGTGTCGGTGAGTCCGACGACGAGGGTGCCGTGGGCCGTGTCGTACCAGGAACCGCCGAAGGTCTGCCCAGCCGCCCGTTCGGCGCGAGGTGCGAGCTTCGTGGCGGCGGCTTCCCGCGCCAGCCGGGTGCGGGCCTGCGACGCGGTCAGTCCGAGGTCCCGCTGGAGAGCGGTGGTCAGACCGGGGGAGAGGGCCTGGGGCGAGGTCGGCTGCGACGGCGATGCGGCGGCAGGTGTCAGACCCAGGGCTCCGGTGCCCAGGACCAGCAGGGCGGACAGGCCCAGGCAGAGTTTCGTGGGGCTTCGCATGGAGCGCTCCTTCATTTCCTTGTGGGGCGGGAAAGGCGTGGATCGGTGGGGCGACGGTCTCCGGAGTGCGGTCTGTGGTGTGCTCATGTCAGCCGTCGGGGTGGGTCAGACGAGCCGCCAGAGGTGGTCGGAGGTGCCGTTGTCGTTCCACTGCGTCACCTGGGCGCCGTTGGCCTGGGATGCGCCGTCGACGGCCATGAGCTTGCCGCTGTGCACGTTGACGATCTTCATCCAGCCGTCGCCGTTGTCGACGCACCTCCAGAGATGGTCTTGGGTGCCGTTGTCGTTGTACTGCTGGACGTGGGCGCCGTCGGCTGTGCTCTGGTCGTGGACGGCGAGCAGTTTGCCGCTGTTGCGGTTGTAGATCTTGACGGTGCCGTCGCCGTTGTCGACCACGGTCCACTGGTGGTCGGCGGTGCCGTTGTCCTCGTACTGGGTGACCTCGGCGCTGTCGGCGAGGGACATGCCGCTGACGGCGAGCAGCTTGCCGGAGTTCCTGTTCTGGATACGTTTCCAAGAGGCGGAGTCGCTCGCCGGGGCGTTCAGCAGGGCGAGGACACCGCCGATCACGGGGCGGTCGGCGAAGCCCCGCTGGGCTCCGGTGGCGACGACGTACCAGTCGGTGAAGGGCACCCGCGAAGGCGTGCTGTTCGCGAAGCCGTAGACCCCGTTGATCAGCATGGTGCGGGTGTCGGGGTGGTCGGCCAGCCAGGCCGCGGTCCACATCTCCCAGTCGGTCTTGGTGTAGTCGTTGCGCGGGTCCAGCAGCACGCCGTAGGTGCCCGCCTTGGACAGGTACCAGGCGGCTTCCTGCGCGGCCACTCCGGTGGGCACCAGGTCGACGCCCAGCAGACGGTCGGCGTAGCCGTTGTACTTCAGGCTCCAGGTGCCGTCCTGGTCGTAGGCGAGTTTCAGGTGGGTGCCGGAGGAGTCCTGGGCGAGGGTGACCCACCGGCTGATGTAGCCGCGGGCGAGGGCCTCGTAGTGCGTGGCGTCGGAGGAGTTGGACGCGGCCTTGGCGACCACGCTCATCGCGCCGACGCCGATGATGCCCTTGAGCGCGAGGTTGGCGCTGTGCGCGATCCAGCCGGTGAAGTCGTCGGTCTGGTTCTGGTTCTCCGGGTCGAGGGTGTTGGCCACCAGGTACTCGGCCCACTGGCGCAGGATCGCGTAGTGCGCGGTGGCGAAGGATGCCGCGTCGGCCGCCGGAAGGCGCTGGGCCACGGCCGCCGCCATGATCAGCATGTTGGCGGACTCCTCGATCGGCATGGCCTCCTCGTCGCCGTCCAGGTGCCCGGTCGCGTTCGGGTAGCTGGAGCCGAGGTCGTGCTCGGCGTAGGGCTTGGGCCAGCCCGCCCGCTCCGCGTAGTCGAAGTGCGGTTCGAGGAGCAGCCGCAGATACGCGGGCGAGAGGTGCAGATAGGCGGGGGACGCCGGGTAGAGGACGTCGACGGTGGAGAAGTTGCCGTTGGAGGAGATCTCCTTGAGCATTGCCCAGGGCGAGCCGTTCCGGTCGACGAGTTCCGTCCCGGCCACGGCCTGACGCACCGCCAGGGCGCAGACGGCGGCGTAGCGTTCGCCGGTGTCACCGCCGCCCGCGGCACTGACGGCGTCGTCGTGGACGGCCTTGTCGAAGGCGACGGCGGCGGACAGGGCGGCGGCGCGGTTGCCCTCGAACCAGTCGAGCATCGCGGTCCACGAGCTCCAGTAGTGCGTCCACCACGGGTTCAGGCGGGCGCCGAGATAGCTCACCGCCGGGGTGCGCACATGGCCGACGACGATCCGGAACTCCGCCGACGGCGCGGACGCGGTGACGGTGCCCAGGTTCTGGTTGAGGCCCAGCACGGGCCAGCGGTCGTTGATCGCGCGGGGCTGGGCGGTGTCGGAGGTGCCGGCCAGGGCTCCGTTCGCGGCGGACGCCGCCCGTACGACGGTGTCCTGGCCGATCTGCCAGGTCAGCCCGCCCACGGTGGGGGCGGCCAGCACCAGTGAACCCCACGACGCCTGGTCGTTGTGCTCGGCCAGCACCGCCGGGGAGGCCGGTTGGCAGGTCAGAGCGGTCATGCTGCCGGTCGCCTGCTTGGCCCAGGTGACCTGGGTGGAGCTGTCGCCGTGCACCCACTCGGCGGAGGCGTCGATGTGCACGTCCACGGTGTGGCTGGCCCCATCGCTGCTCGCGGCCTGGACGCTGATGTAGCTCAGCGGCACGCACTGGCGTTGCAGGTTGCCGAGGTCCACGGGGGAGAAGAAGGTGACCGTCAGTGTGACGCCGCCCCCGGTGAGCGTGAAGATCGACCGGGTGGCTGTGAGCTGCAACGACGTCTGCGTCATCGTGCCGAGTGCCGGCCCGCCGGGCAGCGCCGGGGCGCCCAGGAACACGTAGGGCGTGCCGTCGATCCGGGCGATGCCGGCCAGCGCGGTGATCCGCCCGTTCCAGAAGGTGGGCCAGGTGCCGGCCAAGGTGTCCCCGGCCAGCCAAGTGGTCAGGTACGGGGACCGCACGGCGAGGGGGTGGGCGGGC
>NZ_JAENRY010000138.1 GCF_016612545.1 Streptomyces sp. MBT65 | reverse complement strand
GGACGGGTCCGTGGGCCCCGGACGTTCTCAAGGGGCCGTGTCCCAGCCGCTGTTGAGACACAGTGCGCTCCCTCCCCCAGGGTGGCACGTGACGTGCGCGAAGCTTTCAGTCTAAGTGGTCCACGGGGCACCTGGGGCGCGGACCGGAACCGTCGTCTCCGTCAGCCCGCCCCGGACCCGGCCTCGCGCGGCCAGTGCGTCAGTGCCACGTGCAGGGCCTCGACCGCCCGCTCCCAGGAGCGCAGCACATCGCGCGGCGCCCCGAAGCCGCCCGTGGACTCCAGCGCGCAGTAGCCGTGGAACGTACTGCGCAACAGCCGTACGGCGTCGGTGAGATCGGGTTCCTCCAGGCCGTAGCCGCGCAGCAGGCCGTAGGTGATCTCGGCGGTGCGGCGCAGGGCGGGGGAGGCGGCGATCAGGGACTGGTCGACGCGGATCTGGGTGGCCGCGTACCGGCCCGGGTGCTCCAGGGCGTAGTCCCGGTAGGCGTCGGCGAAGGCGGCCAGCGCCTCCCGGCCCGTACGGTCGGCGACCGCGACGGCGATCCGCTCGACCAGCTCGCCGCCCGCGAGGAACGCGACCCGGGTGCGCAGATCCTGGAGGTTCCTGACGTGCGAGTACAGGCTCGCGTCCTTCACGCCGAAGCCGCGGGCCAGGGCGGACAGGCTGACGTTCTCGAATCCGACCTCGTCGGCGAGGTCGGCCGCGGCCGCCACGACCCGGTCGGCGGTGAGTCCCGCACGCGCCACGACACATCACCTCTCCCCTGACCTGCGGTAACCAGAGCCCTTAGGACAATAGTCAATAACAAGAGCGGGCTCCGGCGCGTTTCCGCGCCGCCCCGCCGGACTCCGGCAGCAGACTTGCCCACCATGGAAGACGACTCGGGCACCCCCGCCCCCACCGGCCTCCGCGCCACCGCACTCCTCGGCCGCCCCAAACTGTGGCTCATCCCCACCGTGCTGACCGGCCTGCTCGCATTGCTGCTGTCCCTCCTCTACATGGGCGGCATCGTCAACCCCAACCGCGAACTGCACGACCTGCCCATCGCCCTCGTCAACAGCGACACCGGCAAGCCGCTCACCGGGCAGCAGCAGAACCTGGGCACCCAGATCGCCCACTCCATCGTCACCGACACCAGCAGCAGCGCGGCCGGTTGGCGCCAACTGACCAGAGCCCAGGCGCAGGACGAACTGGACGCGGGCAAGATCTACGGCGCCCTGGTCATCCCCGCCGACTTCACGAACTCCGTCGCCGCGCTCACCACCACGAACGCCACCACCCGGCCGACGATCACCGTGCTGACCAACCCCGGCAAGGGCAGCCTCGGTTCCTCCCTCGCGAGCAGGATCTCCACGACCGCCGCCCAGCAGGCCTCGCTCACCATCGGCAAGCAGCTCGGCGCGGCGGCCACGAAGGCCGACGCCACCCAGAAGCTGTTCCTCGCGGACCCGGTGCTGATCGCCACCCAGGTCGGCCACCCCATCGGCGCCAACAGCGGCATCGGCCTGACCGCCTTCTACTACACCCTGCTGCTGGTCCTCGCCGGATTCATGGGCGGCAACGTCATCAGCAACGGCGTCGACACCGCTCTCGGCTACGCCGACAACGAGATCGGCCCCTGGCACACCCGCCGCCCCACCGTCCCGATCGACCGCACCCAGACACTGCTCCTGAAGATGCTCATGACGGCCGGGATCACCCTCCTCAGCGTCTCCCTGATCATGCTCGCCAGCGTCAGCATCCTCGGCATGGACGCGACCCACATCCCGCTGCTGTGGATCTACTCCTACTGCGCGGCCCTCGCCGTCGGCCTCGGCGTCCAGGCCATCAACGCGGCCTTCGGCGGGATCGGCCAGCTCGTCTCCATGTTCGTGTTCATCGTCCTGGGCCTGCCGTCCTCCGGCGCGACCGTCCCGCTCCAGGCCGTCCCCGGCTTCTACCGCTTCCTCTCCCACTTCGAGCCCATGCGCCAACTCAGCGACGGAGTACGGGCGATCCTCTACTTCGACGCCCGCGGCGACGCCGGCCTCACCCGCGCCTGGACGATGATCGCGGTCGGCACGGCCATCGGCCTGCTCTTCGGCTTCGCCATGGCCGTCTACTACGACAGGAAGGGCCACAAGCGTCTGACGCCGCGGCCCGCGTGAGATCCAACGGGCGTGCGAGAACTGACAGTTGACTCTCACACATTCTGAGACGACACTCTCAGACCATGGATTCCGGCAACCGTTTCGGTGACATAGAGATATCCGACCCGAAGGCCATGCGCGCGCTGGCGCACCCCGTCCGGCTCGCGATCCTCGAACGCCTCCAGCGCCACGGCCCCGCCACCGCCTCCCGGCTCTCCCCGCATGTGGGTGCCACCCCGTCCGTCACGAGCTGGCATCTGCGCCATCTCGCCGGCTTCGGCCTCGTCCGCGACGCCGAGGGCGGGACGGACCGGCGGGAGCGGCGCTGGGCGGCGGTGGCGCGGGGCTTCCGTGTCGAGGTGCCGGCGGACGAGGAGGGCTGGTCGGCGGCGCGGCTGCTGGCCGGCGAGATGTTCGCGCGGAACGCCGAACTGCCGCTGCGCTGGCTCACCGAGACCGCGCCCGATCTGGAACCGGAATGGGCGCGGCTCGCCGGCGCGAGCAACACGCGGATCGTGGTGACGGCGGCCGAACTGGCCGCGCTGAAGGACGCGTTGGAGGAACTGATCGCGCCGTACGTCGTCCGCGAACCGGACGAGCGACCCCCGGGCACTCGGGATGTACGGCTCCTCACCTACGCGCTGCCGCAGGGCCCCGAGACGGACGTCACGGAGTGAAGGTCAGGCGACCTCTCCGGTCTCCCCGGCTTCCCCGGCCCGCGTCGGACTCCCTCTGGCGGGACCGGCGCTTCGTACGCTTCTGGTCCGGCCAGTCCGTCTCGCAGTTCGGTGACCGGATCACCGAACTGGCCCTGCCGCTGCTGGCGGTCGGCGTGCTGCACGGCTCCGCGAACCAGGTCGCGCTGCTGACCGCCCTCGTCTGGACGCCGAACCTGCTGGGCCTGTTCCTGGGCGCGTGGGTCGACCACCGCCCCGGCAAGCGTCAACTCATGCTGCTCGCCGACCTGTTCAGGGCGGCCGTGCTGCTCACTCTCCCGATCGCCTACGCCCTCGACACCGTCACGCTCGGCCAGTTGTACGCGGTCGCCCTGCTGACCGGCACGGCCGCGGTCGTGTTCAACACGGCGTACTCGTCGTTCTTCGCCCACCTCGTACCGCCGGAGTCGTACGTCGAGGCGAACAGCAAGCTCAGCGCGAGCAGATCGGTGTCCTTCATCGCCGGCCCGGCGGTCGGCGGCGGCCTGGTCCAGGCGCTGACGGCACCGGTCGCGGTGCTCGCGGACGCGCTGTCGTTCGTGGCGTCGGCGGTACTGGTCGGCCGCACACGGGTCGACGAGCCGGTGCGTACGGCCTCGGCCGGACCTTCACTGCTACGGCGTGCGAAGGAGGGCCTGACCTTCGTGCTCCGCGAGCCCGTCATGCGCGCGGGCCTCCTCTGCGCCACCACCCTCAACTTCTTCTCCTTCCTGGCGAGCACCGGCCTGCTCGTCCTGTTCGCCGACCGGGTCCTCCAACTCTCCCCGGGGGCCATCGGGTTGGCGTTCGGCATCGGCGCCGGCGGCGGCCTCCTCGGTGCGGTGACGTCCCCCGCGATCGCCCGCCGGATCGGCATCGGCCGCAGCATCGTCGCAGGGGCCGTCCTCTACCCGGCCCCCATCGCCCTCATCGCGGCGGCGACCGGCCCGACCTGGACGCGCCTCGGCACCCTGGGCGCGGCCGAGTTCCTCTCCGCCTTCGGCGTCATGCTCCTCGACGTCAACCTCAACTCCCTCCAGGCCTCGGTGGTCCCCGACGGCCTCCGCAGCCGCGTGGCCGGTGCCTACAACACGGTCAACTACGGGGTACGCCCGCTGGGGGCGCTGGTCGGCGGCGGACTGGCCACGTTGATGGGGTTGAGGGTGACGCTGGTGGTCGCGGCGGTCGGGGGAGCGATGTCGGCGGTGTGGGTGGTGGCTTCGCCGATCGCGGGGATACGGGAGTTGGGGCGGGCGCCGGTGGGTTCGCGGCAGGCGTGAGTGAGGTTCCGTTCGACGCCCCCGCACTGGGTGGCATGGCTGAAGATGCCCTGGGCGACATCGCGAGCGGTCTCCGGCCCTGAGCGGCTCGCGCGCACGCTCAGGGCCGGGGGGCCCAGTCGGTCGGCTCCGTCAGCCCGCGCTGAGCTTCAGGCTCACCGCGTCGCCCGTTTCCACGATCGTCGGGGCGTGGGGAGTGACCTCGACAACCGAAGCCGGCTCGCAGCCGGGGCTGTTGGATCGACTGCGGATCTGCCGCACGGCCGTTGTGAGACCTGGGTCATAACTCCCTTGGTGTGCTCACCCGTTGACTCCCGTGTAGTGGCCCAGGCTCCAGCGCCACAGCAGCCGGGACCCGAGATACGCCAGCACACCCACCAGTGGTGAGGCCGCCGCGAGCCAGTACGGGACGCCGATGTCGTGGCCGTGCCCGGTCAGTACGGCGGCCGGGAGGAAGGCGACGAAGGCGAGGGGGAGGCCGTAGGTGAGGAAGCCGCCGACCGCGCGGGGCAGGACGTTGAGCGGGTAGTTGCCGAAGGTGCCCAGGAGGTCCTCCAGCCAGCGGCTCCAGTAGTCGGCCGACGGGTAGCGGAGGGAGGCGCTCGCCACGGTCGTGAACAGGGCCGCCTCCAGGAGCATCCCGCCGAGCAGCGCGGCGATCAGATACGCGGTGCGGCCCGCCGTCCAGTCCAGTTGGCTGCGGCTGAGCGCGCCGACCATCAGGCCGGCCGCCACCGTGAGGTCGCCGATGGCGTTCGTGGGGAAGTACTCCAACTGCGCCTGGCGGTGGACCGGCATCGGGCGCACCAAGTAGATGTCGATACGGCCCTCTTGGATGTACCGGCCGATGCCGTGCATACGGCCCAGGAACAGCACCATCAGACCGTGCGCCAGCATCCGCGTCGCCGGGATCAGCAGCACGTCGGAACTGTCCCAGCCGCCCATCCCGGAGAACCGGGTGAGCAGTACGGTCGCGAACACGATCACCGACACCTGCCAGATCGCGCCGATCGCGATCATCAGCAAGAACTCGGTGCGGTACTCGAGTTGGGCACGGAAGTTGAGGCGCGTGATGCGCCATACGATCCGGACGGCTTTCATTCGACTCAACCTCCTTGGGCTACGACTCGACGGGCGGCGCGCCGCCACAGGAACCGGGTGAACAGGGACAGGGCCACCACCCACAGCGCCTGCAGGGCGAGTTGGGCGCCCGCGTCGGACAGCGGGACGCGGCCCACGTAGATCGAGAGCGGGACGCTGAGCGTCGCCTGGAACGGCAGGAAGCGGCTCATCGTGATGAACCAGTCCGGGAAGAACCACAACGGCGCGTACACCCCGGACAGCAGGTTCTGCGCGAAGATCAGGATGAGCATCGCGGCGCCGTTGCGGAGCGTCCAGAAACAGAGTTGGTCGATGAGGAGCATGACGTAGTAGAGGACGAGCTGGCCGAGCAGCATGCTCAGCGCGAACACCCCTGCCACCGCAGGTGACTTGGGTGGCTCCACGACCCCGACCGCGAGGCAGACGGCGTAGCCCGTCAACGCCCAGGCCAGTCCGTACATCTGCTCGCCGAACGCCCGCAGCGCGTAGTAGCGCTGGGGCGGCAGCGGGCGCAGATACCAGTAGATGATCGTGCCGAAGTGCATGTGCTGGAGGACCGTGTCCCGGCCCGCCTGCTGGTCCAACTCCCGCAGCCGGGAGGCGAGTACGGCCAGGACGGCGTACGTCACCGCCTGGTCGCGGGTGAGTCCGGCGGTGGCGCCGGTGTGGGAGTACAGGCCGCGCCACAGGGACGCCACCAGGACCACCTGCACCGACAGACGGAGCAGGGCGGCCGTGATGCGGGGCGGGGCGAGGAGTTCACCGAGCGGGGTGACACGGGCAGCGCGCCAGGCGTGCGGAGCGGCCATGTCAGGCCTCCTCGGCCGGCGGCCCGGCCTGGACGTAGGCGGCCCGCATCACGTCCTCCAAGTCGGCCTCGTCCATGGCGACTTCCGTCACCTCGTACCGCTCGATGACCTGCTTCAGCGCCTGGTGCACGGTCGGCCCCTCGGACCCGTCCGGACCGAAGACCACCTGCGGGCCGTCCCGCCGCACCAGCGCGATGCCGGGCAGGGCCACGACCTCGGCGTGCGCGTCGGCCAGCGTCGCGCGGATCTGCCAGGTCGAGCCGAACGTACGGCGGATCTCGTCGAGGGTGCCGTCCAGGACGAGTCGGCCGTGGTTGATGAGGACGACCCGCTCGGCGAGCCGGGCGACCTCCGTCATGTCGTGCGTGGTCAGCAGGACCGTACGGCCGCGCTCCTCCACCTGGTGCCGCAGGAACTCCCGCACCTGCTCCTTCACGACCACGTCCATGCCGATGGTCGGCTCGTCCAGGAAGACGACCGGCGGGTCGTGCAGCAGGGCGGCGGCCAGGTCGCAGCGCACCCGCTGGCCGAGGGAGAGGTGGCGGACCCGCGTGTCCCAGAAGGAGGACAGTTCGAGGATGTCGTCGAACTCCCGCAGCCGAGAAGCGTGTTGGGCCTTCGGCACCTCGTAGATGTCCCGCAGGATCGCGAACGACTCGCGCACCGGCAGGTCCCACCACAACTGGGTGCGCTGCCCGAACACCGCGCCGATGTTGCGGGCGTTGCGCTCCCGCTCCTCGTACGGCACCACGCCCGCGACCCGGGCCTCGCCCGAGGTGGGCCGGAGAATGCCGGTGAGGATCTTGATGGTGGTGGACTTGCCGGCGCCGTTCGGGCCCAGCAGGGCGAGGAGTTCACCCGGGGCCACATCGAACGTGACGTCGGAGACGGCGTACTTGGGCACCCGCTCCGGGTTGACGAGGGAGCGCAGACCGCCGACCAGGCCCGGGCGTCGGACAGTTGTGTGGAAGGTGCGGGAGAGGCCGCGTACCTCGATGCTGCTCGCGTTCACAGGATCAGCTTTCGGGTGAGCCGGTACAGGGCGGTCATGAAGCGGATCTCCTCGTCAGTCGGATCAAGTGGACGGTCGCCAGCAGCGACGCGCCCGACAGCAGGGTCAACAGCCAGGGCACCGCGTGGATCCCGGAGGCCTCGATCCCGACACCGAGCAGCGGCGGAGCCGCCACCCCGCCGACGTTCGAGGCCGCGATCACCCACGCGCCGGCCCGTCCGGCCTGGGGGAGCGCCGTGTTGAGCCAGGCCAGGCCGGTCGGAAACACCGGCGCGATGAACAAGCCAACACCGGCATAGGCGACCGGTGCCACTCCTTTAACCAGTGTCAACAGCAGACACACCGTCATCCCGGCCGCGCACACCGCGAGGATGCGCTCGGGGGCGTACCGCAGGGTGATCGGTACGACGAGGAAGCGGCCGGCGGTCATCATCAGCCAGTAGACGGAGGTCGCCGACGCGGCCACGGTCGCGGTGTAGCCGATCGTCTCCAGGTGCGTCGGCTCCCAGCCGCCGACGCCCGCCTCGACGGCCACGTTGAGGATGTAGAGGACCAGGAAGCCGACGAGGACACGGGACAGCCCCAGGCGGCCCTTCTCCTTTGTCGCTGCTGGAGCGTCAGATACACGTGTACGTACGCCGGTTGAGCCCGCGAACACCAGGACCGCCGCCAGTGCCGCGCACGCCCCGAACGCGTACGGGTAGTCGTCCGGGCCGAGCCAGGCCACGACCGCCGGGCCGAGCACCGCGCCGATGCCGAAGTGCGCGTTGAGCACGTTCAGCATGGCGGTGGAACGGTTGCCGAAGCCGACGGCGAAGAGCTGGTTGAGGCCGTAGTCGAGGCCGCCGAAGCCGAGGCCTCCGAGGAACGCGGCGGCCAGCGCGAGGGGCCAGTTCGGCGCGAGTGCGAAACCCGCGGCGCCCGCCGCCATCAGGCCGTAACTCCACGCCAGCAGGGCCCTGTTGCTGATCCGGGAGTGGATCGCGTTGAAGGCCAGGACACCGGCGACGCCACCCGTGAAGTGCAGGCTCAGACCGAGGGCGGCGGATGAGGGGGACAGGCCGAACTCATGCCGCAGGCCCGGGATCGCGGGGCCGTAGAGGGCCTGGAGCATGCCGATGAGGACGAAGCCGACGCAGGACGCGACCGCGGCCGACCGGGCGAAGAGCCGGTCGGCCGCGGACGATTTCAAGGCGGTGCCGGTCAACTGGTCACCGGGGCTTCCGAGTGCACGTTTTCCGAGAACACGAAGGAGAACTCCGTCGGTCGGGCGTTCAGGAAGTACTGCGGCAACGGGCCCGGGCCGCAGGACTGCGAGCCGATGCCGTGCTGGCCGTGGTCGAGGTTCACCCATACGGTGTCGCCGGGTGTGAGGTCCGTGCGGTGGCCGGCCGCGTCCAGTTGTTCCGTGGTCCAGCGGCGGGCCGTGAACCAGAACTCCGGGTCGCCGTCGATCCGCAGGCCGCCCAGTTCCGCCCAACGGACGTCGGCCCGGGCGCCGTTCTCCTGCGGACGGACGTAGGGGGTCTGGAGGTCGTCGACCGAGGACTCCCAACGGCCGAGCTGGGAGGCCGACTTGGTGTCGGGGTAGCCCTCGCCGGGACCGCCGCCGAACCAGGTGGCGCGGGAGGCGCTCGCGTCGAGTCCGAAGCGGACACCGAGCCTCGGCAGCGGGACCGTCCAGTCGCCCTCGGGCCCCACGGACACGGTCAGCCGCAGCCGCTCGCCGTCGGAGGTCCAGCGGTACACCGTGGCCAGGCCGATCTCCCAGGCGGCGGGCGCCACCCGGGTGCGCACGGTCAGCGCGTCCTCGCCCAACTCCACGCCGTCCAGGCGGTGTCGCATCCGGTGCAGGCCCAACTTCCGCCAGAGCAGGCCGAAGCGCACGTCCGTCTGCCAGGAGGCGCCGTCGTCGTTGTCGGTGGTCGCCCGCCATACGTCGAGGCGGAGACCGGTCACCTCCACCGCGCCGATCGCCTTCAACTCGCCCGTACGGGCGTCGAAGGAGCCCGGGCCGAGGGTGATCCGCCGCCCGTCGAGCACCGGCCTGGCGGTGGCGGAGACGGACGGCAACGGACGTGCCGTGACCGGGAACTGCCCCCAGCCGACCACATGTCCGGCGGGGCCCCACGCGGTGTCGGCCGCCAGCGACGCTCGTACGGTCCACCGGGATTCGGCGCCGTCGGACTCCACGGGCGGTGCGGGCAGCTTCACATCGGCCGACTCGCCGGGCGCGAGCGGCGGCACCGTCAACGGGCCCGACTCGACGGTCTCGCCGTCCACTTGGTAGGACCACTGGAAGGTGAATGCGGACAGGTCGGCGAAGTCGTGCTTGTTGGTGATCCGTACGGAGCCGTCGTAGCCTTCGGGGCTGTCGACGGAGACCGGCTCGATGACCTTCTTGTACTCGATCAGGCCGGGCGAGGGCGTGCGGTCCGGGAAGACCAGGCCGTCGCAGACGAAGTTCCCGTCGTGCAGCTCCTCGCCGAAGTCACCGCCGTACGCGAAGCCGTGGCGCTCGTCCTTGATGCCGTGGTCGATCCACTCCCAGACGAAACCGCCCTGGAGTCGCTCGTACGACTCGAAGAGGCGCTGGTAGTCGGCGAGTCCGCCGGGGCCGTTGCCCATGGCGTGGGCGTACTCGCAGAGGATGAACGGGAGTCGGCGGCGCTTGAGGGCGCCGCCGTCCAGGTCCCGGCCGATGTGCTCGACCTCGGCGTGGCCGGCGTACATCCGTGAATAGACGTCCGTGTCACGGCAGTTGATGTCGCCCTCGTAGTGCACGAGCCGTGAGCGGTCCCGGCCGTGGATCCACTCCGCCATGGCGGTGAGGCCGCGACCGGTGCCGGCTTCGTTGCCCAGGGACCAGATGACGATCGACGGGTGGTTCTTGTCGCGTTCGACCATGCGGGCGGCGCGGTCGAGGAGCGCCGGTGTCCAGCGGTCGTCGTCAACGGGGTTGTCGCGCCAGGCCTGTTCGGTGAAACCGTGGGTCTCCAGGTCGCACTCGTCGATGACCCACAGGCCGTACTCGTCGCACAGGTCGAGGAAGGCGGGGTGGGGCGGGTAGTGGGAGGTGCGGACCGCGTTGATGTTGTGCCGCTTCATCAGCAGCACGTCCTCGCGCATGGTCTCCAGGTCGAGGGCGCGGCCCTTCTCGGGGTGCCACTCGTGGCGGTTGACGCCCTTGAAGAGGATCGGCCTGCCGTTGACCTTGATGAGGCCGTCGGAGAGTTCGACGGTCCGGAAGCCGATGCGCAGGGGGACGCGTTCGCCCTCGGTGGTGAGCAACCCGTCGTAGAGGTACGGGGTTTCGGCCGTCCACGGCCGCACCGCCACGGTGACCGAGTCGCCGGTCGCGACATCGATGTCCAGGGCGGGCACGGTGATCCGGCCGTCGACGTCGGAGTCGACGCGGAGGGTGCCCGTACCGCCGTGGTGGTCGTAGGAGGCGTGCACGAAGAAGTCGAGGGCGCTGCCCGGCGGGCGGTGCAGCAGGGTGACGTCACGGAAGATGCCCGGCAGCCACCACTGGTCCTGGTCCTCCAGGTACGAGCCCGCCGACCACTGGTGGACGCGGACGGCGAGCACGTTGCCGCTGGGCTTGAGGAGGTGTCCGACCGCGAACTCGTGCGGCAGCCGGGAGCCCTTGAACTCCCCGATGTCCGCGCCGTTCAGCCAGACACGGGCGCAGGACTCCACGCCGTCGAAGCGGAGTACGGCCCCGCCGTCCGAGGGCCACTCGGACGGCAGGTCGAAGACGCGGAGGTGGTCGCCGGTCGGGTTCTCGGTCGGGACGCGGGGCGGGTCGACCGGGAAGGGGTAGAGGTGGTTGGTGTAGATGGGGGAGCCGTGCCCTTGCAGGACCCAGTGGCCGGGGACCGTGACCTCGGCCCAGTCCCCGGCGTCGTAGCCCTCCTCGGCGAACGAGTCGTCCTCGGCGTCGGCCGTCGCCGACACACGGAGACGCCAACTGCCGTTCAGTGACAGTGACTTCGCGTCCGAGGACGCGTATCGGGCGCGGGGTGGGAGGGCTCCGCTGCCCGGTGAGACGTCCTCTATGTAGTCGACGGCGGTGCTGGAAGTCATCGGTCTCCAGGTCGTGAGATGCGGGTGTCAGCCCTTGATGCCGGTCTGTGCGATGCCCTGTACCAGCCAACGCTGGAGGAAGAGGAACACGAACACCAGGGGCAGGATGGAAACTGCGGTGGCCATGAAGATGAGATGGAAGTTGACGGTCTGGTTCGTCATGAACGACGACAGGGCGATCTGGACGGTCCAGGAGTTCGGGTCCTGGCCGATGACCAGCGGCCAGAGGAAGGCGTTCCAGCCGCTGATGAAGGTGATCGTGGCGATCGCCGCGAAGAAGTTCAGCGAGTTGGGCACGACGATCCGCCAGTACGCGCCCCAGTAGCCGAGTCCGTCCACGCGTGCCGCCTCCTCCAACTCCTTGGGGAACCCCAGGAAGTACTGCCGGAAGAGGAAGCAGGTGAAACCACTGAAGAGGCCCGGGATGATGAGGCCCCGGTAGGTGTCGACCCAGCCGAGGGACGAGACGAGGACGAAGCTGGGCACGAAGGTGACGGCCGTCGGCACCATCAGGGTCGCCAGGACGACGTAGAAGACCTTGTTGGAGTGCTTGTAGGGGATGCGGGCCAGGCCGTAGCCGGCCAGTGAGCAGATCAGCAGGGTGCCGACGGTCATCAGGACGGCGACGACCGTGGAGTTCCACAGCGCGCGGCCGAACTGGACGGTCGGATCGTCGAACAGCTCGGAGATGTTGCCCCATTGGAAGGAGGGGAGCACCTTCCAGTTCTCGCCGGTGATCTCCGGGTCCGTGGAGAGGGCGTTGCGGAGGATCAGATAGAAGGGGATCAGGAAGAGCAGGGCGGCGATGCCGACGGCGACGTACAGGCCCGTGTTGCCGAGGACACTGCCGCGCTTCTTGCGCTTCTTGGCCAACCGAGGTGCGGTGGTGGTCACTTGGACTCCTCCCCCCTTCCGAAGCCCATGATCTTGCCCTGGGCGAGCGTGACGACGCAGATCAGCAGCGAGAGGATGACCGCGCCCGCGCTGCCGGCGCCGTAGTCCTGGCTGGTGCCGAGGGCCGCCTTGTACAGCTCCATGAGCGGGGTCTGGGCCCAAGTGGCCTTGGTGCCGATGATGTTGAAGAACTCGTCGAACGCCTGGTAGGCGGCGACAAGCAGCAGCAGGACCACCGCCGTCGAGGTGGCGCGGAGTTGGGGCAGCGTGATGTACCGGAAGGTCTGCCAGCCGCGCTTGGCGCCGTCGATCTCGGCGGCCTCGTACAGCTCGGCCGGGATGTTCTGCAGCGCCGCCAGGAACAGGATCATGTAGAAGCCGGACTGGATCCACAGCCGCAGGCTCACGATGACCAGCCAGTACCAGGGCGGGCTCGGGTTGGCGAGATAGGCGATGTTGTCGACGCCGAACCAGCCGAGGACGGTGTTCATCAGACCGAAGCGGACGCCGCTGAAGATGGACATCTTCCAGATCAGCGCGGCGGCGACGTAGGAGACGGCGGTCGGCAGGAAGAACACCGACCGGAAGAACGCCCGCATGAACCGCAGTTGGTTCACCAGCAGGGCCAGACCCAGCGACAGCGCCCAGGTGGTCGGCACGATGAACGCGGCGAACACCGTGAACGTCAGCAGCGACTGGGGGAAGTTGCTGTTGGTCAGGATCTGCTTGTAGTTGTCGAAGCCGATGAAATGGCTCGGCGTGACGGTGTACCGGGCGTCGAAGAAGCTGAGCCAGACGCTCCAGCCGATGGGGACGAAGACGAAGATCACCAGGCCGATGAGGAACGGGCCGGTGAAGAGCCAGAAGTTCAGGGTGGCGTTGGACCGCAGGCCCCGCCGCGGCCGGGCCTGGGAGGCCTTGGCCGCGGCGGGCTGGGCGACCCCGCGCGTGGTGGTGGTCGACATGTCGTGTTCCGTCCGGCCTATCCGAACAGCTTCTTGAGCTCGACGTTGACCTTCTTGTCGCAGGCGTCGAGCGCGGCCTCCGGATTCCCGTTCTTGCGGATGGAGTTGGCGATCACGTCGGCGAACGCGGTCTGCATCGTCTGGTCGTAGGCGATGTTGTCGAAGTGGCCGTAGTCCGTGAAGAGCTTCACGCCCTCGGCGGGCAGGCCGGACTTGAGCTTGGTGGCGCCGGCGGCGATCGAGGTGCGCGGCGGGATGTGGAAGCCGTAGGAGGTCGCCCAGTCCTCCTGGTACTTCTTCTGGTCGATCCACAGCCACTTGACGTACGCCTTGGCCGCCTCGACGTTCTCGCCCTTGGCGTTGACGAACATCGACCAACCGCCGTTGTACACCGACTGCTTGCCCGCGCTCCCGATGCTGGGGAACGGGAAGATGCCCAGGTCGTCGCCGAGCGCCTCCTGCATCGCCGGCATGGACCACATGCCGCCCCACTGGATGGCGCACAGGCCCTGGTTGAGGGAGGACGGGTCCCAGAAGTCGGTCGGGGCGTCCAGCAGCACATGGCCGCTGGTGAACAGCTGACGGAGCTTCTTGAGGCCCTCGACGACGCCGTCCGTGTGGTAGGCGATCTGGTTGTTCGCGTCGATCGTGTCGGCGCCGGCCGACCAGATGATCGGGTTCTGGACCGCCGTGAAGTCGTTGCCGAGGTAGGCGCCCTTGACCTTGCTCGTGGTGAGCTTGGCGGCGGCCTCCAGCAACTCGTCGAGGGTGGTGGGGACTTCGACCTTGGCCTTCTCCAGCATCGACTTGCGGTAGTAGAAGAACTGCGGGTCGTCGATCATCCGGATCCCGTAGATCTTCCCGTCGACCGTGTGCGACTTGATGTCGGCCGGGTTGAAGTCGTCCTTGACCGGATCGATGATGTCGCTGAGGTCGGCCACCTGACCGCTCTTGACGAGCTGGAGCTGCGGGTGGAACTCGAAGACGTCGGGTGCCTGCTTGGTGAGCAGGGACGAGAAGAGCTTGGCCTCGAAGTTGTTGCCGGTGATCCAGTTCGTCGTCACGTTGGCCTTGGAGTACGCCTTCGCGTACCGCTTGATGGCCTGTTCGGTGCCCGCCTCGCCGTAGGCGTGGAAGTACTGGACGAGGTTCTTGCCCGAACCGGAACCCCCGCCCCGCCCGTTGTTCCCCCCGCACGCGGCCAGCGTGCCGGCCGCGGCCATTCCCGCTGCCGCCCGGAATATCGATCGGCGGGACCAGTTGCTGTTGCTCATTGCCGACATGGTGACGTCCTTGTCTCTCGCGCGGCTGCGGCTCCACGGCTCAGCTGCCCGTGGCTGAATTCGAGGTGCGGAGCGGGACGTTAACCTTCGCCTAAGCCTTCGGCAAGGGGTTGGACGAAGTCTGTTCGAAGCGTTGTGTAGCGTTCGGAATACCGGACGTGACGGGGGTGCGGACCGTTAAATGGACGGCCCGCACCGCGTGTTCAGGTGGTCGCTACACCTTCGACCAGGCCTCGTTGGCCCCGCCGTTGCAGCTGTAGAGGATCACCCTGCTGCCGTCGGCGGTCGCCTGCCCGCTCACGTCGAGACACTTCCCCGACGCCTCGCTGAGGATCTGCCCGTTGGCGTTCAGCAGCCATCGCTGGCCGGGATCACCCGTGAAGCCGACGCTGGTCGTCAGCCCCGAACTCCCCACCGTCAGATACCCGTTGGCGCCCTTCAGGCCGCCCTTCGCGTCGTACGACCACGTCTGCTCGACCCCGCCCGTGCAGGTGCCGATCGCGGCCCCCGAGGCGTCCGCCGTCAGGCACTTGCCGGACTGCTTGCCCTGGAGCGCGCCGGTGACGGCCGTCGAACTCCCGTGGCCCTTGCGGGGTTTCTGGTCGAAGACGTACGTCGTGATCGAGCGGGCCGCGAGACTCGCGGACACCGTGGAGCCGCTCACGTCCGGCTTCGCTACCTTCGCCCAGTTCTCCGTGGCCGACGTCCGTACCGCCTGGGCGGCGCGCACCGGAGCCTTGCTGTTGAAGTGCAGGTCGAGTGAAGTGGCCGTGGTGTTCTGGTTGTTGACCACGACGACCCACTTGCCGTCCCGGTCGTAGGAGCTCACCTCCACCCCGCTCGGCGCGCCCGTCACGTTGTGCGCGACCGAGCCGGGGCGGACGAACCGGCTGTACTGGCCGAGCGCGTAGTACCGCTTCGTGAAGTACAGGGTCTGGTTGCCGTTCGTCGCGTAGTCGGGGTCGTAGTAGATCAGCCCGTCGTTCCAGCCTGCGTCGTTGCGCGTGGCCGGGTCCGTGCCGTAGCCGCTCGCCAGGGCCACCCACCACTGGAACGCCGAGTCGTGTGCGCTCGCGAAGTCCTTGTAGATGATCCGGGACATCAGCAGGGCGTTGTCGATCGTCGGGTCGTACTCCTGGTTCCAGCCCGTGGTGCCCTTGCCGAAGCAGCAGATCTCGGTGGCCCAGGATGGCTTGCCGACCGTCTTCGCCGTCTCGTAGACATTGCCCAACTGGCCGTCGTTCGGGTTGTTGTACGTGTGATGCGCCAACTCGGACACGTACTGCGCGGTGTCCGGCTGCGAGATCCACTGCGGGACCTCCGTGCTGAAGCTGACCGTGCTGCTCGACTCGTCGGCGATGATGCTGGTCCGCTGGTGCCGGGCCCGCTGCTCGGCGCCCAACGCCCGTACGATGTCGTCGCGTTGGTCGACGGTGACCTGCATGCCCTCCTGACCGCAGTCGCCGAAGTTGTTGTTCGGCTCGTTGAAGGGGCTGATGTAGTCGAACGTCGCGCCCTGCTTGGCGAAGTGGGCGGTGACGTCGGCGACGTACTTCGCGTAGTCGCCCTCGTTCTCCGGCTTCAACTGGCCGCCGCAGCTCTGACCGTTGGTCGTCCACCGCGCGGGCGCGCTGTTGACGAAGCCGATCAGGTCCTGGACGCCGTACTTCGCCGCGTACTTCAGGAACGTCCGGCCGCCCTTGTCCTTGCTCCAGTCGTACGTCCCGTCGGCGTTCAGGAAGTCCTGGGCGGCGCGGGCCGGGGTGGTGACCGCGGTGCCGCCACCGCCGATGTTGTAGCGGTACGAGGAGAGGTCCAACCCCTTGGAGGAGAAGAGGAGTTGGGCCACCCGCGACTGGACCGCGGGCGTGAAGTTCTGCAGGTCGTTGACCCACCAGGCGCCGGACGCGCCGATGTTGTCGATGGTCTGGGCCGCGTGGGGGGAGACTTCCGCCGGTGCGACGCCGTCGGCGTGCGCGGGCGGTGCGGAGAGCAGGGCCCCGGTGACAGCGAGCGAGGCCGCCGCTGTCACGAGGATCGATCTCCTGGGGTGGGGGTGGGTCATGTGCATCCCTTCCGTCGTCATGAAGGTGGTGCGGTACGGCTCCTTGCCTGGGTCGTGCGCTTGCCGGTCCTCTGTCCGACCGACTGAAGTGCCCCTTCGAGCGCGAACGTCGCCGCGCCCAGGCACGCCGGGTCGGTGAGAATGGGGGAGAGGACGATCCGGGTGGCGGCGAACGGCCGCCTGAGCGCGTGCCGTTGGACGGCCTCGCGCACCTCGTGCAGCAGGGGTTCGCCGAGCCTGCGGGCGACCCAGCTGCTGAGCACGACGACTTCGGGGTTGAGGATGTTCACCAGGTTGGCGATGCCCGCGCCGATGTAACGGGCCGTCTCCCGGACGACCTTGAGGGCCACGGGGTCGTTCGCGTCCGTGGCGCGGGCCAGGGCGTCGATGGTGGCCGTCTGGTCCTCGGAGTGCAGCAGCGGGCTCTCGGGGCTCAACTCCCGCAGATTCAGCATGATTCCGGGCGCGCCGACATACGCCTCCACGCAGCCGTGGTTGCCGCAGCGGCACAGCCGCCCGTCCAGGACGAGCGTGGTGTGGCCCCACTCGCCGGCGCTGTTGCTCACCCCCCGGTACAGGGCGCCGCCGAGCGCGAGCCCCGCGCCGACACCTGTCCCGAGGTTGACGACCACCGCGTCCCCGCGTCCGCGCGCCGCGCCGAACCACATCTCGGCGACCGCGCAGGCGCGCAGCGGATTGTCCAAGTACAGCGGATAGGCGATGACTTCGGACAACAGGTCGAGCAACGGCACGTCGTGCCAGTCCCAGTTGGGCGCGTACTCCGAGACACCGGTGTCGCGGTCCACCTGTCCCGGCACGCTCACCCCGACGCCCAGCACCCGCGCGCCCTCGATGCCGGCCTGCGCGACCACCGCCCCGACGGCGGCGGCCACATGGCTGACCACCTGCTCGGGCAGGCTCTCGCCGGGCCGCATGTCCTCGTCGGCGCGGGCCAGCACGTTCAGTGCCAGGTCGAAGAGCTCGACATGGACGTACGTCTCCGCGATGTCGACGCCGATCAGCGCGCCCCCCGACGCGTTGGCCGCCACGAGACCGCGCGGGCGGCCCCCCGCCGAGTCCTCGAAACCGACCTCGGTGATCATGTGGAGGTCGAGCAGCTCACCGACGAGGGTGGCCACCGTGGCCAGGCTCAGGCCGGTGACGGCGGCCAACTCCTGCCGGGAGGTGGGTGATTCGGCGATGATCTGGCGCAGCACCTCGTAGCGGTTCGCGGTCCGGATGTCGCGTGATGTGCGCTTCGGCGGAGTGGCCGCCATCCCTTCCCCCTCGCGTCATGCCGAGGCACGACGGCATCGGCGCGCCGCAAGGCTATGGGCAGCGGCCGAGGTTCGACAAGGGGTTAGGAAAGGGGCCATACAAAGTCGCGGCCAAGTCGGTCGCCGTGGCCGCCGGGCCGCTCGTCGCCGAGCCCGGCACCGGTCGGTCGTCGTCCGGTCAGTCGCCGAGCACGTCCCGGACGAAGGCGTTCGCGAATGTGCCGTCGGGGTCGAGGTCCCGGGCCAGCGCCGCGAAGTCGCCGAGCCGCGGATAGCGTCCGCGCAGCACCTCGGCCGGAGTGGTGAACACCTTTCCCCAGTGCGGGCGTGCGTCGAAGGGGTCCAGTGCCTCCTCCAGCCGTCGCACCACGGGCAGTACCGCCGCTGTGTCCGCGATCCAGGTGAAGTGCAGGGCCACCGTGTCCCGTCCGTAGGAGGGGCTCAGCCACTGCGCGTCGGCGGCGACCGTGCGCACTTCGCAGATCTGCAGGACACCGGCGACCGTCTCCCGGATGCCGTCGACCGCGTCCAGTGCGTCGTATGCGGTCGACCGCGGCAGCAGATACTCCGACTGCAGTTCCTCGCCGCTGCTCGGGGTGAACTCCGCCCGGAAGTGCGGCAGTCGCTCGTGCCACGGGCCCGGTACACCGAGCTGCTCGGTGGTGTTGACCGCGGGCATCCCCGGCACCGGGTGCAGCGCCTCCGTCGCGGGCGCGGCCCACGGGAAGTCGACCGGCGGCTGGTCGGTGCGCCGCTTCAGCCACACCTGGCCGAAGCGCGGCGCCCGCCAGTCGGTGAACAGACTCACGCTGTACGCCGAGGCCGCCACCGTCTCGAAGTCCAGCCCGGCGAGCGGGAGTTCGGTGAAGACGTACTGCTCGACCTCGAAGGCGGGCTCCAAGTCGAGGGTGAGGGAGGTGACGACGCCGAGCGCGCCGAGGGAGGTGACGGCGCCGTCGAAGCGGGCGTCGCCGCGTCCGATGGTCACCGTGGAGCCGTCCGCCGTCACGATCTCGACCTCGCGGACGGCCGCCGCGAGCGAGCCGTTGGCGACGCCCGAACCGTGTGTGCCGGTCGCCACCGAACCGGCCACCGAAATGTGGGGCAGGGAGGCCATGTTGGGCAGCGCGAGCCCGTGTGCGGCCACCCGGCGGGCCAGTTCGGCGTACCGGACGCCGCCGGAGACCCGTACCGTCCGGGCCGTCGTGTCCACGTCGAACTCGGGGGGCAGTGCGGCGATCGACAGCAGGGTGCCTTCGGGGCCCGGCTCGGCGATCTCGTTGAAGGAGTGGCCGCTGCCCAGCACCCGCACCCGGGTGCTCTCGGCCACGAGGGTCCTGAGCGCGTCGAGTGTGCGCGGGCGATGGAGTTCCTTCGCCGCGTAGGTGATGTTGCCGGCCCAGTTGGTGACCGTCTCCGTCATCCCTGCCGTCCCTCCGGGTTCGTGCGTTTCCCCCGACCCTCTCACCTGCCGATGACGAGTGCGGATTTAGTTGCTCGGTGGCGGTGAAAGTGCCGTGATGGATGAATCTGTAGCCTATGTCCTGCGATATCGGTAGCCTCTCGTGTCATGACCGACCCGCTCCCCGTCACCGACCTCACTCGCCACAGCCGGCTCCGCGAGCAGGGCAGCGTCGACCGCGCCGACCTGGAGGCGATCCTCGACGCCGGGTTCGTCTGCCACCTGGGGGTGGTGATCGAGGGGCGGCCGGTCGTGATCCCCACGGTGTACGGGAGGGAGGGGCGGCGGCTGTACCTCCACGGGTCCGTCGCGAGTCGTAGCCTCGCGGGCGGAGTGCCGGTCTGCGTCACGGTCACGCATGTCGACGGGCTGGTGCTGGCCCGGTCGGTGTTCGAGCACGGGGTCAACTACCGCAGCGCGATGATCCACGGGGTGCCCCGCAAGGTCACCGATCCGGACGAGAAACTGGCCGGCCTGCGCCGCATCACCGAACACGCGACGCCCGGACAGTGGTCGTACGCCCGCCTCCCGAACCGCAAGGAACTCGCCGCGACCACCCTCCTCGTCCTCTCCCTGGAGGAGGCCTCCGTCAAGATCCGCACGGGCGGCCCCGACGACGGCGACGGCCCGGACGCGGAACTGGGCCTGTGGGCGGGCACGCTGCCGCTGACGTCGACCTGGGGTGCGCCTGTACCGGACCCTGCGCTGCCCCCGGACATCCCGGTGCCGGACCACGTGGCGCGCCGCGAGGGTACCGGGCTGGGCTGACCCGGCGATCATTTCTGCGGGCGGGTGGTGTTCCTGGGCTGGTGATGCTGCCGTGCGGGTGGTGCTCTGGTGATGGTGCCGTGCCGGCGGTGGTCCCGCGCCGGCAAGGGGGTTGTGATGCCGGGGGCGTCTTGCCACTTTGCCCCGGCCCGGTGGCCCGGTGGCCCGGCCGTCCGGCGGCCCGGCGGTGCGATGGCACGGTGGTGCGGTGGTGCGGTGGTG
>NZ_JAENRY010000137.1 GCF_016612545.1 Streptomyces sp. MBT65 | reverse complement strand
CCCTCGCGCCGCCCGTCCCGCACCCGATGCCGCCCGGCCCCGAACCTGACTCGCACCCGCACCCCGGGCTGTGCGTCGGCGTCGAGCTCGGCGGGCACGGCGTAGTCGAAGTACCGGTCGAGATGCAGCACCCCTTTGTCGACGAGCACCCGTGCGACGGGCAACTCCCCGGCCAGCGCGGCCCCCCGCCACGTCCGCGGCTTCGCCTTGGGCCCCTTGGCCTGCCGCACACTCTCCCGAATCAGCGCAAGCTGCTCGGGCGGCGCACCCGCCGCCCCGCCGTCCCGTTCCCCGTCCGCGCTGCTCACCCTTGCATTCTTACCAAACGCGACTGACAACGGCCGCCGGCCGCCGCACTCACGTGATCTTCCGGGCCTCGGCGAGGACCTGGACGACGAGGTCCTCAGCGAAGGCCATGTCCTCGTCCGGGTCGCTGTCCCGGAACCGGCCCCCGGCCTCCGAGGCGGCGAACCCGAGCATGAACGTGGACAGCAGCCGCTCGGCCCGCGGAATCCCCTCCTCCGGGAGACCGGCGGCGCGCAGAGCGCCGTAGACCGCATTCCGCGGCCCCACGGCCTCGGGTGTGACCGCCGGGCGCTGAAAGAGCAGCAGGAACAGGTCGGGGTGGCGCCGGGCGGTGGCCCTCATGTTGCGGGCGAGCAGGCGCAGTTGCTCACGCCAGTCGAGTCCGGGACCGGGCACGTCGATCTCCAGCAACAGCCGCTCCACGAGGCCGTCGAGGAGTCCCTGCTTGTCGCCGACGTGCCGGTAGAGCGTCATCGGGTTCACGTCGAGCTCTTGCGCGACGGCCCGCATGGTGACCGCCGACAGCCCCTTCCGGGTCGCCAACTCCCATGTCACGTCCAGCACTTGATCACGACTGATGCGCCGTGGCGTCACTTGACATCCTCCCTCGAAGCTACGTATACAGAGTATACGTATACGTTGTATATATCGAGGGAGCGGCCATGCTGACCGTCAGCGGCCTGTACAAACGATGGGGCCCCGTCCAGGCTCTCGACGGCTTCGACCTGCACATCGAGCCCGGTGAGATCTGCGGTCTGATCGGCCACAACGGCGCGGGCAAGACCACGTTCGCCCGCACGGTCGCCGGTCTGGAGCGGCCCGACGCGGGCTCGGTCCTCGTGGCGGGCGTGGACCTCGCCACCGCCCCTCGCTCCGCACGGAGCCTGATCGGCCTGGCACCCCAGGAGTCGGCCCTCTACCCGACCGCCACCCTGCGCCAGAACCTCCGCCTCTTCGGCGGCCTGGCCGGCCTCCACGGCACCCGACTGCGTTCCGAACTGGCCTCCGTAGCCGATGAGTTGCTCCTCACCGACGTACTCGACCGCCCGATCGCGACACTCTCCGGCGGCCAACAGCGCCGCGCCCAGGCGGCCACGGTCCTCCTCCCCCGCCCCCGCGTGCTGCTGCTCGACGAACCCACCGTGGGCGCCGACCCCACCACCCGCGAAGCGCTGCTACGACTCGTCAGGACCCGCGCCGACGAGGGCGCCGCCATCTGCTACACCACCCACTACCTACCGGAGTTGGAGCACCTGGACGCCACGCTCGCCGTGGCCGCGTCCGGCCGGGTGATCGCCCGCGGACACCGCGCCGACCTCCTCGACGGCCTGCCGGGCGAGGTCACCGTGACGTTCACCGGCGCCGTACCGGAACACCTTGCCCGAACCTCAACTGCCCCCGGGGAACTGCGTCTCAGCACCAAGGACCCGGCCCAGGCACTGGCCCGGCTCCTCCGCGACCTGGGCCCCGACACCGCACGCGTCCGCTCGGCGGCGATCCGCGAACCGTCGCTGGACGACCTCTACCGCAGCCTGGCCGACCGCCGACTCTCCACGGAGACCCACGATGCAGCCTGAACCGGCACCGACAGGGGCCGCCCCCGCCCGCCACACCTGGGTGATGACCCGCCACACCCTCGTCCTGCTCGTCCGGGACCCGGGCACCCCGCTCGCCTACACCGTCATGGCCCTGGTCCTGTTGACCGTGCTCCACCCGGTCTACGACCGTCTGGCCACCCCCGGAACACCCGGCATCGTGCAGGCCGCCCCGGGCATCGCGGTGATGTTCACCCTGCTCGCCCTGGACGTGGCCGGACAACTCCTGCTCTCCGAACGCACCTGGCACACCTGGGACCGCCTCCGCTCCGGCCCGGCGGCGCCCTCCGCGATCCTGGCCGGCAAGTCCCTCCCGCTGATCGCACTGTTCCTGACCCAACAGTCGATGCTGTTCCTCTTCGCGACCGCGGCCTTCGGTTTCCCCCTCACCGCCGGCACCTGGCGCCTCCCCCTGCTGGCCCTCCTCTGGGCGCTGTGCGTCACCTCCTGCGGCCTCGCCCTCGGCGTACACGCCCGCAGCCAGGGCCAGTTGGCCGCCGCCTCCGACATCGGCGCCCTCACGATCACCTGCCTCAGCGGCTGCCTGGTCCCCCTCACCGTCCTCCCCCACTGGGTCTCCACGGTGGCACCCGCGACACCGGGCTACTGGGCCCTGCACGGCTTCCAGGCAGCCGTCACCGGCAACACACAGGCCTACGCCCACTCCGCGGCGGTCATCACCACCATCACGACAGCAGCACTCCTCGTGTCGGCACGCGGCATCCGCCGCTGATCCGGCGGACCCGGCGAACGACGGCGGCTTCGGACGATGAACCCCGCCCTGACAAAACGCCGAGGCCCGGCTCCCCCCAAGGGAAACCGGGCCTCGCAACGGCAATCGCGAACTGGCTGCCCGACTACAGGCCCGCGGCCTTGCGCAGTGCGTCCACGCGGTCGGTGCGCTCCCACGTGAAGTCGGGGATCTCACGGCCGAAGTGGCCGTACGCCGCGGTCTGCGCGTAGATCGGCCGCAGCAGGTCCAGGTCACGGATGATCGCGGCCGGACGCAGGTCGAAGACCTCGTCGATCGCCTTCTCGATCCGGTCCGTGTCCACCTTCGCCGTGCCGAAGGTCTCGACGAAGAGGCCCACCGGCTCGGCCTTCCCGATCGCGTACGCCACCTGCACCTCACAGCGGGAAGCAAGACCCGCCGCCACCACGTTCTTGGCGACCCAGCGCATCGCGTACGCCGCCGAACGGTCCACCTTGGAGGGGTCCTTGCCCGAGAACGCGCCGCCGCCGTGACGGGCCATCCCGCCGTACGTGTCGATGATGATCTTCCGGCCGGTCAGACCCGCATCGCCCATCGGACCGCCGATCTCGAACCGGCCCGTCGGGTTCACCAGCAGCCGGTAGCCGTCGGTGTCGAGCTTGATGCCGTCCTCGACCAGCGCCTTCAGCTCCGCCTCGACCACGAACTCACGGATGTCGGGGGCGAGCAGCGACTCCAGGTCGATGTCGGAGGCGTGCTGCGAGGAGACCACGACCGTGTCGAGGCGGACGGCCTTGTCGCCGTCGTACTCGATGGTGACCTGGGTCTTGCCGTCCGGGCGCAGGTAGGGGATGGTCCCGTTCTTGCGGACCTCCGAGAGGCGCTTGGCGAGACGGTGCGCGAGGAAGATCGGCAGCGGCATCAGCGTGGGCGTCTCGTCGGTCGCGTAGCCGAACATCAGGCCCTGGTCGCCCGCACCCTGCTTGTCGAGCTCGTCGTCGTCGCCCTCCACACGGTTCTCGTACGCCGTGTCGACACCCTGCGCGATGTCCGGGGACTGCGCGCCGATCGACACCGACACCCCGCAGGAAGCGCCGTCGAAGCCCTTCTTCGAGGAGTCGTAGCCGATCTCCAGGATCTTGTCGCGGACGAGCTGCGCGATGGGCGCGTAGGTCTTGGTGGTGACCTCGCCGGCCACGTGCACCAGGCCGGTCGTGATCAGCGTCTCCACGGCGACCCGGGAGGTCGGGTCCTCCCGCAGAAGCGCGTCGAGAATGGTGTCGCTGATCTGGTCAGCGATCTTGTCGGGGTGACCTTCGGTCACGGACTCCGAGGTGAACAGGCGACGGGACACAACGCTCCCTGAGGTTGCAGCGGCTGCTGGCTGATCATTGGCGGACGGACGGGAGCTGCGCCCGACGTCGTCCGAGAACAGTTTATCGGTCGCGGTCGGCAGACGGTCCCCCTGTCTCGCCTCTCGGGAAACCCTGTGACCTGCGGCACGCGCATTTTGCCGAATGCCGAGTGCCGTTGGCCAGAGCCGCCACGCACGAATGTCAGGTTTCAGCGAACTGACAGATGGCTGAAACAAATCAGGAGAGACGGTGTGCGACCAGATCCCACACGATCTCGGCCAGGGCTTCCTTCGGGCCGTGGGGGACGGCGGTCTCGCTGCCGTCGGCACCCAGCACCACCGCCTCGTTCTCCTCGGAACCGAAGGTCTTGCGCTCCCCCACCTCGTTCACCACCAGCAGATCGCACCCCTTGCGCGCCAGTTTGGTACGGCCGTTGGCGAGGACGTCGTCCGTCTCGGCGGCGAACCCGACGACCACCTGTCCGGGCCGGGACCGGTCGGCGGAGATCTCCGCGAGGATGTCCGGATTCCGCACCAGGACGATGGGGTCGGGCTCCTTGTCGTCCTTCTTCTTGATCTTCCCGGCCGCGTACTCGGCCGGGCGGAAGTCCGCGACCGCCGCCGCCATGACGACCGCGTCCGCGTCCGCTGCGGCCTTCAGCACCGCCTCCCGCAGCTGTACGGCGGTCCCGACCGGGACGACGTCGACGCCCGCCGGGTCCGGCAGCCCGGTGTTCGCGGCGATCAGCGTGACCCGGGCGCCCCGGGCGGCGGCGGTGCGCGCGAGGGCGTAGCCCTGCTTGCCGGAGGAGCGGTTGCCGAGGAAGCGGACCGGGTCGAGCGGCTCGCGGGTGCCGCCGGCGCTGACGACGACGTGCCGGCCCTTGAGGTCGGGCCCGGTGACGCCCCGCGCGAGCACCCGGCGGCAGACCTCGAAGATCTCGGCGGGGTCGGGCAGCCGGCCCTTGCCGGTGTCGACGCCGGTCAGCCGGCCGACGGCCGGTTCGATCACCACGGCGCCTCGGCGGCGCAGTGTCGCCACGTTCTCCTGGGTGGCCGGGTGTTCCCACATCTCCGTGTGCATGGCGGGCGCGAAGACGACCGGACAGCGGGCGGTGAGGAGGGTGTTGGTGAGCAGGTCGTCGGCCAGGCCGTGGGCCGCCTTCGCCAGCATGTCCGTCGTGGCGGGGGCCACGACGACGAGGTCGGCGCCTTGACCGATACGCACGTGCGGGACCTCGTGGACGTCGTCCCACACCTCGGTCGAGACGGGGTGCCCGGAGAGCGCGGACCAGGTGGCCGCGCCGACGAAGTGCAGGGCGGCCGCGGTGGGGACGACACGGACGTCATGGCCCGACTCCGTCAGTCTGCGCAGCAGTTCGCACGCCTTGTACGCGGCGATGCCACCGCTGACCCCCAGAACGACCTTGGGCTTGTCCACCGTCTCTCCCCGAACTCGGAAACGTGCGTGCGACCGTGCGATCCGTCGTGCGATCCCGTACGACTCCATGACACACCACAGGCCCGACAGTCGCTGCCGGGCCTGTGGATAAAGCTCTGTGGATAAAGCTCTGTCGCTCAGGTCGCGGGGCCCTCGACGGCCTCGGACGTCAGCAGACCCGCGTTGATCTCGCGCAGGGCGATGGAGAGCGGCTTCTCGTGCACGTGCGTGTCGACGAGCGGACCGACGTACTCCAGCAGGCCCTCGCCGAGCTGGGAGTAGTACGCGTTGATCTGGCGGGCGCGCTTGGCGGCGTAGATCACGAGGCTGTACTTCGAGTCGGTGGCCTCGAGGAGCTCGTCGATCGGAGGGTTGATGATGCCCTCGGGAGCGGTGATGGAAGAGGACACGCTCTGCCTTCCGAAAGATGGGATGAGATCGGAAAAACGATCACACAACTTCCATCAAGGCTAGCAGCTCGCGCGCTACGTCCTCGACGGAGGTGTTGACCAGGGTCGCGTCGAACTCGGGTTCCGCCGCCAGCTCGACCTTGGCCGCGTCCAGGCGGCGCTCGATCACCTCGGGCGGCTCGGTGCCCCGTCCGGTGAGCCTGCGCACCAGCTCCTCCCAGGAGGGGGGAGCCAGGAACACCGAGTGGGCCTCGGACATGGACTCGCGGACCTGCCGGGCGCCCTGGAGGTCGATCTCCAGCAGCACCGGTACGCCGGACTCCAGGTGCTCGAGTACGGCGTCACGCGGTGTGCCGTAGCGATTGCCGGCGAATTCGGCCCACTCCAGCAGCTCGCCGTTGGCGATCAGCTTGTCCATCTCCTCGTCGGAGACGAAGAAGTAGTGGACGCCGTGCTTCTCGCCGGGGCGGGGCCTACGGGTCGTCGCCGACACCGAGAGCCACACCTCGGGGTGTGCCTTGCGCATATGGGCGACGACCGTGCTCTTGCCGACCCCAGAGGGGCCGGAGAGCACGGTCAGCCGCGGACGTACGTCCGGGGGCTCGGGGGTCGTCCCCCGGAATGTTGCAGCCATGCAGCGATTATTCCAGCAATCCCGGTGTGCCCGGGACTCCTGGTCCGGAGTACCCGGACTCAGGAACCAGTGCTGCCGAACTCACGCTCCAGGGAGGCGATCTGGTTGGAACCAAGGCCACGGACACGGCGGCTCTCGGAGATACCGAGTCGCTCCATGATCTGCTTGGCGCGGACCTTGCCCACGCCGGGCAGGGACTCGAGCAGGGCGGAGACCTTCATCTTGCCGATGACGTCGTTCTCCTGGCCCTGCTTGATCACGTCATGCAGGGAGGCGCCGGAGTGCTTGAGTCGATTCTTGACCTCGGCCCGCTCCCGGCGAGCCGCGGCGGCCTTTTCGAGCGCGGCTGCGCGCTGTTCAGGGGTAAGGGGCGGAAGAGCCACGCCTACGTCACCTCGGATGTCGAACTGTCGGATACGGACCGGTGAGGAACCTAGTCGCCCCACACCTGGGGAGCTACGAGCAACACGCTTGCCCGTTGACTCTGCTCGGAGACTAGCGGCCAGGGACGCCAGAGTCAGCGAGAACTGAGGAAAAGTCCTGGTCAGCCTGCACCAGGCCGGACATTTCCGACATAACGCCCCGGATTTGAGGATGTATTCAGACTCAAGTCGCTCCGGAGCGGGTCGTCGAGCCACTCATCGGAGGACTCGATCGACCCGTTCGAACACCTCAGACGGTCGCAAAGGCGACGCGGATCTCCTCCGCGAAGCGATCCGAGGCCGCTCGAAGCGCTCCCGCGTCGGGACCGTGACGTAGAACACCCCGGCTCACGTTCGGGACGACATTGCGCAGCACCGCTCCGAAGACCCCCGGAAGATCGGCCGGAGTGGCCCCCTGCGCCCCGATGCCGGGCGCGAGGATCGGACCGTCGATGGCGAGGTCGTACGACGACAGGTCGCCCAGCGTGGCGCCGACGACGGCCCCGAAGGAGCCCAGCGGCTCCTCCCCCTCGTTCTCGGCGGCCAGGTGGGCCAGCATGGTCGCTCCGATGTTCCGGCCGTCCGCGCGGACCGCGTGCTGTACCTCGCCGCCCTCCGGGTTGGAGGTCAGCGCGAGCACGAAGAGGCCGGTGCCGCTCTCCCGCGCCAGTTCGATCGCCGGGGCGAGCGAGCCGTAGCCGAGATACGGGGAGACGGTCAGCGCGTCGGAGAACAGCGGCGAGTCCTTCCGGAGGAAGGACTCGGCGTACGCGGCCATGGTCGAGCCGATGTCGCCGCGCTTGGCGTCCATCACGACCAGCGCGCCGGCCGCGCGCGCCTCCTCGACGGACTTCTCCAGGACGGCGATCCCGCGCGAGCCGAAGCGCTCGAAGAAGGCGCTCTGCGGCTTGAGGACGGCGACCCGGTCCGCCAGCGCCTCGACGACCGTGCGGCTGAACCGCTCCAGGCCGGCGATGTCGTCGTTCAGGCCCCACTCGGTGAGCAGCGAGGCGTGCGGGTCGATGCCGACGCAGAGCGGGCCGCGCTCGTCCATGGCTCGCCTCAGCCGTGCGCCGAAGGGTTCGAGAGGGCTCATACCGGCTTCCTTACGTCGGCGCCGACCGCGTCGGCCAGGGTGGCGTACGGGCTCGTGCGCAGGCGCGCAGCGAGGCCTTTGTGGATGGCTCGGCCCCAGAAGGGCCCTTCGTAGATGAAGGCGCTGTAGCCCTGCACGAGGGTGGCACCGGCGAGGATGCGCTGCCAGGCGTCCTCCGCGTTCTCGACGCCGCCGACGCCCACGAGGGTGATGCGGTCGCCCACGCGCGCGTAGAGGCGGCGCAGTACCTCCAGGGAGCGAGCCTTCAACGGTGCTCCGGAGAGTCCGCCGATCTCCTTGACCACTGAAGGTTCGGATTTCAAACCGAGGCCCTCGCGCGCGATGGTCGTGTTCGTGGCGATGATCCCGTCCAGGCCGAGTTCCACAGCGAGGTCGGCGACCGCGTCCACGTCCTCGTCCGCGAGGTCCGGGGCGATCTTGACCAGGAGCGGGACGCGGCGGTCGGTCACCGCGCGATCGGCGGCTTCGCGAACCGCGGTGAGCAGTGGGCGCAGTGCCTCCGTCGCCTGGAGGTTGCGCAGCCCGGGCGTGTTGGGCGACGAGACGTTGACGACGAGATAGTCGGCGTGCCGGGCGAGTCGCTCGGTCGACTTCACGTAGTCGCCGACGGCCTCCTCCTCGGGTACGAGCTTGGTCTTGCCGATGTTGACGCCCACGACGGTCCGGAAGACCGCCTCACGAGCCGCCAGTCGGGCCGCCACGGCCGCGGAGCCCTCGTTGTTGAAGCCCATGCGGTTGATCAGCGCGCGGTCCGGCACGAGGCGGAACAGCCGCTTCTTGGGGTTGCCGGGCTGCGGCTCCCCGGTGACCGTGCCGATCTCGACGTGGTCGAAGCCGAGCATCGACATGCCGTCGATGGCGACCGCGTTCTTGTCGAAGCCGGCCGCGAGCCCGAACGGACCGTGCATGCGCAGCCCGAACGCCTCGGTCCGCAGCTCCTCGAACCGGGGTGCTAGGGCGGCGGCAACGAACGTGCGCAGTACGGGGATGCGGACGGCCAGCCGGATCCAGCGGAAGGCGAGGTGGTGGGCCTGCTCCGGGTCCATCCGTTTGAAGACGAGGTTGAAGAAGATCTTGTACATGGTGTCCTCATGAAGAGGGGGACACCGTTTCCGGTGTCCCCCTCTTCAGCGCTAGTCGCGGGCCGCGGTCAGGTGTTGTGCGTGTTCCTGGAGTGAACGCACGCCCACGTCACCGTGGTTGAGGGCGTCGATGCCCTGGACGGCGGCGGCGAGCGCCTGGACCGTCGTCAGGCACGGGACCGACCGGGCCACCGCCGCCGTACGGATCTCGTAGCCGTCGAGGCGGCCTCCGGTGCCGTACGGGGTGTTGACGATGAGGTCGACCTCGCCGTCGTGGATGAGCTGGACGATGGTCTTCTCGCCGTTCGGGCCGACACCCTCGGACTGCTTGCGGACGACCGTCGCGTTGAGGCCGTTGCGCTTGAGGACCTCGGCGGTGCCGGAGGTGGCGAGCAACTCGAAGCCGTGGGCGACCAGTTCGCGAGCCGGGAAGATCATCGAGCGCTTGTCGCGGTTGGCGACCGAGATGAACGCGCGGCCCTTGGTGGGCAGCGGGCCGTACGCGCCCGCCTGGGACTTGGCGTACGCCGTACCGAAGACGGAGTCGATGCCCATGACCTCGCCGGTGGAGCGCATCTCCGGGCCGAGGACCGTGTCGACGCCACGGCCGTGGATGTCGCGGAAGCGCGACCACGGCATGACGGCCTCCTTGACGGAGATGGGCGCGTCCAGCGGGAGTTCGCCGCCGTCGCCGTGGGCCGGGAGCAGCCCCTCGGCGCGCAGTTCGGCGACGGTCGCGCCCAGCGAGATGCGGGCGGCGGCCTTCGCGAGCGGTACCGCGGTCGCCTTCGAGGTGAAGGGGACCGTGCGGGACGCGCGCGGGTTGGCCTCCAGGACGTAGAGGATGTCGCCGGCCATCGCGAACTGGATGTTGATCAGTCCGCGGACCCCGACTCCCTTGGCGATGGCCTCAGTCGACGTCCGCAGGCGCTTGATGTCGAAGCCGCCCAGGGTGATCGGCGGCAGGGCGCAGGCCGAGTCGCCGGAGTGGATGCCGGCCTCCTCGATGTGCTCCATGACACCGCCGAGGTACAGCTCCTGGCCGTCGTAGAGCGCGTCCACGTCGATCTCGATCGCGTCGTCCAGGAAGCGGTCGACCAGGACCGGCCGGGACGGGCTGATCTCCGTGGACTCGGCGATGTACGACTCCAGGCGGGTCTCGTCGTAGACGATCTCCATGCCGCGTCCGCCGAGGACGTACGAGGGGCGGACGAGGACCGGGTAGCCGATCTCGTCGGCGATCGCCTTGGCGCCCACGAAGGTGGTCGCCGTGCCGTGCTTGGGGGCCGGGAGGCCGGCCTCCGCGAGGACCTGGCCGAAGGCGCCGCGGTCCTCGGCGGCGTGGATCGCCTCGGGCGGGGTGCCGACGATCGGGACGCCGTTGTCCTTGAGTGCCTGCGCGAGGCCGAGCGGGGTCTGGCCGCCGAGCTGGACGATCACGCCCGCGACCGGGCCCGCCTGCTGCTCCGCGTGGACGATCTCCAGCACGTCCTCGAGCGTGAGCGGCTCGAAGTACAGGCGGTCGGAGGTGTCGTAGTCCGTGGAGACGGTCTCGGGGTTGCAGTTGACCATCACGGTCTCGTAGCCCGCGTCGCTCAGCGCGAAGGAGGCGTGGACGCAGGAGTAGTCGAACTCGATGCCCTGGCCGATGCGGTTGGGGCCCGACCCCAGGATGATGACTGCGGGCTTCTCGCGCGGGGCGACCTCGTTCTCCTCGTCGTAGGACGAGTAGAAGTACGGCGTCTTCGCGGCGAACTCCGCGGCGCAGGTGTCGACCGTCTTGTAGACCGGGCGGATGCCCAGCGCGTGCCGGACCTCACGGACGACGTCCTCGCGCAGTCCGCGGATCTCGCCGATCTGCTGGTCGGAGAAGCCGTGCCGCTTGGCCTCGGCGAGCAGCTCCGGGTCCAGCTTGTCGGCGGCGGCCAGCTCGTCGGCGGTCTCCTTGATGAGGAAGAGCTGGTCGACGAACCAGGGGTCGATCTTCGTGTACTCGAAGACCTCCTCCTGGGTGGCGCCCGCGCGGATCGCCTGCATGACGGTGTTGATCCGGCCGTCGGTGGGCCGTACGGCCTCTTCGAGGAGCTGGGTCCTGTCGCCGGGCTCGCCGACGAAGGTGAACTGGCTGCCCTTCTTCTCCAGGGAGCGCAGTGCCTTCTGGAAGGCCTCCGTGAAGTTGCGGCCGATGGCCATGGCCTCGCCGACCGACTTCATGGTGGTGGTGAGGGTGGAGTCGGCGCTCGGGAACTTCTCGAAGGCGAAACGCGGGGCCTTCACGACGACGTAGTCGAGGGTCGGCTCGAAGGAGGCCGGGGTCTCGCGCGTGATGTCGTTCGGGATCTCGTCGAGGGTGTAGCCGACGGCCAGCTTCGCGGCGATCTTGGCGATCGGGAAGCCGGTCGCCTTGGAGGCGAGGGCCGAGGAGCGGGACACGCGCGGGTTCATCTCGATGACGATGACGCGGCCGTCGACCGGGTCGATCGCGAACTGGATGTTGCAGCCGCCGGTGTCGACGCCGACCTCGCGGATGATCGCGATGCCGACGTCCCGCAGGTTCTGGTACTCGCGGTCGGTCAGCGTCATCGCCGGGGCGACGGTGATCGAGTCGCCGGTGTGCACGCCCATGGGGTCGAAGTTCTCGATGGAGCAGACGACCACGACGTTGTCGTTCTTGTCGCGCATCAGCTCCAGCTCGTACTCCTTCCAGCCGAGGATGGACTCCTCCAGGAGGACCTCGGTGGTGGGAGACAGGGTCAGCCCCGTGCCCGCGATACGGCGCAGCTCCTCCTCGTCGTGCGCGAAGCCGGAGCCCGCGCCGCCCATGGTGAAGGAGGGACGGACGACGACCGGGTAGCCGCCGAGCGTCTCGACGCCCGCGATCACGTCATCCATGGAGTGGCAGATGACCGAGCGGGCGGACTCGCCGTGCCCGATCTTCTGGCGTACGGCCTCGACGACTTCTTTGAAGAGGTTGCGGTCCTCGCCCTTGTTGATGGCCTCCACGTTGGCGCCGATCAGCTCGACGCCGTACTTCTCCAGGGTCCCGGCCTCGTGCAGCGAGATCGCGGTGTTGAGCGCCGTCTGGCCGCCCAGGGTGGGCAGCAGGGCGTCCGGGCGCTCCTTGGCGATGATCTTCTCGACGAAGTCCGGGGTGATCGGCTCGACGTAGGTGGCGTCGGCGATCTCCGGGTCGGTCATGATCGTCGCCGGGTTGGAGTTGACCAAGATGACGCGGAGGCCCTCGGCGCGCAGGATGCGGCAGGCCTGGGTGCCGGAGTAGTCGAACTCGGCGGCCTGGCCGATGACGATCGGGCCGGAGCCGATGACCAGGACGGACTGGATATCGGAGCGCTTAGGCACGCTGGCCCTCCATGAGAACTGTGTCCATCAAAGACGTGAAGCGGTCGAACAGGTAGGCGGCGTCGTGCGGGCCTGCGGCCGCCTCGGGGTGGTACTGGACGCTGAACGCCGGCCGGTCGAGCAGCCGCAGCCCCTCGACGACCTGGTCGTTCAGACAGACGTGGGAGACCTCGGCGCGGCCGTAGGGGGTCTCGGAGACCTTGTCGAGGGGCGCGTCGACGGCGAAGCCGTGGTTGTGCGCGGTGACCTCGACCTTGCCGGTCGTACGGTCCTGCACGGGCTGGTTGATGCCCCGGTGGCCGTACTTCAGCTTGTACGTGCCGAAGCCGAGCGCGCGGCCCAGGATCTGGTTGCCGAAGCAGATCCCGAAGAGCGGGGTGCCGCGCTCCAGGACGGCCTGCATGACGGCGACGGGGTGGTCGGCGGTGGCGGGGTCGCCGGGTCCGTTCGAGAAGAAGACCCCGTCGGGCCGTACGGCGTACACGTCCTCGACGGTCGCGGTGGCCGGGAGCACGTGCACCTCGATGCCGCGCTCGGCCATGCGGTGCGGGGTCATGCCCTTGATGCCGAGGTCGACGGCGGCGACGGTGTACTTCTTCTCGCCGATCGCGGGGACGACGTAAGTCTCCTTGGTGGCGACCTCCGCCGACAGGTCCGCGCCCGCCATCTCGGGGGCCTCGCGCACCTGGGCGAGCATGGCGTCCTCGTCGGGCAGCGTGGCGCCCGAGAAGATGCCGACGCGCATCGCGCCGCGCTCGCGCAGATGACGGGTCAACGCGCGCGTGTCGACGCCGGAGATCCCGACGACACCCTGGTTGCGCAGTTCCTCGTCGAGGGAGCGGCGGGAGCGCCAGTTGGACGGCACGCGCGCGGGGTCGCGCACGACGTAACCGGCGACCCAGATGCGGGCCGACTCGGGGTCCTCGTCGTTGACGCCGGTGTTGCCGACGTGCGGGGCGGTCATCACGACGACCTGGCGGTGGTACGACGGGTCGGTCAGGGTCTCCTGGTAGCCGGTCATGCCGGTGGAGAACACGGCCTCGCCGAAGGTCACCCCCACGGACCCGTAGGCACGGCCGCGGAAGATCCGGCCGTCCTCCAGGACGAGTACGGCGGGAACCTTGGCGGCTCCCCTGGTGGAGGTGGTCATCGTGCGCCTTCCGTGTCGGTCGTCTCGAGACTCTTGTTGATCATGCTGTTCAGGGTGTCGACCCACTCGGTGTGCTCGGCCGCGGTGTCGGACCGGAACCCGGAGTCGATCAGCCGGTCGCCGTGTGCCCACGTCACGACCAGGAGGCCGCCCTCGCTGAGGACCTTCCCGGCGATGCCCTTGCCGAGCAGGGCCTCGCGCAGCGCCCCGGCCGGGATGAAGAAGTCGGTGGCTCCCGGTCGTACGACATCCAGGCCGGCCTCCGTCAGGGTCAGCTCGACCCTGCTGCGGGTGCCCAGGCCGTGCGCCACGATGCGGTCGAGCCACTGCCCGGCGGTGGTGGAGCCGTGGTAGCGACCGCTCATCGTCAGTTTCACCTCGCCGGGCTCTTCCGGCGCGGCGGGCAGCTCGGGCAGGTCTCCCTGAAGGGTGCCGCGCCACTTCCAGCCCTCGCGCATCAGCCAGTAGACGAGCGCGATGAACAGCGCGAGGCCGACGAGCCAGCCGATACGGGCCGCCCAGTCGGTCACCGGGGCGGACTTCTCCCCGGCCGCGAGGTGGGTCAGTTGCAGTGGTGTCACGTGAGCTTCCCGTCGACGAGCGTGGCCTTGCCCCGGAGCCAGGTGTGCGTCACACGGCCCGGCAGCTCACGCCCCTCGTACGGGGTGTTGCGACTGCGCGAAGCGAAGCCCGCGGGGTCCACCGACCCACGGTATTCCGTGTCGACGAGCGTGAGGTTGGCGGGCTCACCAGCCGAGACGGGACGGCCGTGCCCCACCGCCCGCCCGATCTCGGCGGGCTTGGCGGACATGCGCTCGGCGACCCCGGCCCAGGTGAGGAGCCCGGTGTCCACCATGGTCTCCTGCACCACTGACAACGCGGTCTCCAGGCCGACCATCCCCATGGCGGCGGCGGCCCACTCGCAGTCCTTGTCCTCGTGCGGGTGCGGGGCGTGGTCGGTGGCGACGATGTCGATCGTGCCGTCCGCGAGCGCCTCGCGCAGGGCCAGCACGTCCCGCTCGGTGCGCAGCGGCGGATTGACCTTGAAGACCGGGTTGTAGGAGCGCACCAGCTCATCCGTGAGGAGGAGGTGGTGCGGGGTGACCTCGGCGGTCACGTCGATGCCCCGGGACTTGGCCCAGCGGACGATCTCGACGGAACCCGCGGTCGACAGGTGGCAGATGTGGACGCGGGAACCGACGTGCTCGGCGAGCAGGACATCCCGGGCGATGATCGATTCTTCGGCCACCGCCGGCCAGCCCCCGAGCCCGAGTTCGGCGGAGACGACGCCCTCGTTCATCTGGGCGCCCTCGGTGAGCCGCGGCTCCTGCGCGTGCTGGGCGACGACTCCCCCGAAGGCCTTCACGTACTCCAGCGCGCGGCGCATGATCACCGCGTCGTCGACGCACTTGCCGTCGTCGGAGAAGACGGTGACCCCGGCAGCCGACTCGTGCATGGCGCCCAGTTCGGCGAGCTTCTTGCCCTCCAGACCGACCGTGACGGCACCGATGGGCTGCACATCGCAGTACCCGTGCTCCTGGCCGAGCCGGTAGACCTGCTCGACGACACCGGCGGTGTCGGCGACGGGGAAGGTGTTGGCCATGGCGAACACGGCCGTGTAGCCGCCGCTGGCGGCAGCGCGGGTACCGGTGAGGACGGTCTCGGAGTCCTCACGGCCGGGCTCGCGGAGGTGGGTGTGCAGGTCGACGAGACCGGGGAGGAGGACCTTCCCATCCGCCTCGACAACCTCAGCACCTTCGGCGCTCAGGCCGACGCCCACGGCCGCGATCTGCGAACCGTCGATCAGCACGTCCTGCGGCTCGCCGCCGAGGATCTTCGCACCACGGATCAGGATCTTGCTCATGTGACTTACTTCTCCTCGATGCGGGCGTGGCTGACGGCGGGTTCGTTGCCGCCCAGAAGCAGGTAGAGCACGGCCATCCGGATGGACACTCCGTTTGCGACCTGCTCGACTACGGTGCAGCGGTCCGAGTCGGCGACCTCGGCGGTGATCTCCATGCCCCGGACCATCGGCCCCGGGTGCATCACGATCGCGTGCTCGGGCATCTTCGCCATGCGGTCGCCGTCGAGGCCGTAGCGCCGCGAGTACTCGCGCTCGGTCGGGAAGAACGCGGCGTTCATGCGCTCGCGCTGGACGCGCAGGAGCATCACCGCGTCGGACTTGGAGAGCGTGCTGTCGAGGTCGTAGGAGACCTCGCAGGGCCAGGCCTCGACGCCGACCGGCACCAGGGTGGGCGGGGCGACCAGGGTGACCTCGGCGCCGAGGGTGTGCAGCAGGTCGACGTTCGAGCGGGCGACACGGCTGTGCAGGATGTCGCCGACGAGCGTGATCCGCTTGCCGGCCAGGTCCTGCCCGAGCCCGGCGTCCCGGCCGACCAGTCGGCGGCGCATGGTGAACGCGTCCAACAGGGCCTGCGTCGGGTGCTGGTGGGTGCCGTCGCCGGCGTTGATGACGGCCGCGTCGATCCACCCGGAGGTGGCGAGCCGGTACGGCGCTCCGGAGGCACCGTGCCGGATGACGACCGCGTCGACGCCCATGGCCTCCAGGGTCTGGGCGGTGTCCTTCAGGGACTCGCCCTTGGAGACGCTCGACCCCTTGGCGGTGAAGTTGATGACGTCGGCGGAGAGGCGCTTCTCAGCGGCCTCGAAGGAGATACGCGTGCGCGTGGAGTCCTCGAAGAAGAGGTTGACCACGGTACGGCCGCGCAGGGTCGGCAGTTTCTTGATCGGCCGGTCGGCGACCCGGGCCATCTCCTCGGCGGTGTCGAGGATCAGGACGGCGTCGTCGCGGGAGAGGTCGGCGGCCGAGATGAGATGACGCTGCATCTGTCAGGCTCCGTAAGGCAGTTCGCGAAAGAGGGAGATTCCGGGCAGACGGGGGCACGCCGAACCGGCGTACGCCCTTCCGTCCGCTACGGGGTCTGCTTGGCGCCGAGCAGCACGGTGTCGCGACCGTCCTCCTCGGCGAGCTGGACCTTGACCGTCTCCCGCAGCGACGTGGGGAGGTTCTTGCCGACGTAGTCGGCGCGGATGGGCAGTTCGCGGTGGCCTCTGTCGACCAGGACCGCGAGCTGCACCGCGCGGGGGCGCCCGATGTCGTTCAGGGCGTCCAGGGCGGCGCGGATGGTGCGGCCGGAGAAGAGCACGTCGTCGACGAGGACGACCAGACGGCCGTCGATGCCGTCACCGGGGATATCGGTGCGGGCCAGCGCGCGCGGCGGGTGCATGCGCAGGTCGTCGCGGTACATCGTGATGTCGAGGGAGCCGACCGGGATCTTGCGGTCGGTGATCTCCTCGAGCTTGACGGCGAGCCGCTGGGCGAGGAAGACGCCCCGGGTCGGGATGCCGAGGAGCACCACGTCGTCGGCGCCCTTGGCGCGCTCGACGATCTCGTGGGCGATGCGGGTCAGGACCCGCGCGATGTCGGGGGCCTCGAGAACGGGCCGGGCATCGGAGTCGTACTGCTGCTGGGTGTCCATAAGAAACGGACCTCCTTCTCCGCCTCACGGGACGGACCTTAAAGGACGTCGGATTTGCGCCATCCACGTTAGCAGGCCGGGGCGACACCCCTGATCACCCCTATGGAGTAATCGGACACCGCTACCACGGAAGAGCCGGTGCGGACCATTCGGCTTGACGCGGGAGCGTAACGCTGCGTAACCTCACAGTGAGTTACCAGCCGCGCGGGGCGGAAACACTGCAACCGCGTCGACACAGTGTCCGGGAGCTATATGTCCAGCGAATACGCCAAACAGCTCGGGGCCAAGCTCCGGGCCATCCGCACCCAGCAGGGCCTTTCCCTCCACGGTGTCGAGGAGAAGTCACAGGGACGCTGGAAGGCGGTCGTGGTCGGGTCGTACGAGCGCGGCGACCGTGCCGTGACCGTGCAGCGCCTCGCCGAGCTGGCGGACTTCTACGGGGTTCCGGTGCAGGAGCTGCTGCCGGGCACCACGCCGGGCGGGGCCGCCGAGCCGCCGCCGAAGCTGGTCCTCGACCTGGAGCGGCTGGCCCACGTGCCCGCCGAGAAGGCCGGCCCGCTGCAGCGCTACGCGGCGACGATCCAGTCCCAGCGCGGCGACTACAACGGCAAGGTGCTGTCGATCCGCCAGGACGACCTGCGCACACTCGCCGTCATCTACGACCAGTCCCCCTCGGTCCTCACCGAGCAACTGATCAGCTGGGGCGTGCTGGACGCGGACGCGCGTCGCGCGGTCTCCCACGAGGAGAACTGAGCAGCTCAGCCCGAGCCGCTCCACGCCTGAGCAGAAACGTGCCGCCGGGGTGGCCGGAACTTCACCGTTCCGGCCACCCCGGCGGCTTTCTGCGGGCCTCAGGGGCCTCATGCGTACGGGAACGCCCGAAGATGCGTACGGGAACGCCGGAGGGCCCGCAGCGGTCGTGCTGCGGGCCCTCCGGCGTTTTCCGGACGGACTCTCGTCCTGCTCCGGACCGACTCTCGTGCGGCTCGTACTGCTTACACGCGTGCTGCTCGTACTGCTTCCGCCCGTACTGTCGTACTGCTTCCGCCCGTACTGCTTACGCCTCGTCCCGGCGCAGCGAGGGCTTCAGGTCCTTGAAACGGCCCAGCAGGCCGTTGACGAACGAGGGCGACTCGTCCGTCGAGAACTCCTTGGCCAGCTGCACCATCTCGTCGAGGACGACCGCGTCCGGGGTCTCGTCGGCCCAGATCAGCTCGTAGGCGCCGAGGCGCAGGATGTTGCGGTCCACCACGGGCATGCGGTCGAGCGTCCAGCCGACCGAGTACTGCGCGATGAGCTCGTCGATGCGGCGCGCGTGCTGCGCGTACCCCTCGACCAGCTCCATCGTGTACTCGCTGACCGGCGGCTGCCGGGTGTCGTCCCGGGAGAGCCGGATCCAGTCCGCGAGGACCGTGGTGACGCCGACTCCGCGCTGGTCGCCCTCGAAGAGGATCTGGAAGGCGCGCTTGCGGGCCGTATTGCGGGCAGCCACGGTTAGCTGTTCACCCGGCCGAGGTAGTCGCTCGAGCGGGTGTCAACCTTGATCTTCTCACCGGTGGTGATGAAGAGCGGAACCTGGATCTGGTAGCCGGTCTCCAGGGTGGCGGGCTTGGTGCCACCGGTGGAGCGGTCGCCCTGGACGCCGGGCTCGGTCTCCTGGATGGTCAGCTCGACGGCGGCCGGCAGCTCGACGAAGAGCACCTCGCCCTCGTGCTGGGCGACCGTGGCGGTGAAGCCCTCGATCAGGAAGTTGGCGGCGTCGCCGACGGCCTTGCGGTCGACCATGAGCTGGTCGTAGGTCTCCATGTCCATGAAGACGAAGTACTCGCCGTCCATGTACGAGAACTGCATGTCGCGCTTGTCGACAGTGGCCGTCTCGACCTTGACGCCGGCGTTGAACGTCTTGTCGACGACCTTGCCGGAGAGCACGTTCTTGAGCTTGGTGCGCACGAAGGCAGGGCCCTTGCCGGGCTTGACGTGCTGGAACTCGACGACGGACCAGAGCTGGCCCCCGTCGAGCTTGAGCACCAGGCCGTTCTTGAGGTCGTTCGTGGAAGCCACGGTTGCGGAATCTCCTGGACTGACGTGGACGACCCCGGGGCACGCGCACAGCTCGAAAAGCTAGAGCGCGAGCAGCTCCTTGGTCGTGATGGTGAGTAGCTCGGGTCCGCCGTCCGCCTCAGGGCGCACGACGAGCGTGTCATCGATCCGGACACCGCCCCGGCCCGGGAGGTGAACCCCCGGTTCGACGGTGACCGGCACGCAAGCGTCCAGTTTACCCATGGCCGCGGGGGCCAACTGCGGCTCCTCGTCGATTTCGAGCCCGACACCGTGCCCGGTGAGGGCCGCGAGGCCCTCCGAATACCCCGCGGAGTCCAGCACCTGGCGGGCCGCGCGGTCCACGTCCCGATAGGCGGCGCCGGGGGCCAGAGACTCCCGTGCGGCGCGCTGGGCGGCGAAGACGAGGTCGTACAGCTCGATCTGCCAGTCCGCGGGCGAGGTGCCGATGACGAACGTACGGCCGATCTCGCAGCGGTATCCGCGATAGGTGGCGCCGAGGCAGACAGAAAGGAAATCTCCTTCCTCGACCCGGCGATCGGTCGGCCGGTGGCCGCGTCTGCCCGAGTGCGGGCCGGTGGCGACGGAGGTGGCGAAGGCCGGCCCGTCCGCGCCGTGGTCGACGAGCCGTCGCTCCAGTTCGAGGGCGAGATGGCGTTCGGTGCGGCCGACGAGGATCGACTCCAGCAGCTCTCCGAGGGCCTGGTCGGCGATCTCGGCGCCGATTCTCAGACAGGAGATCTCCGCCTCGTCCTTGACGACCCTCAGCTGCTCGACCGCGCCGCCGATATCGGTGAGGCGCAGCGTCGGCGCGACCGAGCGGAGGGCTCGGTGCCTGGTCACGGTCAGGTGGTGTTCTTCTACGGCCATGGATTCGGCGCCGGTCGCCGACGCCAGGTCCGCGGCGGCTACGGCGGGGTCGCCGCCCGGGGTGGAGAGTGCGTGGACGCGGAGGGTCTCGTCGGGGCGGCCTGCCGGCGGGCGCTCTTCCCATGGGCCGGTGCAGACCAGGAGGTCTTCGCGCTTGCCCAGCAGCAGGACGGTGCCCTGCGGGGCCGGACCGGCCAAGTAGTGCACGTTGGCTGGGTTGGTGACCAGCGTGGATTGGCTGCCGCCGGCCTGGGCTCGGTCTCTGAGCCGTGCTCGGCGGGCTGCGTAGACCTCTGACATGAGACGAGCGTAGGAGCGGTGGCCGGATTGTGCTGGCTGGGAGGGTGCCGTTCGGGGGACAGGGTGCGGATGCGTGGGGGCTGGTCGCGCCCACGCGGCGGAGCCGCACATGTCACAGCCCCGAGCCTCTTGGGTGGGACGACTCGCCCGTGATCACCAGCTCGGCGGGCTTGCTATCGACCTCGCCAGGACGTCGTTCAGCACCTGGGCCGTCTGCTGGACGTCCATCTGGGAGTTGTCGATGATCGGGAGGCCCGAGCCGTACCAGCCGGCCATGCGGCCGTGGATGCGGGCGACCTCCTCGTCGGTGAGGCGGCGGTTGCCGGAGCGTTCGGCGTTGCGTTCCAGGACTATCTCCAGGCCCGGGAGGAGGACGACCGGGAGGAGGCCGGGGCCCACGTGGCGTTTCCAGCCACCTAGGCCGACGACCGGGCGATCGGGGAAGACCGCGTCGTCGAGGATGCAGGAGATGCCGTTGGCGAGGAAGTTGCGGGCGGCGAAACCGCAGGTGCGGCGGGCCAGGCGGTACTGGGCCTCGGAGTGGTCGTTCCAGCCGGACTGGGGGTCGGCGAAGCCGGAGCGGACCCATTCGCGGACGTCGTCGAGGCTGATGTGGGCCGTGGGAACCCGGCGGTGGTCGGCCCAGTACTTCGCGACGCTCGTCTTGCCGGCGCCTGCGGGGCCGATGAGCAGCACCGCGAGTGTCGTGGAGGTCGGGTCGGGGGACGCCGTGGCGGGCGGGGCGCTGGGCATGGGCACGGGACCGCCCGGCGGGAGCTGGACGTGGCCGGTGGTGTCCGGCGCGTGGCGCGGGAGCGTGTGCGGCACCGGCGGCGAGGTGGGCGCGAAGCCCGGGGCCGGTGGCGGGGGTGGCACGGGTGCCGGG
>NZ_JAENRY010000136.1 GCF_016612545.1 Streptomyces sp. MBT65 | reverse complement strand
CTCCCCGGTCTCCCCCACGCGCAGATGGAACTCCCCCTCCTCCAGCCGGACTTCGACGATCCCCTCGCCCTCCAGCGCCCGCAGCAGGGGCAGCGCGAACCAGTGCGCACGCACCGCGTCCGTGGGCCGCCGCTCTCCCAGCTCGGGTGCGCCCCAGACGCCGAGGGCTTGCAGCACAGGCAGCAACTCCCGCCCCCGCCCGGTGAGTTCGTAGACGAAGGCGGCCCCGGGCGGCGGCAGCCGTCGTCGTGTCGCCAGCCCGTCCCGCTCCATGTCCTTCAGCCGTGAGGCGAGTACGTCCGTGCTGACACCCGGCAGATCGGCGTGCAGGTCCGTGTAGCGGCGCGGTCCTGCGAGGAGTTCGCGGACGATCAGCAGGGTCCAGCGGTCGCCGACGAGGTCGAGGGCCCGGGCCGCGGAACAGTACTGGTCGTAGCTTCGGCGAGGTGACATGCGACGCAGTCTAGACAGGTTGTTGGACTTTCCAAGCTCACACTTGGTAAAACCAAGCAACACACGAAGCCGATGGGGCGAGGGCGCAATGGAGTTCCGGCAGTCGAGCAAGCTCAGCGAGGTCTGTTACGAGATCCGCGGTCCGGTGATCGAGCACGCCAACGCACTGGAGGAGGCGGGCCACAGCGTCCTGCGGCTGAACACCGGCAACCCCGCGCTCTTCGGCTTCGAGGCGCCCGAGGAGATCCTCCAGGACATGATCCGGATGCTCCCCCGGGCGCACGGCTACACGGACTCGCGCGGCATCCTCTCGGCCCGCCGCGCGGTCGCCCAGCGCTACCAGACCCTGGGTCTCGAAGTCGACGTGGACGACGTGTTCCTGGGCAACGGCGTCTCCGAGCTGGTCTCCATGGCCGTACAGGCGCTGCTGGAGGACGGCGACGAAATCCTCATCCCCGCCCCGGACTTCCCGCTCTGGACGGCGGTGACGACCCTCTCCGGCGGCAAGGCGGTCCACTACCTCTGCGACGAACAGGCCGACTGGTACCCGGACCTGGACGACATGGCGGCGAAGATCACCGACCGCACCAAGGCCGTCGTCGTCATCAACCCGAACAACCCCACCGGCGCGGTCTACCCCAAGGAGATCGTCGAGGGCATCCTCGACCTCGCCCGCCGGCACGGCCTGATGGTCTTCGCCGACGAGATCTACGACCAGATCCTCTACGACGACGCCGTGCACCACTCGGCCGCCGCGCTCGCCCCCGACCTGGTCGTCCTCACCTTCTGCGGGCTGTCGAAGACGTACCGGGTGGCCGGCTTCCGCTCGGGCTGGCTGGTGGTCACGGGCCCGAAGCAGCACGCCAAGAACTACCTGGAGGGCCTGACGATGCTGGCCTCCATGCGGCTGTGCCCCAACGCGCCCGCGCAGTACGCCATCCAGGCCGCGCTCGGCGGCCGTCAGTCCATCCGCGACCTGACCGTCCCGGGCGGGCGACTGCACGAACAGCGCAACGTGGTGTGGGAGAAACTGAACGAGATCCCGGGGGTCTCGTGCGTGAAGCCGAAGGGCGCGCTGTACGCGTTCCCCCGCCTCGACCCCAAGGTGCACAAGATCCACGACGACGAGCAGTTCGTCCTCGACCTGCTGCTCCGCGAGAAGATCCAGGTGGTCCAGGGCACGGGCTTCAACTGGCCGACCCCCGACCACTTCCGCATCCTCACGCTGCCGTACGCGGACGACCTGGAGGCGGCGATCGGACGGATCGGGCGGTTCCTCGGCGGGTACCGGCAGTAGCAGATATCCGGGTGGCGCCCTGGGTAGCTCCTCCGCATGACGGACCGCCCCCTGCTGCTCCTCGACGTCGACGGACCCCTCAACCCGTACGGCGCCCGGTTCCTGCGCCATCGTGGCTATGTCACCCACCGGCTGTGGCCGGCGAACTGGTCGGCCCGGCAGAAACCGGGCTCCCGGCGGCTGCGGCGCGGGCTGCCGGTGCGCCTGCACCCGGGGCACGGCGAACGAATACTGGCGCTGCCGTACGAGCCGGCCTGGGCCACCACCTGGATGCACCAGGCCAACGAGATGATCGCGCCGGTGATCGGGCTCCCCGGCGACCTGCCGGTGATCGAGTTCACCGGCCTGTTCGCGAAGGACCCGGACGGCCTCTACTGGAAGACCCGCCAGATCGTGGCGTGGGCGGCCGGCCGCCCCTTCGTCTGGGTCGACGACCTGGTCACCGACCTGGACGTACGGCATGTCGAGGCACACCATGACGGGCCCGCTCTCCTCCTCAAGGTGGACCCGCGCCGGGGTCTACGGGAGGGCGATTTCGCGACGCTGGAGCAGTGGGCCCATAGCCTGTGAGGTATGGGTGATCTTTTCCTCGTACGGCACGGAGAGACCGAATGGTCCCGGTCGGGGCGGCACACCGGCTTGACCGATGTCCCGCTGACCGCGAAGGGGCGGGAGGAGGCGCGCGGGCTGGTGCCGCTGATCCGTTCGCACCGGGTCGGGGCCGCGTTCGTCAGCCCCTTGCAGCGGGCGCGGGAGACCGCCGAGCTGATCGGTCTGACGGACGTACGGATCGACCCGGATCTGCGGGAGTGGGACTACGGCGGCTACGAGGGCATCACGACCGTCGAGATCCAGCGCACCCGGCCGGACTGGTTCCTGTTCACCGACGGGGTCGCGCCCGGGCCGCCGGACCATCCCGGGGAGAGCCCGGAGCAGGTGGGGCAGCGCGCCGACCGCGTGCTGGCCAAGGTCGACGCGGCCCTCGCGAACACCGAGGGCGTGGTCGTCCTGGTGGCACACGGGCATTTCCTACGGGTCCTCACCGCGCGGCGGCTCGGGCTGCCGCCGTCGGAGGGGGCGCTGTTCCAGCTGGCGACCGGGACGCTGTGCCGGCTGGGCACGGAACACGGGCGGCCGGTGATCTCGGCGTGGAATGTCAGACCCCCGTCGTAGCCTTCGAACGATGCGTCCGGACACATCGGTCCCGGCCCTCATATGCAGTGATCCCCGGGAAGGAGCACGCCGTGACACGACCCCCGACCGCCGCGCAACGGCGTGTCATCGAGGCCGCCGACCCCGTCACCGGGCGGCTGCGGGGTACGGAGGCGCAGCTCGCCGCGCTGGTGCGGCGAGGGCTCGCGTTCCGGCACCCGCGTCCGCCGCACGACCACTTCCTGACCCCGGCGGGACATCGGATACGGGAGTCTCCGCCGGACGTTCCCGAGCCCGTCGCTGAAGTCCCCGCCACCGCCGGGGTGTTCGCCGCGCGCATCGGCGGCGAGGAGACGGCGGTCGCCGCCGGTCCGGCCCGCACCCGTGAAGTGCACAGCGCCTGGCAGGGGTTGCTGGAGCTGCGCCGGATGACGAACCCGGACGGTTCCGTGGAGCGGCCGTGCGGCTGGGAGCGCACGCATCTGGTGCGGGCCGCCGCGCTCGCCCTGGAGGCCGCCGGCCACCGGCCCGCCGGACCGGACGCCGAGGGCTACCGGGTGCGGACGACCCCGCAGCCGGAGGCGGTCGCCGTGCGCGACCCGGACGGGGCGGCGCTGCGCGCCTGCGCGGAGACGCTGGAGCGGGCGGGCTGGCAGGTGAGCGAGCACAAGGAGCCCCGGACGGGGGCGAGTTACCTGCTGGCCTCACCGCGACGGACCTGAGGGACATGCCAAGATCGGTGGGGCAGATCGTCCATCGGTCCGCCGTCAGCTGTCCGACAGCGCGAGAAGGGAACGCAGTTGAGCGAGCCGTTTTCCGTCCCGGTGACCGTCCGCGGGTACGAGACCGACAGCCTGGGGCACCTCAATCAGAGCGTGTACCTCCAGTACTCGGAGCATGCCCGCTGGGAGCTGCTCCAGGCGGCGGGAGTGGGCCAGCCCGAGTTGCTCGCCCAGCGGGTCGGGCCGGTCGTCCTGGAGACGACCATCCGCTATCTGCGGGAGCTGCGCGCGGGCGAGGAGGTCGCGGTGAGCTGTGCGTTCGAGTGGGGCGAGGGCAAGACGTTCCGGGTGCTCCAGACGATCACCAAGGCGGACGGCACGGTCTCCGCGGAGGTCGTGTCGGTGGGCGGACTGCTGGACCTCGAGAAGCGCAGGCTGGTCGACCGACCCAGGGATTTCTTCGAGCAGTTGACCACGAACCGGGACCTGTTCGGACTCTGAACCGGCACCGCCAGGGCCCCGGGGCCGGGCTACTCCGGTTCGTGCCCGGTGTCGTAGGCCGCGCGGGACTCCGCGATGTAGACCCGGTTGCGCTCCGCCCAGTCCGTCAGCCGTAGCAGGGTCTCGTGCAACTCCCGGGCCACCGGGGTGAGTTCGTACTCGACCTTCGGTGGCACCGTGGGGTGCACGGTGCGGGTGACGAGGCCGTCGCGCTCCAGGTTGCGCAGGGTGAGGGTCAGCATGCGGCGGCTGATGCCTTCGATGCTGCGCTCCAACTCCGTGAAGCGGATGGGGCCGTGGGCCGCCGCGACCAGGATCTGCACGCTCCATTTGCCGGAGACCCTGTCAAGAACTTCGCGGACCGGGCAGGCGTGCGCGTTCACGACCTGGGCGGTAACACCGGTGTTCCCCTGGGACATCGAAGTGCCTCCTTTTGCCGACCCCCATGGTTCCTCACGATGTTCCCCGTTACAAGTCGTGCCCTTATAGGCACAACGGAGAACTATGGAGGCCACGAGCCATGTCGACCCTGTCCGAGTCACCGACCGGTGCACCACCGCGCGGGCCGGAACGAACGTACTCCCGCTGGGCGTCGCTCGTCGTCCTGTGTGCGGGGACGCTGATGACGATCCTGGACGGCAACATCGTCACGGTCGCCATGCCGGCGATCCAGAGCGACCTCGGTTTCTCGGGGCCGGGGCTCGCCTGGGTCGTCAACGCCTATCTGATCCCGTTCGGCGGACTGCTGCTGCTCGTCGGCCGGTTGGGCGATCTGGTGGGCCGCAAGCGGATGTTCACGGCGGGGCTCGCCGTGTTCACCGCGGCGTCCGTGCTGTGCGGGGTCGCGACCAGCCAGGGGATGTTGATCGCGGCCCGGGCGGTCCAGGGTGTCGGCGGGGCGATGGCCTCGGCGGTGGTTCTCGGGATGCTGGTCGCGCTCTTCCCGGAACCGCGTGAACTGGCCCGCGCCATCGCGGTGTTCAGCGCGGTCGGCGCCGGGGGCGGGGCGCTCGGCACGTTCCTCGGCGGGGCGCTGACCCAGGCCCTGAACTGGCACTGGATCTTCCTGATCAACCTGCCGATCGGGATCGTGGCCTGGCTCGCGGCCGTCCGCGTCCTCGCCCCGGAGCAGGGTTCCGGGCTCGGCAGCGGCGCCGACTATCCGGGGGCCGCGCTGATCACCGGCGCGCTGATGCTCACGGTGTACGTCATCGTCGGCACCGGCGCCCGCGACCTGGCAGCCACCCTTCTGCTTGCGTCCCTCACCCTGGCCCTGTTCGTGGCGTTCGCGGTCCGCCAGGCCCGGGCCGCCCGCCCGCTGCTCCGCCTCCGGCTGTTCCGCTCCCGGCTGCTGACCGGCGCGAACGCCGTGCAGATCCTGATGATCGGCACGATGTTCGGCTTCCAGTTCATCGGCGCGCTGTACGTCCAACGCGTCCTCGGCTTCAGCGAGTTGCTCACCGGCACCGCGTTCCTGCCGGCGCCGGTCGCGATCGGCGTCCTGATGCTCGGCCTGTCGGCACGGACCATCGGCCGCTACGGCGCCCACCGGGTCCTGCTGGCCGGCCTGGTCCTGATCACCGCCGGGATGGCCCTCCTGAGCCGCGCCCCGGCCGACGGCTCCTACATCACGGACGTACTCCCGGCCCTGCTCCTGCTGGCCACCGGATTCGCCGCCGCGATGCCCGCGCTGACCGGACTCGCCATGTCGGGGGCACGTGAGGAGGACGCGGGTCTCGCCTCCGGGCTCTTCAACACCACGCAGGTGGTGGGCGGTTCGCTGGGGCTGGCGGTGCTGTCGACACTGGCGGCGGGCCGCACCGACGGACTGCTCGCCAGGGGCGCGGAGTTGATCCCGGCGACGGCGGAGGGGTACCAACTGGCCTTCCGGGTCGGGGCCTTCACCGCCGCGGGGGCGCTGGCTCTGGCGGCGGCGGTACTGCGAGGGCGCGACTGACGCCCCCGCCGCCGCTCGGATCACCTCTCCTCGAACGCCGCCCGATGGTCCTGGACCCACTCCTGGTAGGTCCGCGCCGGGCGGCCCAGGACCTCGCGCACGTCGTCGGTGACGACCTCGTTGCCGCCGGCCCGGACGTAGGCCAGGCCGGTCAGCGCACCGTCCGCCCAGGCCTCGTCCATGCCCCAGGCCGTACGGAGGAACGCGCGGGTCCCGTCCGGGGACAGGTTCCGCACCGGCACCGGGCGGCCGAGGACCTCGGCGAGCACGGCGGCCTGGCCGGGAACGGTGATCGCCTCGGGGCCGGTGAGGGTGTACGTCCGCCCCTCGTGCCCGACGTCGAGCAGCGCCCGCACCGCCACCGCGGCGATGTCCCGCGGGTCGATCACGCCCGACGCGCCGTCTCCGGTCATGTTGGGCACCGGTTCGCCCGCCCGGAGGGCCGGGAGCCAGGTCAGTGTGTTGGAGGCGAACGAGGACGGCCGCAGCACCGTCCAGTCGAGCCCGCTGTCCCGCACGGCCCGCTCGCCGTCCACGTGCCACTGCCCGGAGGGCCCGGAAGCGGAATCGCCGGTGGCGATGGCGGAGAGCTTCACCAGCCGGTCCACACCCGCGGCCCGCGCCGCGGCGACCAGCGCCGCGTCCTGTCCCTCGTCCGGGCCGGGCGGACGGAGCAGGAAAGCGGCCGTCGCACCGGCCGACGCGGCGTCCAGGGACGCCGCTTCGCCGTAGGCCCCGCGCACCACCTCCACCCCGGCGGGCAGCCGCGCCCTCGCCGGATCACGGGTCAGCACGCGCACCTTCGCGCCACGCTCGGCCAGTTGTCGTACGACATCGCTTCCGATGGTGCCCGTGGCACCCGTCACCAGAATCATGTGGTCCACGGTGGGCCCGCCGGGGCGCTCGGCTCTTGGAAATTCCGGCACGGATGGCCCGCTCGGACGGCGGCCCCGGTCCCTTACGGTGGAAAGGTGCCGATGACCATCGCCGAGCCGCCCCCGACCACGCCCGAGACGCTGCGCCCGTGGATCGCCGAGGTGCGGACCATGTCCTTCGGCGAGCCGCCCGAGGGGACGTTCGTCCAACTGCCGGACGCGGTGGTCAAGGTGGTCCTGCGGGTGACGGCGGACGGGCGGCGTGACGTCCTTGCCGTCGGACCACGGGTGCGGGCCGCTTACCACGAGGGGAAGGCCCATATCGAGTGTCTGGAGCTGCGCCTCGCACCGGGTACGGCACGGTCCCTGCTGGGTGTCGCGGCCGCCGGACTGGTCGGCCGGGTGGTGCCGCTGGACGGCCTGCCGGGCGGCGCGGCGCGCCGGTTCGCCCGTGAGGTGCGGTGGCTGGACCCGCGGGAGGCGCTGCCACGCATCGCCGAGGTGCTGCCGGGGCTGCTGGCAGAGCCGCCGGATCCGGCCCGGACAGCACTGCTGCGGGCGGCCGTCGAGGCACTGTCCGTACGGATGGACGGGGCACCCGCGCAGGTACGGGACGTGGCTCGGGAACTGGCCGTCAGTGAACGCCAGTTGCGGAACCTGTTCACCGACGGTGTCGGTGTCTCCCCGAAGCACTACGCCCGTATCGACCGGGTCCGCGCCCTCGCCGCCCGGGCGGGCAGCGCCGGCTGGTCCGAACTGGCCGCCGCTGCCGGCTACTTCGACCAGTCGCACATGACGACCGACTTCCGCACCCTGATGGGTGTCCCGCCCCGCTCGTTCCTGACCGGCCGACTTCCCGCGGTCAGCCCCTGCCAGGCGGTCCGGGGCGGCTGAACGGGCGGCCGAATTCGGATGCACGGCAGCGGCCGTGGCTGTCAGGCTGCGGGCCATGTCCACCCGACGCATCAGACCCGGCCTGTACATCTCCGTCGACATCGAGGCCGACGGACCGATCCCGGGGCCGTACTCGATGCTGAGTCTCGGCGCGGCCGTCGCCGGGACGCAGGACGCCGAGGGGTTCACCGCGGCGGATCCGGAGAAGCTGACCTTCTACCGTGAACTGCGCCCGATCAGCGAGGAGTTCGTACCGGAGGCGCTCGCGGTGAGCGGGCTCGACCGTGACCGGCTGCGCACCGAGGGAGCCGAACCCGCCGCCGCTCTCACCGAGTTCGGCGACTGGGTGCGTGAAGTCGCCGTGGGCGCGCAGCCGGTGATGTGCGGCTACCCGGCGTCGTACGACTGGATGTTCCTGTACTGGTATCTGATCCGCTTCACCGGCGCGAGCCCGTTCGGGCACTCCGGCTGTCTCGACATGAAGACGCTGTACGCCACGAAGGCCCGACTGCCCCTGCGCGCCGTGGCGAAGGGCACCATGCCGCGCGACCTGCTGTCCCGGCGGCGGCACACGCACCACGCCCTCGACGACGCCATCGAGCAGGCCGAGCTGTTCGCCAACCTCATGGCCTGGCCCGGGAATTCACAGTGACCTGCTGACAACACCCCACGCATCTCCCAAGTTCACGCGCGAGTCTCAGCTGCCTTTCACAGTTTCCGTGTACCGCGCCCGCCTTGGAGAAACCGCGTGCCGATCTTCCGAAGAAAAGCCACCCGCCGCACCCTGCTCGCCGCCCTCGGTACGGCGGCGATCGCGAGTCAGTGGCCGTCGGCCGACGCCTCGACGGCGGGTGCGACGGGGCTCGACGCCCCGGCGAAGAAGGATCTCGCGATGCGGCTGGTGTCGAGCGCCGAGAACTCCTCCCTGGACTGGGAGGCGCAGTACAAGTACATCGAGGACATCGGCGACGGCCGCGGCTACACCGGCGGGATCATCGGCTTCTGCTCCGGTACGAGCGACATGCTGGCCCTCGTCGAGCTGTACACGAAGCGGTCCCCGGGCAATGTCCTGGCCGGCTATCTGCCCGCGCTGCGCGCCGTGGACGGCACCGCCTCGCACAAGGGGCTGGCCCCGGGCTTCCCGGCGGCGTGGCGGACGGCCGCACTGACCTCCGCCGCCTTCCGCAGGGCGCAGCGCGACGAGCGGGACCGCGGCTACTTCGACCCGGCGGTGGCGCGTGCCAAGAAGGACGGGGTGGGCACGCTCGGGCAGTTCGTCTACTACGACGCGATGGTCATGCACGGCCCGGGCACCGACCCCCTCGCCTTCGGCGGCATCCGCACCCGGGCCCGCAAGCACGCGGCCACGCCCACCGACGGCGGCGACGAGACGACGTATCTCGACGCCTTCCTCGACGCCCGGGTGTGGGCGATGAGGCAGGAGGCGGCGCACAGCGATGTGACCCGGGTCGAGACGGCCCAGCGGGTGTTCCTGAAAAAGGGCAACCTCGACCTGGACACACCGCTCAAGTGGAAGGTGTATTACGGGGACAGTTACACGATCGGCTGACGGGCGAGGGGTACGCCCTCGGTCGTACCCCTGACCTGTTCGGCCTGTTCGCGGGTCTGCCCGAGGTGGTTGAAGACCAGGTTCAGCGCCACCGCGGCCACGCAGCCCGTGGAGATCCCGGAGTCGAGGACGATCTTCGCGGTCTGCGGGAACGCGTGGTAGAAGTCCGGCGCCGCGATCGGGATGATGCCGACGGCCAGGGACACCGCCACGATCATGCTGTTGGTGTCCCTGTCCAGGCCGGCCCTGACGAGGGTCTGGATGCCGCTCGCGGCGACCGAGCCGAACAGGACGACGCCCGCGCCGCCCAGCACCGGGCGCGGTACGACGGCGATGAGCGAGGCGGCCATCGGGCACAGGCCCATCAGGACCAGGAAGCCGCCGCCGGTGGCGACGACGTACCGGCTGCGGATGCGGGTCATGGCGACGAGGCCGATGTTCTGCGCGAAGGCGCTGCACATGAAGCCGTTGAAGAGGGGGCTGAGGGCCGAGCCGAGGGTGTCGGCGCGCAGTCCCGCGGTGATGGTCGCCTCATCGGCGGGGCGTTCGACGATCTCGCCCAACGCCAGCATGTCCGCGGTGGATTCGGTCATCGAGACCACCATCACGACGATCATCGACATGATCGCGGCGAGCTGGAATTGCGGTGCGCCGAAGTGGAACGGGGTCGGGAAGCCGATCACGTCCGCGTGCGTCACCGGGCCGAAGTCCGTCGCCCCGAAGGGGATCGCGAGGACGGTGCCGATCAACAGGCCGAGCAGGACGGCTATTTGCCGGACGAAGCCGTGGGTGAAGCGGCGGACCAGCAGGACGACGACGAGCGTCGCCGCCGCCAGGCCCAGGTTGGTCGTCGACCCGTAGTCGTGCGCCGCCGGGTTCGGTCCCTGCGCCCAGCCGAAGGCCACGGGCAGCAGGGACAGGCCTATGAGGGTGATCACCGTGCCGGTGACGACCGGCGGGAAGAAGCGGACCGCCCTGCTGAAGAAGGGGGCGGCGAGGAAGCCGAGGAGTCCGGCGACGATCACCGCGCCGAAGATGATCGGCAGCGCGTCCGACCTGTCCTTGGTCGAGGCCACGACCGCCGTCATCGGGGCGACCCCGGCGAAGGTGACGCCGTTGACGAAGGGCAGCCGGGCGCCGATCCTCCAGATCCCGAGGGTCTGGAGGAAGGTGGCGAGTCCCGCGGTGAAGAGGCAGGCGCCGGTGAGGAAGGTGAGTTCGGTGCCGGAGAGGCCGACGGCCGCCCCGACGATCAGCGGCGGGGCGACGACACCCGCGTACATGGCGGCCACGTGTTGCAGTCCCGTGGTGGCCATCTTGAGTGCGGGGAGTTTCTCGTCGACGGGATGTACGCCGGGTTCGGCGCAGGGTCGGGCGTCGGGGTGGGCGGTCACGGCGGCTCCTCCGGGCGGGTGACACGTCAGCTCTGACGTGGGTTTCAGGAGGTGGTGCGCGGTCGTGCGGGACCGGGAACGGAGCCCAACTGGGGACATGGGCAGGGCCGTTCCGGGGCGCGCACCTGCGTGCACGCCCCGGCCACGGCCACCGGCCGAGGGCCGTCCCCCTCAACCGGAGCTCTCAACCGATCGCCGCTGTACGGCGATTGGGGCGGGCTGGGGTCAGGCCTGCGCGGCGATCCGCGCCAGCCGCCGGGCCTCTTCCCGCGTGGAGCGGGCGATCGCGTCCTCGTCGACGTGCAACAGGCGGTTGTTCTCGACGATCTGACGGCCGTTCACGAAGGACGCGGTGACCGGGGCCGCCGCGCCGAAGACCAGCGCTGTCACCGGGTCGGCGATCGAGGAGTGCGCCAGCGTGTCCAGGTTCCACAGCACCAGGTCGGCCAGCTTGCCCGGCTCCAGGGAGCCGATCTCGCCTGCGCGGCCCAGGACTTGGGCACCGCCGTAGGTCCCGAGGCGCAGCGCCTGGCGGGCGTTGAGGGCGGCCTCGCGGTGGGCGCCGAGGCGGTTGATGAGGAGGGCGTTGCGCAGCTCGGTGTGGAGTTCGCCGGACTCGTTGGACGCGGTGCCGTCGACGCCGAGGCCGACCGGGACGCCGGCGGCGAGCAGGTCGGGGACGCGGGCGATACCGGCCGCGAGCCGCGCGTTGGACGAGGGACAGTGGGCGACACCGGTCTTCGTACGGGCGAAGGCGGCGATGTCGGAGTCCTTCATATGGACGCAGTGCGCCATCCACACGTCCTCGCCGAGCCAGCCGGTGGACTCGAAGTAGTCGGTCGGACCCATGCCGAACAGCTCCTTGCAGAACTGCTCCTCCTCGACCGTCTCCGAGCCGTGCGTATGCAGCCGTACCCCGAGCCGCCGGGCCAACTCGGCGCCCTGGCCGAGGAGTTCGGTGGAGACGGAGAACGGTGAGCAGGGGGCCACGGCCACCTGGGTCATCGCGTCGAAGGAGGCGTCGTGGTGCTCCCGTACCGTCACCTCCGTCGCGGCGAGGGCACCCTCCAGGGTCTCGACCGCGAAGTCCGGGGGCAGCCCGCCGTCCTTCTCGCTGCGGTCCATCGAACCGCGGGCGAGGGTGAAGCGGACGCCCATCTCGCGGGCGGCGCCGATGATGGCGCCGGAGAGGTCGCCGGAGCCCTTGGGGAAGACGTAGTGGTGGTCCATCGCGGTGGTCACCCCGCCGCGGGCCATCATCGCGAGGGAGCCCTGCGCGGCGGCGCGGACCATCGGCTCGTCGATGCGCGCCCAGGTCGGGTACAGCGCGACGAGCCAGTCGAAGAGGTTGTGGTCGGTGGCCAGGCCCCGGGTGATCCACTGGTAGAAGTGGTGGTGGGTGTTGACCAGACCGGGGGTCACCAGGTGACCGCTCGCGTCGATGCGCCGGACCACGTCGGTGAGCCCCTCGGGCGCCCTGCCCGCGCCGAGCGACTCGATGCGGTTGCCGGCGATGACGACGTACCCGGTGGCGTACTCGGTGTCGGCGGCGTCCACCGTCGCGATCGCGCAGTTCTCGATGACGACGCGCTGACTCATCGTTTCCATCGTTCGTCCCAACTTCCTTGCTTTCGTACCGAGTTCGCGTCAGAGGTTGGTGAGGTCCGCCGGGATGAGCGCCTCGCTGCCGTCCCGCAGGACGGTGGCCTCGATCAGGCCGTAGGGGCGGTCGGCGGCGAAGTAGACCTCGTTGTCGTTCTTGAGCCCGAACGGCGCCAGGTCGACAAGGAAATGGTGCTTGTTGGGGAGCGAGAAGCGGACCTCGTCTATCTCGCCGCGGTTCTCGATGATCCGCGAACCCATCTGGTACAGGGTCTGCTGGAGCGAGAGGGAGTACGTCTCGGCGAAGGCCCGGAACAGATGCTGCTTGGTCTGCTCGTAGGACTCCTCCCAGTCCGGCATCTCCTGTGCGTCGTCGGACCAGTTGAAGCGCCAGCGCCCGGACACCTCGGTCGCCAGGATGCGGTCGTAGGCCTCGGGCAGCGTCGTGTACTTGTCCTTGACGTAGCCCCAGAACTCGGAGTCCGTGGAGTTCAGGACCGTCAAGTCCTTGAGCCCGGAGACGACTTCCCAGTTCCCGCCGTCGTACGTCACCTGGGTGAGCCGGGTCTCCTGGCCCTTGCGGACGAAGGAGTGGCCGCCCGTCGTGCGCTCCCAGGCGTACTCCTCTATGCGGATCCGCGCGTTCTTGATCGGCTCCTGGCTGGTCACGAAGTGCCGGGCAAGGTGGATGCCGAACTGCTCGGCGGACTCGATGCCGTGCTCCTTGGCGAACGCGTACACCGTGTTCTTGGTGGTGTCGGTCGGCAGCACGTTGGCGTTCGAGCCGGAGTAGTGGACCTCGTCCATGTCGCCGCTCAGCGACACGGACACGTTGAGGTCCTTGATGTGATGGGTGGCGCCGTCCCGCGTGATCCTGACGACCCGGTTCTCTGCCTTGCCGTACTGGTTCTGTCCAAGAATCGTGGGCATCTTCTGCTAGCTCCCTCGGTATACGGAGTAGCCGAACGGGTTGAGCAGCAGCGGTACATGGAAGTGCTCGCCGGGCCTGACGGCGAAGGTGATCGCCACCTCCGGGAAGAACACTCCGGTCGCATCGCTGTCCCGATTCGCGGGGGCGTCCTGCTGCGTATCGGCTTGCTTGGTGTCCTGCGAGAAGTACGGCTCCACGGCGAAGTCGAGCCGTACGTGGGTGGTGCCCGCCGGCAGCGCCGGAAGGTCCCTGCACCGCCCGTCCGCGTCGGTCGCGGAGCCGCCGAGCGGCTGCCAGTCGGCCAACGGGCCGCCGCGGGCGGCGAGTTGGACGGCGACGCCGACGGCGGGGCGGCCGATGCTGGTGTCCAGGACGTGTGTGGACACCGAGGCGGTGCTGGTGCTGCTCATGCCTTTTCTTCCTCTGCTTCTTCCGCTACGAGCTTGGTCAACCGGATGCGGTTGATCTTGCCCAACTCGGTGCGGACGATCTCGCGTTCCCGCTCCGGCGCGTTGCCGATGCGTTCCTTGACCGCGTCGCGCATCTGCTCGCCGGTGCGGCCGGTGGCGCAGATCAGGAAGACATGGCCGAACCTCTCCTGGTACGCCAGGTTGAGGTCGAGCATCTCCGCCCTGAGGTCCTCGGAGGCGCCCGCCATGCCGCGCTGTTCGCGGGCGGAGGTGGGGTCGCCGGGCTTGGGGCGGCCGATCGGCGGGTGACCGGCCATCGCCTCGGCCAGGTCGTCGGCGGCCAGCTCCGCCGTCGCGGAGTCGCTCGCGGCGTACAGGTCCTCGGAGCCGGCGTACGGACGGGCGGCGAGCAGCCGCCGCGCCCACGCCGTGGAGGCACACACCTCGAGGAGGGCGGCGAACGCCGCGGACTCCTCCAGGGTGTTGAACCGGGCGAGCCCCGGCGGCGTGGAAGTCGACGTCACGGGAGCCTCCGTGGCCTTGTGCTGAACGGGCTGGCAGTAGCTAACGCCCTCGGCAACACCACGTCAACAGTTTGTTGAAAATTCCGGGTAACAACCGGGGAGGGGGTTCAGCTCTCCTTCTCACGGTTCAGGTAGTTGTACACGGTGAACCGGCTGACCCCGAGCGCGCTCGCCACGGTCTCCACTCCGTGCCGCACGGAGAAGGCGCCGCGCGCCTCCAGCATCCGTACGACCTCCTGCTTGGCCTTGCGGTCCAGGTCCGCGAGGGGCTTGCCCTTCTTGCGCTCCAGGGCGGCCAGGATGTGATCCAGCGAGTCCGCGAGCTGCGGCAGGCGTACGGCGACCACGTCGGCGCCCTCCCAGGCGAGCACGACGTCGTCGGGTCCCGCCTCGTCGGGCGGGAGCATCTCGCCGCCCATGGCGTCGACCAGCGGTTTCACGGCCGTGATGAACGGCTCGTCCCCGACACCGGTCACCGGTCGCCCTCGCCGATCACGTTGAGCTGGAGCGAGACCCGGGTGGCGCCGGCCTCCAGGGTCCTGCGCAGCAGCGCGTCCACGGCGGTGAGCACCGCGTCGGCACCCCCCTCGACCGTGTTGCCGAACGGCCCGACGTCCACGGCGTCCAGCTCCGCGACCTCGATGACCTCCCTGGCGACCAGCGCATGCGCGGGGGCCTCGTCGAGATCGAAGGGCTCTGTCGTGAACTCCACTCGCAATCGCACGCGCACAACCTAACGCGCGGTGCCGATTTCCGCCGAGCCCTCTTGACAAGCCCCGACACACGGCGGCAATCTTCCAATAAGCAGAAACTAACTTCCACCATACGGAATTACAACACCGACCCTCGACACGGAAGGGAGCGCGGCCCCCATGGGATTCGAAGACCAGCGCTTCAACGTCAACCTGTCGATCCTCTTCACCGAACTCCCGCTCCTGGAGCGCCCCGCGGCCGCCGCCGCGGCCGGCTTCGGCGCGGTCGAGCTGTGGTGGCCCTGGGTCGACTCACCCACCCCCGCACGATCCGAACTCGACGCGCTGAAGCGGTCGTTGGAGGACGCGGGCGTCCAGCTCACCGGCCTGAACTTCTACGCCGGACAGCTACCGGGACCGGACCGCGGCGCGCTGTCGCTCCCCGGCGAGGAGTCGGAGAGGTTCCGCGCGAACATCGACGTGGCCGCCGACTTCTCCCACTCGTTGGGCGCCACCGCGCTCAACGCGCTCTACGGCAACCGCGTGCCCGGCGTCGACCCGGCCGAGCAGGACGCGCTCGCGCTGGAGAACCTGGCCCTCGCGGCCCGGGCCGCCGACCGGATCGGCGCGGTCCTGCTGATCGAGGCGCTGAACAGGCCCGAGTCGCCGCTGTACCCGCTCGTCAGCGCCCCCGCCGCCGTCGAGGTCGTCGACAAGGTCAACGAAGCGACCGGCCTCGGCAACGCGCGCTTCCTCATGGACCTCTACCACCTGTCCATGAACGGCGAGGAACTCCCGTCCGTGATCGAGCGGTTCGCGGCGAAGACCGGCCATGTGCAGATCGCGGACAACCCCGGCCGCGGCGCACCGGGCACGGGATCGCTGCCGCTGGAGGACCTCCTCGACCGGCTGCGGAAGGCCGGTTACGACGGCTGGGTGGGCCTGGAGTACAAGCCCGGTGACCGCCCGAGCGCCGAGGCCTTCGACTGGCTGCCCAACTGACCCTCACCGAAAGGCACTTCCGATGAGCAAGCTCCCCAAGGTCGCCTGGATAGGCCTCGGCATCATGGGCTCCCCCATGTCCGAGAACCTGATCAAGGCGGGTTACGACGTCACCGGATTCACCCTGGAACAGGACAAGTTGGACCGTCTGACCGCCGCCGGCGGCACCGCGGCCGCTTCCCTCGCCGAGGCGGTGCGGGACGCCGACGTGGTGATCACGATGGTGCCCGCGTCCCCACAGGTCGAGGCCATCGCCTACGGCCCGGACGGCATCCTGGAGAACGCGCGGGCCGGTGCCCTGCTGATCGACATGTCGTCGATCACCCCGCAGACCTCGGTCGAGCTGGCGAAGGCCGCCGCGGACAAGGGAATTCGCGTCCTGGACGCGCCCGTCTCCGGCGGTGAGGCCGGTGCGATCGAGGCCGTGCTGTCCATCATGGTCGGCGGCGGACAGTCCGACTTCGAGGAGGCCGAGCCGCTCTTCGACGCGCTCGGCAGGACGATCGTGCTGTGCGGTCCGCACGGTTCGGGTCAGACCGTGAAGGCCGCGAACCAGCTGATCGTCGCCGTGAACATCCAGGCGTGCGCCGAGGCCGTGGTCTTCCTGGAGAAGTCCGGCGTGGACCTGGCGGCGGCCCTCGACGTCCTGAACGGCGGGCTCGCGGGCTCCACGGTGCTGACGCGGAAGAAGGACAACTTCCTCCACCGCGACTTCAAGCCGGGCTTCCGGATCGACCTGCACCACAAGGACATGGGCATCGTCACGGACGCGGCCCGCGCGGTCGGCGCCGCGCTGCCCGTGGGCGGCGTGGTGGCCCAACTGGTCGCGAGTCTGCGTGCGCAGGGCGACGGCGGGCTCGACCACTCGGCACTGCTGCGAGGTGTCGAGCGCCTCTCGGGCGCCCGGCTCTGATACTTCCGGGCGGCGCCGGCGCTGACAACTGTCCTGTCGCGCCCAGGCGTCGGCGCCGCCCGGAATCACCAACGGCCCGTGTGTGCCGGACGACCCGGATGAGGGGTGGTCGTCGGTACCGCACGGGCGGGGCCAGGACCGCGGCGGTGTGCGAGCCAGTGCGGTGGTGAAGGTCCGGGTCCCTCTTCTCGACCTGAGAGAAGAGGCATCCGGTTCCGTCGCCGCCGCGGTCCCGGCCGAAGACCCCGTCCGGCGGCGCGAATGTCCTGTCGCGCCCAGCCTCGCGCCGTCGGACGGCCACCACGACGAGCGCCGGATACGGACGGTTCCGTATCCGGCGCTCTTCGGTGTTTCCGGGTGCGGATCCGTCGTAGGCGCAGCAGCCTGAAGGTATGGCGCTTCCACCGGAACTTCCGCGGATCGTGGTCCACCCGCCGGCGCTGGACGGCTCCCGCCGGGTCACCAGTGGCTCCGAGACGCTCGGGGTCGCTTCTCATCTGGACGATGTCGTCGAGATCCTGCGGCTGGCCGATCTGGATCGGATCGAGGTCGAGGAGAGCGATCTCATCGAGTGGGAGGGGGGTGGGCCGGAGGACTGGCCGGGGCTGTCGGAGCACCATGACCAGTGAGTGAACGGCCTGCCGGGCAGGTCCTGCGCGCTCCTTCGGCCGGCTATTCGCGCCGCACGAACAAGGCGGCGGCCCATCCTCCCCGGATGGACCGCCGCCTCTGTGCCTCTGTGCCTTCGCGTCTCAGACCTTCAGGGCTCTGATCGACGTCGGTGCGTGGCCGGGCTCCGTCGCCAGTTCCTCGAACTCGACCACCGTGCTGATGTCGTTCGTCCTGCTCATCGCGATGTTGGTGACGCGTTCGAGGATCGCTTCGACGACGACCGGGACGCGGAACTCCGCGGCGAGTTTCTTGGCCTGGTCGAAGGCGGCGCCGAGTTCGGCGGGGTCGGTGACGCGGATGGCCTTGCAGCCGAGGCCCTCGACGACCTTGACGTGGTCGACGCCGTAGACGCCCAGTTCCGGGGAGTTGACGTTCTCAAATTCCAGGTTGACCTGGAAGTTGATGTCGAGGCCGAGCTGGGCCTGGCGGATGAGGCCCAAGTAGGCGTTGTTCACCAGGACATGGACGTACGGGATCCGGTGCTGTGCCCCGACGGCCAGTTCCTCGATCATGAACTGGAAGTCGTAGTCGCCGGAGAGGGCGACGACCGACGCCTCGGGGTCGGCCTTGGCGACGCCCAGCGCGGCCGGGATCGTCCAGCCGAGGGGGCCCGCCTGACCGCAGTTGATCCAGTGGCGCGGCCGGTAGACGTGCAGCATCTGCGCGCCGGCGATCTGCGAGAGGCCGATGGTGGAGACGTACCGGGTCTCCGGGCCGAAGGCCTTGTTCATCTCCTCGTAGACGCGCTGCGGTTTGATCGGGATGTCGTCGAAGTGCGTACGGCGCTGGAGAGTTGACCTCTTCTCCTGTGCCGAGGTCGCCCAGGCGGAGCGGTCGGGGAGAGCGCCCGCCGCCTTCAACTCCCTTGCCACCACGACGAACAGCTCCAGCGCCGCCTTCGCGTCGGACGCGATGCCGTAGTCGGGGGCGAAGATCCTGCCGATCTGGGTGGGCTCGATGTCGACGTGGACGAACTTCCGTCCGGCGGTGTAGACGTCCAGCTTGCCGGTGTGGCGGTTGGCCCAGCGGTTGCCGATACCGAGGACGAAGTCGGACTCCAGGAAGGTCGCGTTGCCGTAGCGGTGCGAGGTCTGGAGGCCGACCATGCCGGCGTTCAGTTCGTGGTCGTCGGGGAGGACACCCCAGCCCATCAGGGTCGGGACCACCGGGGTGCCGGTCAACTCGGCGAACTCGACGAGGAGTTCGGCCGCGTCGGCGTTGATGACACCGCCGCCCGCGACGATCAGCGGGCGCTCGGAGGCGTTGAGGAGTCCGATCGCCTTCTCGATCTGGGCGCGGGTCGCGGTCGGCTTGTAGACCGACAGCGGTTCGTACGTCTCCGGGTCGAACTCGATCTCGGTGAGCTGCACGTCGATCGGCAGGTCGATGAGGACCGGACCGGGGCGCCCCGAGCGCATCAGGTGGAAGGCCTGCTGGAAGACGCCGGGGACCTGGGCCGCCTCCAGGACGGTGACCGCCATCTTCGTCACCGGGCCCGCGATCGAGGCGATGTCGACGGCCTGGAAGTCCTCCTTGTGGATCACGGCGGTCGGGGCCTGGCCCGTGATGCAGAGGATCGGGATCGAGTCGCCGGTCGCCGAGTACAGCCCGGTGATCATGTCGGTGCCGGCCGGGCCCGAGGTGCCGATACAGACACCGATGTTGCCCGGGCGGGTACGGGTGTAGCCCTCGGCCATGTGCGAGGCACCCTCGACATGGCGGGCGAGGGTGTGGTGGATACCGCCGGACGCCTTGAGCGCGGCGTAGAAGGGGTTGATCGCCGCACCCGGGACGCCGAACGCGTCGCTGACGCCCTCGCGCTTGAGGATCTCGACTGCCGCGCGGGCAGCGGTCATACGAGCCATGGAGTACTCCTGCTTCGGCTGTCGGATTCGCATCACCGTCGCGCCCCGCGGTGAAGACTCCCCGATGGATTTCGACTACTTCCGTATTGTGGAATCCAACTTCTACTATCTGGAATTCAATGTAGGTGGGGTGACCAAGGCCGTCAAGAGACGGACAAGCAGGGGTTTTCAGGAGGACTATGGGGCTCATGTCCGAGAGCGTGTCGGTGCGCTGTCCCACCTGCCGACGTGAGCACGTCTACGCGGCGCCGTCGTATCCCTGTGTGTGCGGGGCCCCTGTCGCCCCGCCGCTGGACCAGCGCGGCGTGGTGACGGTCGTGACTCACCGGGTGTGGGACGAGGACTGGATCGCCGTGCGCTGCGCGGCCTGCGGACGGCTGGACGAGTGGCCGTACCCGGAGCTGGGCTGCCCGTGCGGGACGCTGCTGCGGATTCCGGTCGCGGGGGCGGAGCCGACGGCGGAACCGGTCGTGCGGCCTCCCAAGGTCGGCGCCGACGTCGAGGGCCGGCCCGCGTTCCAGCCCGTCACGATCCGTACCGCGCGGGACGCGGTCACCGCCGCCGCGCTGTATCTGCGCTGGCTCGGCTACCGGGACATCCGCCGCGCCGACCAGCGGCCCCCGTCCGGCATCGGCCTCGCCGCCCGCGGCATCCTGGCGCAGGTGGACCCGACGGTCCGGCCGGCCTCACTGCGCGACGTCGAGTGCCTGTGGCTGACGGCGATGACGGAGACCACCGAGTGCGTCTACTTCTCCCTCGCCGGATACGCCGACGACGCCCGCGCCCGCGCGGACGCGCTCGGCGTCCCGCTGTTCGTCCTGGACCTCACGGGCACACCCCAGCCGGTGAACGACCTGGCGGACCAGCTCGACGCGGCGGGGAGTTAGCACTCCGGCCGGAGACCGTGATGTCCGTGCACGAAGCCGGCATCGAGGCCGATGACTTCGCCTTCGGTCAGCCGGCCAGGCGGGCCTTCCAGATTTCCTCGCTGGGCCACCGGTGTGCCCAGTCGGCGGAGACCTCGGGGTAGTCCCGGGGCGCGGGCTCGGGCGCCTGGACTTCGATCAGGTCCTCGATGACGAAGCCGTGGGATCGCAGCAGGCGGATCATGTCGCCGTGCGGGAGGGTGAACTCCACCGCCCCGCCCCCGTCCAGCCGGCGCAGGCCGAACTGTGGGCGGAGCAGCGTGGTGGCGGCGGTTCCGTCCGGCGGCGTGCAGAGCGCGAAGAGGGGCGACCGGCGGGTGAACGCCAGTCGACCGCCGGGAGCGAGCAGGCGCGCGGCCTCGGGGATCCACCGGTAGGGGTCGCACCACAGCGAGGCGCCGTAGTCGCTGACCGCGAAGTCGAACGTGTCGTCGCCGTAGGGGACTTGCTCGGCGTCGCCCAGTACGAGGGGGAAGTCGAGGCCGAACTCCGTCTGCATCTCCCGTGCGGTGGCGAGCTGTTGGCGCGACAGATCGATCCCGACCGGATGGGCGCCCGCTCGCGCGAGCCAGGCCGAGACGTACGCGGTGCCGCAACCCAGCTCGATCGCGCGCGACCCGGCGATGTCCTCGGGAAACACCGAGGCCTGCGACTCCGGCGTCCCCCACAGTCCCCAACGCGGCTGCGTCACCGCCCAATGGCCCCGCGCGAGCGGACCGTGCCAGGCGGCCGCGTGGTCGTCCCAGTAGCGCCGGTTCAGCTCGACATGGTCGGCAGGCCCGTGAACGGTCATGGAGCCATTCGAGCGGGGGCCCGTGTGTGGCGGCAACCGAATGTGAAGGCGCCCCTGTCTTCGAGGCGACTCCGAGCCGGCAACGGCATGCGGCACCCGCCCAGCCGGGCCAAGAAGGCCCCGCCGCGCAGGCCGGCCGTTTCGTGAGACGCGCCGCAGACCGTCGAGGCATCGCGGCGAGGGGCGGGCCCAACTCGGGCCGTTCCGACGGCTCTTGACCTGCCGCCCGGCAGCCGTACCGCGAGCGGGCGACCCGCAGCCGAACACCCCGTGGACTCCGCGACCTCACCTCACCACTCTGCCCTCACCATCCCCAACAGCCCGCTCCCGCAGCTCGACCTTCCGTACCTTCCCCGACACCGTCATGGGAAAGGCGTCCATGATCCGGAGCAGGCTCGGGATCTTGTAGTGCGCCAACCTGCCCTCGCAGAAGCCGCGCAGCTCCTCCAGCGTCAGTGGGTCCGCCGGATCGCGGGGGATGACGCAGGCGAGGACCTCCTCGCCGTAGCGCTCGTTCGGAACGCCGACGACCTGGACGTCCGCGATCTTCGGGTGGGCGTAGAGGAACTCCTCGATCTCGCGCGGGTAGATGTTCTCTCCGCCCCGGATGATCATGTCCTTGATGCGGCCGACGATCTCGACGTAGCCGTCCTCGCGCATCATCGCGAGGTCACCCGTGTGCATCCAGCGGCCCGCGTCGATCGCCTCGGCGGTCTTGCCGGGCTCGTTCCAGTAGCCGAGCATCACGCTGTAGCCGCGGGTGCACAACTCCCCTGCCGTGCCCCGGGGTTGGGTGACGCCGGTCGCCGGGTCGACGACCTTGACCTCCAGGTGCGGGAGGACCCGGCCGACCGTGCCGGTGCGGTGTTCCAGGTCGTCGTCCCTCCGCGTCTGGAGCGAGACCGGGGACGTCTCCGTCATGCCGTAGCAGATGGAGACCTCCGCCATGTGCATCTCGGCGACCACCCGTTTCATCACCTCGACCGGGCAGGGCGAGCCCGCCATGATGCCGGTGCGGAGAGAGGAGAGGTCGTAGGTCGCGAAGTCGGGGAGGTTCAACTCCGCGATGAACATGGTGGGGACGCCGTAGAGGGACGTACAGCGCTCCTGCTCCACGGCCTTCAGGGTCGCCGCCGGGTCGAAGGACGCGGCGGGGATGACGATGCACGCGCCGTGCGAGGTGGCCGCCAGGTTGCCCATCACCATGCCGAAGCAGTGGTAGAAGGGCACCGGGATACAGACCCGGTCCTGCTCGGTGTAGGCGATCAACTCGCCCACGAAATAACCGTTGTTGAGGATGTTGTGGTGGGAGAGCGTGGCGCCCTTGGGGAAGCCCGTCGTGCCCGAGGTGTACTGGATGTTGATGGGGTCGTCGCAGGACAGTTCCGGGTACGGCTCACCACCGGTGCTCCGGCTCAGCAGCGCGTCCCAGCTCGGATCCCCGATGTACACGACCTCGCGCAACTCCGGGCATTTCGGCCGTACTTGGTCGACCATCGCCCGGTAGTCACTGCTCTTGTGGCCCACCGAGGCGAACAGGACCGAGATCCCCGCCTGGTTGAGGACGAACTCCACCTCGTGGGTGCGGTACGCCGGGTTGATGTTCACCATGACCGCACCGATGCGGGCGGTGGCGTACTGAACCAGCACCCACTCCGGGCAGTTGATCGCCCAGATGCCGACCCGGTCGCCCTTGGCCACGCCGCTCGCCAGCAGCGCGTACGCCAACTGGTCGACGTCCGTGGCGAATTGACCGTACGTCCAGCGCCGCCCCGACGGCACGTCGACCAGCGCCTCGCGGTCGGGCCACGCGGCCACCGCCCGGTCGAGGTTGTCGCCGATGGTGTCGCCGAGGAGTGAAGTCCCGCCGGTCCCATGGCTGTACGAGTTCATCGGCGCTTCCGTCGGCGCGTTCATCGGAAGTCCTCCTCGCGGTACTCGGCGTCCGACCCCGCGGCCGTCGCCTCCCGCAGTGCGATCCGGCGGATCTTGCCGGAGACGGTCTTGGGCAGGTCCGCGAACTCCAGGCGGCGGACGCGCTTGTAGGGGGCGAGGACGTCGCGCGAGTGCTCGAACAGCACCTTCGCGGTGTCGGGTCCCGGCTCCCAGCCCGCCGCGAGCACGATGTACGCCTTCGGTACGGCGAGCCGCAGCTCGTCCGGCGCGGGCACCACGGCGGCCTCGGCCACCGCCTCGTGCTCCAGCAGCGCGCTCTCCAGCTCGAACGGGGAGATCTTGTAGTCGGAGGCCTTGAAGACGTCGTCGGAGCGGCCGACGTAGGTGATGTAGCCGTCCGCGTCCCGGGCGCCGATGTCGCCGGTGCGGTAGTAGCCGCCGGCCATCGCCTCCGCCGTACGGTCCGGGTCTCCGTGGTAGCCGGTCATCAGACCGACCGGCGGCTCGGACAGGTCGAGCGCGATCTCGCCCTCGTCGACGCCGGGCGCACCCGACACCGGATCGAGCAACTCCACCCGGTAACCCGGACTCGGCCGCCCCATCGAACCCGTCTTCAACGGCTGGCCGGGACTGTTCGACACCTGCACGGCGGTCTCCGTCTGCCCGAAGCCGTCCCGGACGGTGACGCCCCAGGCCCGCCTGACCTGTTCGATGACCTCGGGGTTCAGGGGCTCCCCCGCGGCCAGGGCCTCGCGGGGCGGGGTACGGAGCTGGGTCAGGTCGGCCTGGATGAGCATGCGCCACACGGTCGGCGGGGCGCAGAAGGTGGTGACGCCCGCCCGGTCCATCTCGGCCATCAGCCGGGTCGCGTCGAAGCGGGTGTAGTTGTGGATGAAGACGGTCGCCTCGGCGTTCCAGGGGGCGAAGAGGTTGGACCAGGCGTGCTTGGCCCAGCCTGGCGAGGAGATGTTGAGGTGCACGTCACCGGGCTGGAGGCCGATCCAGTACATGGTGGCCAGATGCCCGATCGGGTACGAGGTGTGGGTGTGCTCGACCAGCTTGGGGTGGGCGGTGGTGCCCGAGGTGAAGTAGAGCATCAGCGGGTCGTCGGCCAGGGTCGGTTCCTCCGGCGTGAACCCGGCGGGGGCCGCGTACGCGTCCTCGTACGTCCGCCAGCCCTCGACCGCGCCGCCGACCGTGATCCGGGTGTAGGTCCCGGGCACCTCGTCGAACTTGGCGGTGTCCGCGGAGCGCACGATCACCTGTCGGACCCGGCCGCGTTCGACGCGGTCGCGCAGGTCGGCGGGGCCGAGCAGCGGGGTGGCGGGGATGACGACGGCGCGCAGTTTCATCGCGGCCAGGGCCGTCTCCCACAGCTCGGTCTGGTTGCCGAGCATGACGAGGATCCGGTCCTCGGCGCGGACGCCCTGCGCGCGCAGCCAGTTGGCGACGCGGTCGGAGCGTTCGGACAGCTCGGCGAAGGAGAAGGCGGCCTCGGAGCCGTCCTCCTCCACGATGCGCAGCGCCGTGCGGTCGTTGCCGGCCGCGATGACGTCGAACCAGTCGAGCGCCCAGTTGAAGTGCTCGGGCCGGGGCCAGGAGAAACCCTCGTAGGCCGTGGCATAGTCCGTACGGTGCGCCAGCAGAAAGTCCCGCGCACCGCGGAACGACTCACTCGCCGTCGTCATCTGTCCTCCTCAGTACCGGACCATTCCGGGCGGCTCTCTGACATCGTGTAATCCGTGATGTGGGTCTCACTACCCCCGTACGGGGGTGTGTGCAGCACGACGGCCGCAACGAAGGGGCACGAGGGTGACGACGGACGCGGCGGGGACGGTGGAGATTCAGGCGGCGCTGGTCCGGCTCCGGCGCGGGACGGGGCTGCCCGTCGCCTTCGGCGGCCTGGTGGAGAGCGGCCGGCAGCAGATGCGGATCAGTGAGCTCAGCGGCACGTTGACCCCGTCCCTGCGCGCCCTCGCGGTGACCTCGGGCAACGGTCTCGGCGGCAGGGCGGTCGCCCTCGCCCGCCCGTGCGCCGTGGCGGACTACTACTCGTCCCACCAGATCAGCCACGAGTACGACAGCGCGGTCGCCACCGAGGGCCTGCACGCGATACTCGCGGTCCCGGTCGTCGTACGCCGCCGGGTACGCGGTGTCCTCTACGGCGCGCTGCGCACCGCCCAGCCCCTGGGCGACCGGATGCTGAGCGCGGCGATGGCGGCCGCGCGGGACGTGGAACAGGCGCTGGTGGTCCGGGACGAGGTGCGGGAGCTGCTGAGCGCGGCGCGCCCCGCGCCGGTCCCCGACTCGGCGGCGAGCGCGGTGTGGGAGCAGGTACGGGAGGCACACGCGGCGCTGCGGGCGCTGGCCCCGCGAATCCCGGACCCGGCGCTGCGAGCCGAACTCCTGGACGCCTGCGGCCTGTTGACGGCGGAGGCGGCCGCCGGGGAGGTGGAGCTGGCGCCCCGGGAGCTGGACGTACTGGCGTGTGTGGCGGCGGGGGCGACGAACGCGGTGGCGGCACAGCGGCTCGGGCTGCGGCCGGAGACGGTGAAGGGGTATCTGCGCTCGGCGATGCGGAAGCTCGGCGCGCACACCCGCGGGGAGGCCGTGGTGGCGGCACGGCGGGCGAGGGTGCTGCCGTGAGGCCCCGCGCTGCCGGAGCGGCCCGGGCGCTGCCCACCGGTACCGGGCGGACCCCGGTGCCGCCCGCTCGTATCGGACACGGACAGACTCCGACACGGCCCTCTGGCACCGGACGGGCCCGGGTGGGATCCTCTGGGACCGGCCTCCGCGACGACCTTCTATTCATTCATCGGAGCTTTGAATTTCCTGATGCCGACCCGTTGTTATTTCCCTCACGACCCCGTCCATCCGAATTTCAAGGACTGATTGCCTAATATTGGCCCGGACACGACACACGAGGGGAGCGGTGACCGTGCGACGGGACTTCAAGGAGCCTGCCAGAACGCGCCCCGACCTGGTCATCGGCCGGGAGGACATGTTCAACGCCGCCCGCGACCAGCTCGCCGAGGGCGGCAGTGTGCTGCTCCACGGCCCCGCCGGAATAGGAAAGTCGACCGTCCTGCGGGCCTTGGCCGCGGAATACGGCGAGACGGCACGGACCGTGTTGCGCTGCTCGGCCACGGAGTCCGAATCCCATCTCCCCTTCCTCGCCCTCGCCGACCTCCTTGGTCTGGTCCTGGACGAGGTGTCCGAGCGCCTGCCCGTCGCCCAGCGCACGGCACTGGAATCCGCCCTCACCGGACGCGGCGAGTCCTCCCTCCAGCGCGACGGACTCGCCCTGCGCCTCGCCGTCCTGTCCGCGCTGCGCGCCCTCGCCGCCGACGGCCCCGTGCTCGTCGTAGCGGACGACCTGCAGTGGCTGGACCCGGCCAGCGCGGAACTCCTCGGCTTCGCAGCCCGCCGCCTGGGCGACACCCAGGTGCAGATGGTCTTCGCGGTGCGCACCGAGGGCCAGGAGTACGACCGCTATCTGAGCGCCTCGCCGCCGGACACCCTCGCGTTCCGGCTCAGCCCGCTCTCCCGGGCCCAGATCTCGGCGCTGCTCGACCACCGCGGCTACACCGGTCTGCCCCGCTCCACGGTCCGCGAGATCCACCGCACCAGCGGCGGAAACCCGCTGTTCGCACTGGAGTTGGGCCGCGCCCTCGCCGAGAACCCCACCCCGCCGAGACCCGGCGAGCCGCTCCCCGTGCCCACGTCACTACGCGCGTTGGTGCTGAGCCGGCTCGACATGCTGCCCGCCGAGGCCCGCCGCACCCTGCTCGTCGCGAGCGCCGGCGCCCGCCCGACCGTGGCCCTGCTCCAGACGGCCGGCCGGGAGAACGCCGAGGCCGAGACCGCCCAGGCGGCCGAACTCGGCCTGCTGGCAACGGAACCCGAGGGTCCCGCCGTACGGTTCGCGCATCCGCTGATCTCCGCCGCCCTGTACGCGGAGGCTCCCGCGCAGGAGCGGCGGGCCGCGCACGCGGCGCTGTCGACGGCGGCCTCCGACCCCATCGAGCGCGCCCGGCACCTGGCCCTGGCGACCACCGGCACCGACCCGGAGGTCGCCCACCGGCTCGCCGAGGCCGCCACCCTGGCCCGCGACCGCGGGGCGCCCTCGGTCGCCGCCTCGCTCGGACTGCTCGCCGCCCGGCACACCCCCGGCGACAGCGTGCCGGGCCCGGACGAGCGGCGCTTGCAGGCCTCCGAGGACGCGATCACCGCGGGCGAGCTGGACCTCGCCCGGGACATCGCGCGCGAGGTGCTGACCCGTACCTCGGTGCCCGCCGAGCGGGTGCGGGCCTGGATCATCGTGATCGACACGGCGGGCCACTCGATGGCGGACGTCGACGCCGTCTTCCCGCAGGCCCTCGCCGACGCGGGCGACGACCCCCGGCTGCTGGCCCTGGTCCGCTATCAACTGGCCTGGCGCGCCCTGCTGGTGGAGGGCGACTTCGCCGAGGCCCGGGCGGAGACCGCGCGTTCGGCCGAGCTGGCGGCGCGCGCCGGTGACCGGCGCACCGAACTCCTCGCGCTCTCCTTCCAGGCGCAGACCGAGACCCTGATGGGTCATCCGGACGCCCCGTACACCATCAAGCGCGCGCTGAAGGAGCCCCAGGACCCGAGAGTCGCGTGCCATCACAACGGCGCGGGCTCGGCCCGGTTCCGCTGGCTGGTGATGAGCGATCAGCTGCCGGAGGCCCGCGCGACCATCACCGCGCTGCTGCGCGAGGTGCGGCGGCGCGGGTCGGTGGAGAGCGAGGTGCACTTCCTGCGCGGCTTCGCCGAGACCGAACTGCGCTCCGGGCACTGCGGCCGCGCCCTCGACCTCGCCCGCGAGGGCCTCAGGCTGGCCCGCGACTCCGGCATCGGCCAGACCGCGTCCGCGATGCTCACCGCGCTCGCCGAGGCCTCCGGCGGTGATGTCGAGGAGGCCCTCGCGCTGGCCCGCGAGGCGGTCGAGCACGCCGAGGAGGACGGCGACCAGATGTACCTGTCCCGTGCTCTCGGGGCCCTGGGATACGCCCAGTTGGTCGCCGGGGACGCGCACGGGACCGTCCGCTCGCTGCGCCGCGTGCGCGAACTGGAGCAGGCCCTCAAGGTGACCGACCCGGCGCGCGGCCGCTGGCACGGCGACCTCGCCGAGGCCCTCGTCCGCATCGGCGAGATCGCCGAGGCCCAGGACGTCATCGACGTGACCCGCGAACGCGCGCTGCGCCTGGGCCGCGAGAGCGTCCTCGCCGTACTCGACCGCGCCGAGGCCCTGGTGCGCGCCGCACGCGGCGAACACGACGCGGCCGTAGCACAGCTGACATCCGTTCAGGACCGGCTCGCCAAGCTCGGGTACGGCCTGGAGGAGGCGCGCGCGGCCTTCGCGCTGGCGTCGCTGCGCACCGGACAGCCCGGACCGACCTCCTACGACGAGGCGACCCGGCTGTTCCGGCGCTGCCGGGCGCTGCCCTGGCTGCGGCAGGTCGACGAGGCGGCCGTCACCAGAGCGCCGGAGCCGACGCCCCTGCCCGCACCCGCGCCCGCCCTGGAGGGGCTCGACGGACTGGCCTCGATGGAGCGTCAGGTCGCCGCGCTCGTCATGGAGGGCGCCACCAACCGGGAGATCGCCGCCCGGCTGTTCATCAGCGTCAAGACGGTCGAGGCGACCCTGACCCGGGTCTACCGCAAGCTGGGGATCCGCTCGCGGGTGGATATCGTCCGACTGGCGGCGGGGCGCCGCCCGAACTGAGGACCCTACGGGTTAACTGTGCGGCGACCGAGGGTTTTCCCTGCCCAACTCCCCTAGGGGGTTCCCTCATTGGGAGCAGGGTGTGCCGGGTTCTAGCTTATGGGTGTGCCGCTCGCCCGGGCATACGGGGGTCGCGGGACCGGTGTGCCGGGTTCTAGCTTATGGGTGTGCCGCTCGCCCGGGCATACGGGGGTCGGTCCCGCGACCCCCGTTGCACACCCCCACACCCGCGCGACCCCCCACCGGCAACCCTAATGAGGAGACTCATGTTCGGGCTCAACCGCGCCAGGAGAACCACCGCAGTCGTCGCAGCCGCAGCCGCTGCCGCGGCGACCGCACTGCTCAGCGCCCCCACCGCTGTGGCAGCCCCCCAGCCCATCGTCGGCGGTACCACGACCACGGCGACCGCGTACCCGTTCGTCATGCAGATCACGGATGCCTCGCAGAACCAGTTCTGCGGCGGCACGCTCGTCTCCGCGACCAAGGTGGTCACCGCCGCCCACTGTATGGTCGGCGAGACCACCAGCAGCGTCCGCGTGGTCGGCGGCCGTACGTACCTCAACGGTACGAACGGCACCGTCAGCAAGGTCAGCAAGATCTGGATCAACCCCAGCTACACGGACGCCACCAACGGTGACGACGTGGCCGTGCTGACCCTGTCGACCTCGATGCCGTACACCACGGCGTCGTACGTCTCCTCCTCCCAGACCAGCGTGTACGCGGCCGGCACCACCGCCCGCATCCTCGGCTGGGGCACCACCTCGGAGAACGGCAGCTCCTCCAACCAGCTGCGGACCGCGACCGTCCCGATCGTGTCCGACTCCAGCTGCAAGAGCTCCTACGGTTCGGACTTCATCGCGTCCGACATGGTTTGCGCCGGATACACATCCGGCGGCGTAGACACCTGCCAGGGCGACAGCGGCGGTCCCCTGCTCATCGGGGGCGTCCTGGCAGGGATCACTTCTTGGGGCGAGGGCTGTGCCGAGGCGGGTTACCCGGGTGTGTACTCCCGGCTGACCACGTTCTCCAGCCTGGTGACCACACAGGTCAACTCGTAACCCGGAAGATCTCCTGAGCACTCCTCAGGGAAGAACCAGGGTGCGTTGCGGGCTTCCACGAGCAGCCCGCAACGCACCCTATCCATGTGCCCGGGGCCCCGGCCCTGGAGCGGACTCCCCGACGCCTGTTTCAATGAGCGCCGGATGGGAGTTGATGACCATGCTGTCCACGGACCGCTTTCTCGCCTTCGCCGCGATGTCGTTGCTGGTGATCGTGATCCCGGGACCCAGCGTCCTGTTCGTCATCGGCCGCGCGCTCGCCCACGGCCGCCGTACGGCGGTGGCGACGGCGATCGGCAACGTCTTCGGCTCGTACCTCCTCGTGACGGCGGTGGCGTTCGGCATCGGCTCGCTGGTCGAACGCTCGGTCACGATCTACCTGACGGTGAAACTGGCGGGCGCGGCCTACTTGATCTACCTGGGAGTCCAGGCGTTCCGCCACCGCAAGGACCTGAAGGCGTCCGCGATGCTGACGGCCCCCGCGACGGAACCCCGCGGCGACCTCCGCACGATCCTGGACGGCGCCCTCGTCGGGGTCACCAACCCCAAGGGCGTGGTGTTCTTCGCCGCCGTGCTCCCCCAGTTCGTCGACCACTCGGCGGGCCGCGTCCCACTCCAGATGCTCCTGCTCGGCCTGATCCCCATCTCCATCGGCCTGGTCACGGACACCCTGTGGGGCCTGACCGCCTCGGCGGCCCGCACCTGGTTCGCCCGCTCCGACCGCCGTCTGTCCCTGATCGGGGGCGCGGGCGGCTGCACGATGATCGGCCTGGGCGTGACGGTCGCGGTGACGGGCCGCGCGGACTGACGGCTTTGCGGCTCTACGGCTGTACAGTTCCGCGGTTCTACGGCTTCACGACCGTCCCGAACCGGATGTCGTACGACGTCCCCGTGTGCAGGGTGTCGAGCATCCGCGCGCCCTCGGCGCTCACCTCGTCCCGCTGGGCCTTGGTCAGTCTGCCGAAGGGCTCGATGACGAGGTGGCCGTCGCCATCGCCATCGCCGTCGTCGAGTTTCCAGATGCCGGCGAGGAACCCGTCGACGAGGAACGTGCGGTGGGCGACGTTGCCCTGCCAGGCGCGGCCCCAGTACTCGGGCGGTACGGCCCGGGTGCGGTCGGCGTGGGAGAGGAGCAGATTGTCGAACTCGGGGAGGAAGCGCGGCGGGGCCGGGGTGTCGGCGGCGGGGCGGGGAGCGTCCGGGAGGTCGAAGAGCTCGACGCCGTTCGGGTCGTGGAAGGTGACGAG
>NZ_JAENRY010000135.1 GCF_016612545.1 Streptomyces sp. MBT65 | reverse complement strand
GTCGACTCCGTCACGCGCTGGCGGGGGCGTGAAGTCGTGGTCCGCCGCGAGGTGTTCCCGCCGCACACCGCCAGCGCGTGACGGAGTCGACCAGCGCGTCGAACAGGGCCTCGGGATCGGCGGGGACCGGGACGCGCATGGGATCGATGAGGGTACCGGCGAACCGGCGCATCTCCTTCTTCGTGCGCACCGCTGCAATATGCCAGGACATTCGCCGCCTCAGCCACCCGCCGGGTTGGCGCGGGCGGTACCGGCCCGCTCCGCCGCACCGGCCCCCGTGCCCTCGCCCCGCACCATCGTCCGTATCGCGGCGATCGTGTCGTGGTGGCGCAGGGCCCGGGAGACCGGGCCGATCTCCTGGAGGAGGTCGGCGGTGTCGGGGTGACCGGTCCTGGTGGCGTGCCGCGCGGGCAGCCCGGTGGAGTCGACGGCGTCCAGGATCGCCACCGCCGCCGCGAGGGCCTTCGCGCGGGGCGGTGTGCAGCCGAGGCGGAGCGCGGCCTGCTGGGCGCGGGTGCGGAGGTCCTCGTCGAGATGGCGGGCGAGGGGGAGGAGGACATCGCGGATGTACGTCTCCCGTCGGGTCAGGCGCAGTTCGGGCGCGGCGCACAGCAGGAAGGGGACGCCGTCGCCGTCGACGGTGCGCATCAGGACGTAGAGCGGCCGCAGGCGGTGGTGGGCGAGGCGGACGCGCAGCCGGTCGTGCAGGTACTGGCCGGTGTGCGGCAGGATGAAGCCGACGGCGGTCAGGACGGCGGCGAGGCAGGCCGCGCACGGGGCGATGTCGGTGCTGAGCGCGTCGAGGTCGTGGCCGGTCCAACGGGCCGTCACCGCCGTGAGTTTGGCGAGATCGTAGACGAGGTCCAGCGCGTAACCGGCGCCCAGGAACATCAGTCCCCAGCGCAGCCAGCCGTGCAGTCCGTCCGCGCGCACCCAGTTCCAGATGAGCCGCACGGTGATCAGTACGGCCGCGGTGTGCGCGAGCAGATAGAGCAGGATCTCCTCGCGCATGAATGGCGTGTTCGCGTAGTACGTGTCCAGGTCCCGCACCCGCTCCACGGGCACGTCGGCGAGGGCGAACAGCACCCACAGCGCCACGATCACGCCGGAGTAGACGGAGATGACCCACCGTCTGGCGCGCCGGGTCGCGTTCGAACGGTCGGACAGGCCGTTGCGCCAGGCGACGAGGAGCAGTAACCCGGCCCCGCTGAACGCCATGAGCAGCGAATACACCCACGGCGCCGAGAAGTTGGGCACTCCGGTGACCCGGTTGGTCCAGCCGATGACCGAGGGCGTCACGAACACGAACAGCACGCAGGCGAGCAGCAGCAGCCCGCCGACCGACCGCAGCAGCGGGTCCCGCCAGAGCCGGATGATGGCCGGCAGCTTCAGCGCGAGGGCGGCGGCGAGGACCGTGGTGGGGATCCACACGAAGGACGTGTACATCTCGCCGAGGAAGGTCGTCACCACGTCGTACGCTCCCCCTTCCCGCCGTCCGCTGCAGAGCCGGTCCGAGGTTACGCGCCCACAACTGCCGACGTCATGTCGTTCGGTGGCCGTTGTGGGACCGGGAACGACCGCTGTGTCCGGAAATCGCCCCCGAGAATGAAACGTGCACAGTGGCCGGCCCATTGACGCTGAAAGCGCTTGCCTTTTACGGTCGCAGGTGACCGTTTCGTTCGAAGTTACGAGCGCGATCCGGTATGTCGAACAGTGGATAGTGAACAGCGAACACCGGCCGGCCCTTCAACCTCGAAAGGCGCACATGCGTACCGCCCGCTTCACCCTCGACCCCGCCTTCACCGTCGGCGAGGTCAACCCCCGCCTCTTCGGCTCCTTCGTGGAACACCTGGGCCGCTGCGTCTACACCGGCATCTTCGAACCCGGCCACCCCACCGCGGACGAGGACGGCATCCGCCAGGACGTCCTCGACCTCGTCCGCGAACTCGGCGTCACCGCCATCCGCTATCCCGGCGGCAACTTCGTCTCCGGCTACAAGTGGGAGGACTCGGTGGGCCCCGCCGAGGACCGCCCCCGCCGCCTCGACCTGGCCTGGCGCTCGACGGAGACGAACCGCTTCGGCCTCTCCGAGTACATCGCGTTCCTCAAGAAGATCGGCCCCCAGGCCGAGCCGATGATGGCGATCAACCTCGGCACCCGGGGCGTCGCCGAGGCCCTGGAACTCCAGGAGTACGCCAACCACCCCGCCGGCACCGCCCTCGCCGAGCAGCGCATCGCGCACGGCGACAAGGACCCCTTCGGCATCAGGGTCTGGTGTCTCGGCAACGAGATGGACGGCCCCTGGCAGACCGGCCACAAGACCGCCGAGGAGTACGGCAGGATCGCCGCCGAGACGGCCCGCGCGATGCGCCAGATCGACGCCGACGTCGAACTCGTCGCCTGCGGCTCCTCCGCCCAGGCCATGCCGACCTTCGCCGAGTGGGAGGCGACCGTCCTCCAGGAGACCTACGACCTGGTCGACTACATCTCCCTGCACGCCTATTACCAGCCGCTCGACGGCGACCTCGACTCCTTCGTCGCCTCCGCCGTCGACATGGAGTCGTTCATCGACAACGTGGTCGCGACCGCCGACCACGTGGGCGCCCGCCTCAAGTCGAAGAAGAAGATCAACCTCTCCTTCGACGAGTGGAACGTCTGGTACACGGCCGACTGGGAGGAGCACACCAAGAACGCGGACCCGGCCGACTGGCCGGAGGCCCCGCGCCTCCTGGAGGACAACTACAGCGTCATGGACGCGGTCGTCTTCGGCTCGCTCATGATCGCCCTGCTCCGGCACGCCGACCGCGTCACCGTCGCCTGCCTCGCCCAGCTCGTCAACGTCATCGCCCCGATCATGACCGAACCGGGCGGCCCGGCCTGGCGGCAGACGACCTTCTTCCCCTTCGCCCAGGCCTCGAAGTACGGCCGCGGCCAGGTCCTCGACGTCCGCGTCGACTCCCCGACCCACGAGACGAAGCAGTACGGCGAGACCGACCTCCTGCACGCCACCGCGGTGCGCGGCGACGACGGCTCGGTCACGGTGTTCGCCGTCAACCGCAGCCGCACCGAGTCCCTCCCGCTCCAAGTCGCCCTGAACGGCCTGGACCTGACCTCGGTCGTCGAGCACAGCGCGCTCGCGGACGCCGACCCGGACGCCCGCAACACCCTGGCCGACCCGGAGCGGGTGGCCCCGCACCCGGTCGAGGGCACCGCCCTCCAGGACGGCACCCTGACCGCCGTACTGGAGCCGCTGTCCTGGAACGTGATCCGGCTGGCCTGAGGTGGTCAGCGGCCGGGGGAGGCCACCGGTGTCACCGGTACTCCTCCGGCCGCGCTCCCCAGCAGCGTCAGCCGTACGTCCTTCGGGCCCGCCGGTGTGGTGCCGTCGGACAGGACGGCCAGGGCGAGGGTGTTGGTGCCCCGGGTGCGCAGGATCCCGTTCGGCAGGGCGAAGGTGTGCTGGGGGCCCACGTCGTTGATGTACTGGCCCATGTTCCAGCCGTTCAGGAAGATCTGGACGCGGTAGGCGCGCGCCGGGTCGTCGTCGAGGACGAGGCCGATCGAGGCGTCGATACCGCTGTCCACGGCGAGCTTGAAGGTGGTCCGGTACCAGGCCACACCCTGCCGCTGGTCGGCGCGGGGGAGGGTGACGGCGTCCCAGCCGGAGTCCGGGAAGTCCGGCAGATGCCAGCCCTCGCGTTCGCCGTACAGGCCGCCGTTGTTCTGCGGCCCGCGCACCGGATCGAGGGCCGCCGTGCCCTGGATGCGCCAACTCACCTTCGGGGAGGCGCCCTTGAAGGTCGCCGCGGTCAGGCCGCGGGCCACCTTGTGGGTGTCGAGGGCCTTGCCGTCCTGGTCGTGCTGCATCCGCCGCACCAGCACGGACAGGACGTGGGCGCCAGACGCGCGCTGCTTCTCCGGGACGGTGAAGGTCGCCTTCGCGGTCCAACTGCCCTGCCGCACACTGCTGGTGGTCGGTACCGGCATCCGGTGCGTACCCAGCGGCACCCCGTCGAGCCAGGCCATCAGCAGCCCCTGGGTGCCGGTGCTGTAGGCGAGGGTCACCGATTCCGCGCTGTCGGTGGTGGTCGTGGTGAAGCGGCCCCGGTACCAGACGTCGCCGTAGTGGAAGCCGTAGTCGTCGGCGAAGAGCACGGGCTGCCCGGTGGGCACGGCCGTCGTGCTGAACGTCGAAGTCTTGGTCGCCGCAGTCCACTTGGAGTCGTCGAAGGCGACCGCGGCCTCCTGGTTCTCGACCTTCCGCCGCCAGCCGTCGAGCGCGGGGAGCGGTACCGCGGGCACCCCCGGTAGCAGCGCGTCCGGGTTCGAGCGCAGGCTGCCCGCGGTGGTGACGGTCGCGGGCACCGCCTGCCCGTTCCAGGTCATGTCGGTGAGGCCGCGCGGACCCCACACCTCCAGGCCGGTCTCGCCGATGGTGTCGCCGGTGAGACGGGCCGTCGTCCCGCTGATCGTGGCCTCGCGCAGCAGCGCCGGGCCGTAGACCAGCGCGGTGCCCGCTCCGGTCTCGTACGGCCACAGGCGTACGGACGTGGCCTCGTCGGCGAACATCAGCAGGAGGGGGTTGTCGACGCCGCCGGCCTGGACGAGGACCCGGGTCAGGCCGCCGATGCCGAGCGGGACGGTGACGTGCAGGAGACCGCGGTCCCACACCCAGGCGGCCTGCGCGTCGAGCCGGGTCACCACCGGCTCCTCCGGGCACTCCAGCACCACGTGGGCCATCTCGCCGCGCGCTCCGGCGAACACGGCGAGGTCCTGCCGGCCGGTGGTGAGGGACATCATCGGGGAGACGGTCGAGTACCTCAACTTGCGCCCGCCGAGCGCGAGTTGGGTGACGAGGAGGCGGGCGTCCTGAGCCGGGACGGTGACCTCGATGTCGTCGCTCGCGGTCGGCAGCGTCGAAGTGACCTGCTCCGTACCGTCGTTGCGCAGGACGTAGACATGGGCGCCGGTGTCGGCGTTGCTGAGGTGGTACACCTTCAGGCCGTCCGCCGTGACGTCCGCCGCCCGGTCCAGCTTGGCGAAGTCGGGCACCGTCCGCAGCAGATGGCCGAGTTGGTGCATCGGCACCAGCTTCGCGGTCGCGTTGCGGCCCTCGTCGAAGGCGGCGCCGTAGTCGTACGACGTGTAGACGACCGGCGCCGGCAGCCAGCCCCACGAGGTGCCGCCGAAGGTCATGTAGACGTTGTGCAGGGTGAGTCCGTTGGCGAGGTTGGTGAGATAGAAACGCCGCTCGTACGCCGCGTCCCGCGTCCGGCGCGACTCCGCGTACCCCTTGCCCTCGAACCAGGACCCGCCCCACGGGTCGAACCAGCCGCCGCCGAACTCCGGTACGAAACCAGGGGTCTTGGGGCTCGCGGTGGCCCCGCCCTTCGCCCCGCCGATCCCGAAGGTCCCCCAGTCCGGCGGGAGTTGGGACGGCGAGGGATACCCGTCGAAGCCGTACAGCCAACCGCCCGTGTCGGTGCCGATGTCGAAGGACCCCGGGGTCCAATAGCCGTTGCGGCCCTTGTCGTTGTGGAACAGCGGGACGTCGATGCCGTCGGCGCGCACCTTCTTGTACAGGTGGGACATGTAGGCGGCGCCGGACGGATGGGTGAGCTGGCCGTCGTACTCGTTCTCGATCTGGTAGAGCAGGACCGTGCCCGTGCCCTGGGTGAACAGGTGCTTGGAGACGATCGAGTTGACCTGCGTCAGCCACTCGTCGACGTGCGAGAGGTACGTCGCGTCGGCCGTTCTCGCGGTGCCCTTGGTGGCGGTCAGCCAGCCGGGGAAGCCGCCCGCGTCGATCTCGGCGTTGATGTACGGGCCCGGGCGCAGGATGACGTACAGCCCGGTCTCGGCGGCCGTGCGCAGGAACAGGTCGAGGTCGCGGACGCCCGTGAAGTCGTAGTGGCCCTGGGCGGGGGAGTGGTAGTTCCACGAGACGTAGATGCTCACCGCGTTGTAGCCGAAGGCGCGCATCTTCTGGAGGACGTCCCGCCACAGGGACGGGCTCGGCAGTCGGAAGGGGTGCATCTCGCCCGACCACAGGACCAGGCGTCGGCCGTCGACGATCAGGGAGTGGCGGTCGTAGCCGATCGTGTGCGGCTGACCGTCCGCGGTCGGCGGGGCGGGCGGCGGGCCGGTCGGTACGACGTGCGCGGCGTAGGCGTCCGGGGAACCGGCGCTGCCACCGCCCAGCGCGAGTCCGAGCGCGGCCGTGCCCGCGAGAGTGCTGAAGGTACGCCTGCTCAGCTCCACTGGAAGCTCCTTTCGGGTGCGGTCCGTCGGCGGCACGTGCGAAGCCATTTTCCGTGGTGATCCAAGGAGGCCGTCGTGCGGGGTCATTCTCTATGCCGGAACGGCCCACAATGGACGCATGAGGATCTCGGCACGGGCGGATTACGCGGTACGGGCGGTACTGGAGCTCGCCGTACGGGGTGCCGACGGCCCTGCGGCGGACGGCCCGGTGAAGGCCGAGACCATCGCCACCGCGCAGGACATCCCGCACAAATTTCTGGAGGGAATTCTCGGCGACCTCCGGCGCGCCGGGATCGTCGACAGCCGGCGCGGCGGGGGCGGCGGCTACCGGCTGGCGCGCGCCGCGACCGCGATCACCGTCGCGGACGTCATCCGCGCGGTGGACGGCCCGATCGTCTCGGTCCGCGGCGAACGCCCCACCGGCCTCACCTACACAGGCTCCGCCGAGCCCCTCCTCCCCCTGTGGATCGCCCTGCGCGCCAACGTCCGTAAGATCCTGGAGGGCGTCACGCTCGCGGACATCGCGGCGGACGAACTGCCGGATCCGGTACGGCGGTTGGCGGCGGAACCGGCGGCGTGGGAGAACCCGTGACGACTCGACGTACCGGCGCGGCGGCGGTGGCCGTCTGCGCGGTGCTCGCCGGCTGTTCCGCCCCGGCACCGACCAGTACCGCGAGCCCCGGGGATCCGTTCACCCGGACCTTCGCGGAGGGCGAGCGGCCGGCCGTCGCGGATCTGGCGGGGACGTCGTTGGACGGGGACGCGATCCGGCTGTCCGGGTATCGCGGCAAAGTGGTGGTGATCAACGCCTGGGCGTCCTGGTGCGGGCCGTGCCGGGCGGAGGCGCCCGAGCTGCGGCTGGTGCAGGAGACCTGGGGCGGGCGCGGGCTCCAGGTGCTGGGGCTCGACAACGACGGGAACCGCTCCGCCGGGCTCGCCTTCCAGAAGGACCACCGGCTCGCCTATCCGTCGCTGCACGATCCCGCGGCGAAGCAGGCGCTCCGGCTGCCGCGCGGCCTGGTGAACACACAGGCGCTGCCTTACACGATCGTGCTCGACCCGGCGGGGCGGGTGGCGGCGACGCGGATGGGCGCGGTGACGCGCAACCAGCTCGCGAAGATCGTCGAGCCGCTGCTGCCGGCGTAGGGAATCCGGTCCACGGCGTCCCGTGCGGGACAGGGGCTGCCGCCCGGGCGTACTCGGTCCGCGCCCGGCGCCGGGAGAGGGCGGTGGGGGCGCGGACCGAGTCCGAGTCCGCCGAGGGGCGGCAGCCGGTCAGTACGTCCGATTCATCTGCCTCCAGATCAACTCGTGCTGACGCCCACGGTCAGGGTGGCCGTGTAGCCGTCGGAGACGCTCGTGCCGAGCGCGGTCAGGGTGAGCAGGCCGGACGCGGCGCTGTTGTCGTCGTAGACCGAGTCGTCGGCGAGGACCGTCTCGGCGGTGGTGTTGTCCGAGTACGGCGAACTGGCCTGTACCTCCTCGTTGAGGTCCGCGTCGAAGAACAACTGGCCGGTGTGGACGACCGTGCCGCCGGTGTACGTGCCGTCGGCGAGCGTCACGTCCGTGTGCACCCGCATATGGACGTGGACGGCGCGGGAGACGTAGTGCCCCGGCCAGATCGAGATGAGCGTGGCCTGGCCGTTCGAGTCGGTCATCTGGCCGCCGCGCAGGAACGTGCCGTCGTCGTCCTCGGTGTGGCCGTTCTTGCCGACGTACCCGGAGTACTCGCCGAGCGCGTCGCAGTGCCAGAGCTCGACGAGGGCGTCGGCGAGCGGCGCGCAGTCGTTGTCCTGGTCGACGACGGTGAAGGTGTACTGGACCTCGACGCCCTCCTTGGTCTCCCGGATGTCCTCGCGGATCAGGGCGCCGTCGAGCGAGTACGGGCCTTCCGTGACCTCGGCGGTGAGGGTGCAGACGCCGCTCGTGGCCGAGGCGGACGCGTCGGCGGTGACCGTGGTCGTCGAGGTCCCGGTGGAGGTGCCGGGGGTGTCGGCCGAGGCGAAACCGGCGGCCGCGAGACCACCCGCCAGGGCCGCGGTGCCGCCGCCGATCAGAACCCGGCGACGCTGGACGCCCTTGTCCCGGCGGTGCCGGGCGGGCTGTTGGTCGTGCGGCTGGTCGTTCTGTGTGTGTCCCGTCATGCCGAGGAAGCTACGGCCGTACCTGAAGGATTCCTTAATGTGCGGCTGTGAAGCACCTGGGGACGGATCCGTCAACAGGCCTTTATTTCAACAGAGTTCACACACTGTGGGGAGAGTGTGAAAGGCGCGTCTGTGAATGGCTTGAGTTCACCCTGACCGTTTCCTGTGCCGCTTCCTACGATGCGAGCGCGCCGTCGGTCTTCACAGGAACTTCATTGTTTCTTCAAAGACTTGGGGCGCAGCCACCCCCCAACCCCAAGGAGAAACCATGCCTGGTGGGCTCCTCCTGAGTGGTGCGGTCGCCGCACTGCTCGCCACCGCGCTGCCGTCCGCGCAGCACTCGTCCTCACCCGTGTTCGACGACCCGCCCCCGGACAAGATCGTCATCAACGTCGCCACGGTGAACGGCTCCGGCTGCCCGCAGGGCACCACCGCGGTCGCCGTCTCCGAGGACAACACCGCCTTCACGGTGACCTACAGCGCCTACCTCGCCCAGGTCGGCGGCAACTCCGACCCCACGGCGTTCCGCAAGAACTGCCAGCTCAACCTGGTCGTGCATGTCCCGTCGGGCTTCACGTACGCCATCGCGAGCGCCGACTACCGGGGCTTCGCCTCGCTCCAGCGCGGCGCGAGCGGTGCGCAGAAGGCCTCGTACTACTTCCAGGGTTCGTCGGCGACCGTCGCCAAGAACCACCCCTTCAGCGGCCCCTACGACGACAACTGGCAGGCCACCGACAGCACGGACTGGGCCCAACTGGTCTGGGCGCCCTGTGGAGTTCAGCGCAACTTCAACATCAACACGGAGCTGCGGGTCGCCGCCGGCTCCTCGTCGTCGAGTGCCGTCAGCTTCATGACGATGGACTCGACGGACGGCGACATCAGCACGGTCTACCACATGGCGTGGCAGCACTGCCCGAGCGCCTGACCTGAGGTAGGACGGGGAGGGGTGGCCCGTGTCGCACCGCGGGCCACCCCTTTTCGTTCGTGGGGAACGTCGGCTCAGCTCTGCCGGACGCCGAGCGTGAGGGTGCCCGTGTAGCCGGACGAGGTCGAACTCCCCAGCGCCGTAAGGGTCATGAGGCCGGACGCGGCGCCGCCGTCGTCGTAGACCGAGTCCTGCGCGAGGGTGGTGCGGGTGACCGTGTTGGTCGAGTACGGGGAGAGCTTGGCGACGGCCGTGGTGATGGTCTCGTCGATGAAGAGCTGGCCCGTGTGCAGTTCGCTGCCGCCGGTGAACGAGCCGTCCGAGGTCAGTGTGACGCCGGTGTGGACCTTCACATGGATGTGGATGCAGCGGCCTCGGTACCAACCGGGGTAGATCGTCGTGATGTTGGCGAGCCCGCTCGCGTTGGTGAGGACACCGCCGCGCAGGAAGGTGCCGTCGTCCGGTTCGCTGTGGCCGTTGTTGCCGACGTAGCCGGAGTACTCGCCGAGCGCGTCGCTGTGCCAGATCTCGACGAGCGCGTTCGGGATGACGGCACAGGTGCTGTTGTTCACGACCGTGAGGGCGAGTTTGAGCGGGATGCCGGCCTTGCCCTCGGTGACGTCGGTGCGGACCAGGGCGCCGTCGAGGTAGTAGGGGCCCTCGGTCATCTCGGTGGTGAGGGTGCAGACTGCCGCCGCCGCGGCGGGAGTTGCGTCCGCCGTGGTGGTGGTCGTGGGGGAGTGGGCGGCGGCGCCCACGGCCAGTACGGCGGCCGTGGTGCCGGTGGCGATCAGGACGGTACGGCGTCCGACCGCTGCGGGGGTGGCTCCGGTTGGGTCGTTCGTGGAGTCTGTCATGGACACGGCACCTTAGGAACGGAAGCTGTTGCCCGCCTGTGCGAACGGCAAAGTGACGGTCCGTCAAGTTAATTGCGAGCCAGGCGAGTTGGGGTGCGTGTCGATCGGGGAGAGCCGGGCCGGGTGCGGCGCGCGTCGGGGCCGCAGCTATTCGGACAACTCTCGCCGCCCCCGGAACCGCCTGCCCTCGCCTGTCCGTCTGCCCCAACGGTATGTGCTGGGGGCGGACGTACCACGGGGAGCGTGGGGACATGCTGCGTATCGACTTCGGTACGGACGACCTCAGTCGGCTGCGGGTGGCCACGGGCAGCGACTTCATGTGGGAGGTGGTCCTCAGCCTCCACCTGCTCCAGAACCGGCACGCGGCCCTGGTCTTCGACCCCTGGCGCAGACAGGTGCGCGAGGACCTCGCGCGCGCGGGGCTGATCCGGACGACCCGGGCGCTGATCGAGGTGAACCCGTGCGCCTCCTACTTCCCGGACTTCCTCACCCCCGGCCGCGGTACCTCCGACCCGGACACCGGACTGGACGCGGTCCTCTCCACACCCCGCAGCCGCCTACGGGACGAACTCGCCCGGCTCTACCCGGACCGGCCGATGCCCTCGGCCGCCCGACGGCTCGCGGAGGGCGGGAGCGAGGCCCTGCACCGGCTGGGGACGGCGCTGCGCGCCTATCACGAGGTGGCCGTGGCGCCGTACCGGACGGTCATCGACCGGGCCGTCGGCACGGACCTGGCCAGACGTGCCGACTCGGCGCTGGCGGCGGGCGCGGAAGGGCTGCTGGGCAGCTACCAGCCGGACCTGCTGTCCTGGCGGGACGGTCATATCGAGTGCGGCTACCCCTTCGACCGGGGCCTGGAGCTGAACGGCCGCCCGCTGACCCTGATCCCGTCCTTCTTCTGCGTCCGGCAGCCGGTCGCGCTCACCGCCCGCGAACTCTCGCCCGTCCTGGTGTATCCGCTCGCGCTCGCGCCGGGCTGCCTCACGGTGGCCGAGTCCGACTGCGCACCCGGCCTGCACCGGCTGCTGGGCCCCACCCGGGCCCGTGTGCTGGAACTGCTCGGCCGCCCGATGTCCACCAGCGGCATCGCCGCCGCCCTCCACCTCTCACCGGCCAACGCCAGCCGTCATGCCACGGTGCTGCGGGAGGCGGGTCTGGTCGGTTCGTTCCGGGACGGGCACCGGATGCTGCATCGGCGGACCGGGCTGGGGGAGGCGTTGCTGAACGGGAACTGGGGGGTGTGAGAGAGGCGGCGGCACGGGAGCGCCCGCCGCGGGCCGGGGTACGGCCGTGCGGCGGGCGCGGTGTCCTGCGGTGACGTGAGGTGCGTGGTGCCGTGCGTCAGCAGTTCTTGATCTTCCAGATCGGGGACCAGTTCCAGCCCGCGGGGGCGACGCTGTACGCGGTCGAGTCGTGGACGTCCACGCCGCTCCCGTTGTAGAAGCGGGCCACCGTGCCGGTGGTCTGGTTGTTGTAGAAGCCGCCGGAGCCCTCCCAGTAGGACAGCGAGTAGGTGTGGCAGGTGTACAGGTCGAACACCTTGTACCTGCCGACGTTCGGGTCCCACACGCGGGCACACAGCCGCTCGTACGGGCAGTCGTAGGTGTCGGTGTCGACGTACCGAATGCGTTCGGCGGCCGGTGAGATGCCCGGGGAGTTCGCCAGCGCACTCGCCGGCGCGTACTGCGCGGTGGAACCGACCGCAGGGGAAGCCGAGTCGGACGTCTGCGCCGCGTGCGCCGGTGCCGCGCCGAGCAGCATGGTGAGCACCAGACCCGCCCCCGCGACGAGTCCCGCCAGCTTTCTGGTCAACGGTTGTGTCCGGAGTAAGTGCATTGCTGTCCTCCGTGTCCTGGTTCCGCTCCGCGAGGCGAACGGCCGTTCGCCTCGCGCCCCATGGTGGGGCGGTCGGCATCGGGCGGACGGGACATTCGACGGATACGCAATCAAGGGGCCGAGGTGGCCGATGAGGACGTGCGCGGTGAGGCCGTCGGTGTGGGCGTCGGTGAGGGCGAGGCGGGTGAACTCGTCTTGCAGGGATACGTAGTTGGCCTTCCGTGTCTTCGCGAGCGCCTTGCTGACGGTTACGACGCCGGGTACGACGTGCCCGAGTTCGCCCTGCGCCGGCCGGTGGTGCGCGCACCCTGCTGTTCCTCTTCCCCGGGTGAACAGCGAACGCAGGGCGACGAGTTGGTGAGTCCCCCGGCGGGCGTGGCGAACTTCCCCTCCGCACCCGCCTTCCTCAACGCCTCGACCGGATCGATGAACCCCTGGGGATCATGGCCTGGGAAGACATTTCGCCTGCGGGCCTGCTCAACCATGGGTAGTGTCGTGGCTCGTGCAGTTGAATGTTGTGGTCCCTTTGGTGGTCACGGTGTTCGTGGCCGCCTCCGGTTACGGGGCGACCTATCTGACGAACCTTCGTCTGGCACGCCGCAAGGATCATCTGGATCGGATCAACCGCCAGCTCAGCGAGCTGTACGGTCCGCTCTACGCGCAGTCGGAGGCCGTGGACCGGGCATGGCGAAAGTTTGTCGCCCGGTACGGAGTTGTATGGGCCGGGTCGACCCCTGCCACCACGGAGCAGGCCGCGACCTGGCGTCTGTGGATGTCGACAGTCTTCATGCCGCTCAACCGGCGCATGGTCGAGACGGTCGTCTCCCATGCGGATCTGCTGCGCGAGGACACCATTCCCGAGCCCCTGAAAGAGCTGTGCGCGCATGTGGCCTGCTATGAGCCCGTCGTCGCCCGCTGGCAGGAAGACGGGTTCGACTCCGTCCAGGTCGACGATCACGTGTCGGTCGCGGGCAATTTCCCGCGGGCGGAGTTGGACGCCTACCTGCGGAGCTCCTTCGAGGCACTGAAGCTCGAACAGGCAGGGCTGCTCGCCCAGATGCAGCGCTCCCCGATCACAGGGTGACGACGAACTTGGTCCAGGTGCTGGGGGAGAGGGCGAGTTGGGGGCCCTCGGTGTGCTTGGAGTCGCGGATGTGGATGGTGGAGGGGGAGGTGGCGATCTCTACGCAATCTCCGGAAGCGCTGCTGCTGTAGCTCGACTTGTGCCAGGTGAGGGCGACTTCGATGCAGTTGTCGCCGGAACCGCTGCTGTAACTGCTCTTGAACCAGGTCAGTTCGGAGGTGCTCATAGATCCCCTCGCATCCGTTTCAACAGGCTCAGGGAGTCTTGGATGGTGAGAGCCTGCGAACGCATCCTGGCATATCGGCTCTGGAGAACGCTGACCACTTTCGGGTCACTGATCAACTGGCCGCTCTCCTGGCCTTCGTTGTACGCCAGCCACTTGAGCTTGGCGGTCTCCAACAGGTGGATGGTGCCTTGCAGTCCGGCGTGCGACTCCTGTACCAGAGGCATGAGTTGGATCTCGATGTTCCGCAACGAGGCGATGTTCAGCATGTGGTCGATGAGACCCCGCGTGACCTCCACCCCGCCTGTGCGCCTGCGGAACAGGTGCTCTTCGAGGATGAAGCTGAACGCAGTGTGCGGTCGCTCTCGCAGAATCTTCTGGCGATCGGATCGGGCGGACCACAACTCCTCGACCTCGGTGTCGTCCAGCGGTGGCAGTTGATCGGCGGACAGGGCTCGTACGTACGCCTCTGTCTGCAACAGGCCAGGAATCATCCGGCACTCGTAGGTGCAGAGGCTGATCGCCGCCTTCTCCTTTCGCGCCCATTGCCGGAACCAAGACGCCAACCCCGGGCGCCGCTCCAGATGTTCCGCAGCCTTCCGCACTGCGCCCGTATTGCCGAGCACCGGCTCCGACGCCTCGACGAAGTCGTCGTCTGGCATCCGCCTGCCCAACTCCACTGACTCCACCGTGTGTTTGGAATATCCGACCTGCCGACCGAACTGCTCCCTGCTCAGCCCTGCGTGCTCGCGTAACGCCTGCAACATCCCCCCGAACGTCCGCAGGCTGTCGGACGCCTCCGGCTCGCCGCTGCCCTCGACCATGGTCACCCACCTCCCGCGCACATGGTCACGGAACGTAGCGCGTACTGTCCAGCGGGTGACCCCGTACGCTCGCGCAGCGTACGGGCCCAGAACCTGGTGAACTGCCGCGCACCCCCGCCACATTGGGCCCATGACCACCCAACCCCCCGTCACCGTGCGTACGTTCGTCCAGCGCCTCAGCCCCACCCCCCGAGGCGCCCGCCTCGCCCGTCATCTCGCCCTGCATCAGCTCCACGACTGGGGCATCCCCCACGGCAGCGACACCTCCGACACCGCCGCCGCGATCGTCGCCGAACTCGCCGCCAACGCCGTGACCCACGGGCGCGTACCGGGCCGGGACTTCGAACTCCGGCTCTCCCTCGTCACCGGAAGTGTCCGGATCGAGGTCACCGACACCCGTACCGGACCGTGTCCCCCCGCACCCGGTGCCGTACGACAGCCGGACCCGCTGGACGAGACCGGGCGCGGGCTCGTGCTCGTAGACGCGCTCGCGGACCGGTGGGAAGTGGTGGAACGGATGCCGCCGCCGGGCAGGACCGTACGGGTGGAAATCGACGTACCGCGATGGTTGGCGCTGGTCAGGCGGCTGGACGAGCGGCTGGACGGGGCTTCAGGTTCCGCTCAGGTTGGTGCGGGAGGTTGGCCGGTATGCACGGACACCGCCCCCGCACCCCCGAAGCCGACCGCAGCCGCCGCTGGTTCATGAACAAGGCGCTGCTCGCCGGCGGAGTCGCCGCCATGGCGACCATGACCGGCTGCTCCTCGGACGCCTCCGACACCGCCACCGCGTCCTCCGGCGCCCCGAACGGCATGCCTTCGGGCGGCCCCGGCGGCAGCGGTATGCCCACCGGCGCGATGCCGTCCGGCGGGCCCGGGGGAGGGGGCAACGGCATGGGGCCGGGGCAGAGCGAGGTCAAGTACGCCGACTTCAAGGGGCTGACCACCGACGGGAAGGTCACCGACGGGCTCTACTCGATCCACTCCACGGACGTGTCCACGGACGGGATCGTCAAGGCCGCGCAGGCCTTCCTCGACGGGCTCAGCGCCAAGGAGCGCACGTCCTGCACCTTCGACGTCGACAACGACGAGTGGCTGGCCTGGAGCAACGTCGACGGGTACCAGCGCAAGGGCGTGCGGATGGGTGATGTCACCGCCAAGAAGCGGGAGTTGGGCTACGCGCTGCTCGGCGCCGCGCTCTCCGCCGACGGGCTCACCCGGACCCGCAACATCATGAAGCTGAACGCCTTCCTCGGCGACTACAGCGGCGGGAACCGGGACACGCTCACCGAGGGCGCGTACTTCTTCACCTTCATGGGCACGCCGTCGACCACCAAGCCGTGGGGCTTCCAGTACGAGGGCCACCACGTGGCCATCAACTTCTTCGTGCTCGGCGACCAGGTCGTGATGACTCCGACCTTCATGGGCTCCGAACCGACCTCCGCCACCTACAAGGGCGAGAAGATCACCCTCTTCAAGACCGAGACCACGGCCGGTCTCACCCTGCTTCGCTCGCTCACCGCCGCCCAGCGCGCCAAGGTCATCTCCGGCGACAAGAAGGCCGGCGACAACATGAAGGCGGGCGCCGGGCAGGACAACGCCAAGCTCGCCTATCAGGGGCTCGTCGCCAAGGACTTCAGCAGCGCGCAGAAGCAGAACCTGCTCGACCTGGTGCGCGTCTACGTCGGCAACATGAACGACGGCCACGCCGAAGTGCGGATGACGGAGGTCGAGGACCACCTCGACGCGACCTACTTCTACTGGATCGGCGAGACCAAGGACTCCTCCGCCTTCTACTACCGCGTGCACAGCCCGGTCGTCCTCATCGAGTACGACGCCCAGTCGCCGCTCGCGTACGGCACGAAGGGGGGTGGCATGGGCGGTCCCAACGGCACCCCGACCCAGCAGCACATCCACACCATCATCCGCACCCCCAACGGCGGCGACTACGGCGCGGACCTGCTGAAGCTGCACCTGGACAACGACCACTGACATATGCCTGATTGGGCCTTAAGCGCTATTTAGTCGTTATGAATTCCTCATCACCGCGTTCGGGCTGATATGAAACCCCTTGGCCGAAAAAGCAAGATCAGGGGTGTTTGTGGGGAAACGATTCGACTCCGGAGCGCGGACCGAGACGCGGACCGGGGTGGTGATCGTCGGGGCAGGCCCGGCGGGGCTCGTCCTGGGGAACCTGCTGCTGGACCGTGGCATCGACTGCGTGATCCTGGAACGGCGCGGACGCGAGGCGGTGGAAGGGCGGGCCAGAGCCGGCTTCCTGGCCGCCCACTCCGTCCGCGTCCTCACCCGACACGGGCTCGCGGACGGGCTGTCGGCCCGGGGATGGACCCACCAGACCTGTCTCTTCCGTAGCGAGCGGGGTGAATTCACCCTCGACTACGGCGCGTTGGGGCGCGGCGAGGTCCATACCGTCTACCCCCAGCAGGAGTTGGTGCGGGACCTGCTCGCCGAGTACCTCCGGCGCGGCGGCGACGTCCGCTTCGACACCGAGGTCGAGGAGATCACCGAGGACGGCCGGGTCCGGGTCGCCGACGGTGCGGAGGTGGCCGGACGTTTCGTCGCCGGGTGCGACGGACACCGGGGAGTCGCCCGCGCGACCATGGCCGCGCACGGCACCCGCACCGCCCGCTGGGACCACGGCGTGAGCTGGCTCGCGGTCCTGGTCGAGGCCCCGCCCAGCCTCGAAGCCGTCGGATACGCCCTGCACGAACGGGGATTCGCCGGCCACATGGCCCGTACGGCGACCGTCACCCGCTACTACCTCCAGTGCCCGCGCGGCACCGATCCCGCCGACTGGAGCGCGGACCGGATCTGGACCGAGCTGGCGAACCGGTTCCGCACGGACGAGTTCGGCGTGCTCAAGGACGGTCCCGTACTGGAGAAGGCGGTCGTCGACCTGCGCTCCGACGTGCTGGACAGCCCCGGCGCCGGACGCCTCTGGCTGGCGGGCGACGCGGCCGGACTCATCAGCCCCTCCGCCGCGAAGGGCGCCAATCTCGCCGTACTCCAGGCCGAACGCCTCGCCCGCGCACTGGTGTCGGCACTCACCCGCGACGACGAGAGCGACCTCGCCCGGTACGCCGCCGACTGTCTGCCTCGCGTCTGGCGGGCCCACGAGTTCTCGCACTGGATGAGCGGCCTGCTGCACGGCCCGACCGCCGAGGACACCGAGCACACCGTCGACGCCCGCGTCCGCTACGGCCGCGCGCTCCAGTACGCCCGTCTCGACAGCCTGCGCACCTCCCGCGCGCACCAGGACTTCTTCGCCGAGAACTACACCGGCATCTGAGTCCGTTTCCCGTCTCCCGTCCCACCCACGATCACCGGGAACCCCCTCATGAACTTCCCCGTCGTACAGGCGCGCCTCGCCGCAGCCGACGTAGCCCGCATCCAGCGCGCGGCGGTCTACGTCGAAGCCCACGACACGGACGACGTCCTCGCCGAGCTGCTCCCGGGCCTGACCCCCGCCGAACGGGCGGACGTGGCACGGCACTTGGTCTTCGACCACACCGCCGTCCTCGTCTTCCCCGACTCCCTCGACGGCCTCTGCGAGGAACTCCGCCGCCTCGGCCTCGAACCGGGCGACATCACCCCGAGCGTGGTCGTCCGCGACCGCCTCACCCGCCGCTACGGCCCGGCACTCGCCGACATCCCGGTGGGCATCGTGCACGTGGCGGTCGGCACCCGCAGCGTGGAGATCTTCGCGCTGCCCGTGGCCCCCGACTCGGCGCTGGAGGCCGTGGCCGCCGACGAACGCGAGGCGGAACACGAGTCGCACCACGCCTTCGCGGTCACCGCCCCCGGCCCGGTGGTCCCGGCCGGCCTCCGGCTCCTCCTCCAGGAACGCGGCGGCGCGGTCCCCGACGGCGGCGGCTACAACGGCCACGAGAACGTCACCGTCCTCTACCACCGCACCACCACCCACCGCCGCTTCGAACTCCGCCTCCCCGGCCGCCACGAGCCGCTGCCCGACCCCACGGCTGCGCTGCTCGGCGTCATGACCGGTGCCTGGGCCACCCAAGCGGTCGCCACCATGGCCGAGTTGAACATCGCCGACCACCTGGCCGAGCACCCGGGCCTCGACGCCGACACCCTCGCCGACCTCACCGCCACCCACCCCGACGCACTGCGCCGCCTGCTCCGCTACCTCACCACCCTGGGCCTGCTGACCTCCGCCGCCGGCACCTACCACCTCACCGCCACCGGCCAACCCCTGCGCACCGGAACGGAGTTCTCCCTCCACCCGCTGGCACAGCTCTACGGCGGCCCGTTCTACGACTCCTTCACCGGCCTGACCCACGCCGTACGCACCGGCGAGGAGGCCTTCGCCCACCGCCACGGGCAGCACCACTTCGCGTATTTCGCCCAACACCCGGAACTGGGAAGCCTGTTCCACCGGGCGATGGCGGCCAGCGCCGAGATGTTCACGCCGGTACCGACCCTGATCGACTTCTCGGCCGTACGGCGCGTGGTCGACGTGGGCGGCGGAAACGGCGCGCTGCTCGCCCGACTCCTGCGGGCCCACGCCCACTTGGAGGGCGTCCTCTTCGAACGCCCCGGCGCCCTGGAGGCGGCCCGCACCCAACTCCCCGACCGCTGCACCTTCGTCGCGGGTGACTTCACCCAGTCCGTACCGGAGGGCGGAGACGTCTACCTCCTCTCCCGGGTCCTTCACGACTGGGACGACGACCGCTGCCTCACGATCCTCGGCAGGTGCGCGGAGGCGATGCGCCCGGGCTCCCAACTCCTCGTGGTGGAACGCCTGTTGCCGGCCCCGACGGCGGTGGCATGGGACGTCCACATGCTGTGCAACGTAGGCGGCCAAGAACGAGACGAGGACCACTACCGGCGCCTGCTGGAGAAGGCAGGCTTCGAGGTACAGGGTTGTGACGCGCTGCCGCTAGGGGCGTCACTACTCAACGCCGTGAGAATTTAGGGGCGCGGGGAACTGCGCGACCAGCACCCCACCCACCCGCACCCGACAACAAGCCCTAACCCGCTTGCCCCATCCCCGCAGCATTGGGCCAACTCTGAGCATTGGGCCACCCAGTAGCCGGCGCCGGCGCCAGGTTCTGCATCCCGTTGGGACTGGTGGCCCCCCGAACCTGCGCGGCCGTAAGCCCATTGCGGGCGGGCACACCGGTCGGCGTCGGCCCCTGCGGGGGCATCGGCGCCGGCGCGGGCACGCCGTAGGGCTGCTGCTGTTGGGGCATCTGCTGAGGCATCTGCTGCGGCACCTGGGCCAGCTGCTGCGGCATCTGCGCGACGGCCTGCATCGGCATCCCCGCCCCGTTCGACTGGTCGACCATCGCGGTCATCGGCATCGGCTGGAACTGCGGCTGGGGCTGCGGCGGTTGAGGCTGGGGCACCTGCATGGGCACCGGCTGGGGCTGCATCTGAGCCGCCGCGGGCATCGGCACCTGCATCGGCATGCCGACGCCCGAGGTCCCGGTGCCGAGGAGCGCCTGCGCGGCGAGGTTCTGCATCCCGGCCCCGTTGGTCGCGCCGACGAGGCGGTCCACGGCCGCCGTACCCGAGCTGTAGTTGGTCCCTGTACCCAGCTCGGGCACGGCGGCTCCCCTCCTGGTCCCGTAGAGCACCTGTTCCATGCCGGACACCAGGCGACGCACGTCCGTCTGGGGGCGCACCACGAGCCGCAGGAAGCGGCTGGACGAACCGATCTTGTTGCCGCACTCGCGGACCAGGATGCGGTGCTCGGTGAGCATCCGGTCCCGGACCACGGTCCCCTCGGCGCCCACGGGGAGGCGTACGAAGAGGAAGTTGCCCTGCGACGGATAGACCGTCAGACCGGGCAGCGCGGAGAGATGGCTCGCCATGTCGAGCCGGTCGCGGCGCACCTGCTGGAGGCTCTGCGCGTACTCCGCGCCGTGCTCCTTGAGGATGAACACCACATGCTCGGCAAAGGCGTTGAGGTTCCACTTGGGCAGCATCGAGCGGATACGGCCGGCGAGGGCCGGGTTCGCGACGAGGTAGCCGAACCGTATGCCGTGCAGGCCGAAGTTCTTGCCGAGGCTGCGCAGGACGACGACGTTGGGGCGGAGCATCGCCTCTTGTACGACGCTGGGTTCGACCTCCGCGTCGGCGAACTCGAGGAACGACTCGTCGATGATGACGAGGTCCAGGTCGGCCATCGCGTCCATGAACTGGACGAGCGCCTGCTTGTGCAGGAAGCCGCCGTCGGGGTTGTTCGGGTTGCAGATGACCGCGACCTTGGTGTTGCGCTTGCGGATGAACTCGGCGTACTGCGTGAGGTCCAGGACGAAGCCGTTGGACTCCTGGAGCGGGAACATGTCGACCCGCTTGCCGGTCTCCATGGGCTGGTCGGTCCAGCGGCCGAAGGTGGGGACGGGGATGGCGAGGGACTCGCGGACCATCAAGTGGTCGATCCAGGTGATCAGTTCGGTGGAACCGTTGCCCATCGCGACGCAGCTCGGCGGGAGTTGGAGCAGATTGCACAGCTCGGCCGTGATGGTGTCGGCGCTGCTCGGGTAGTACGTGATGATCTCGCGCAACCGCGCCGCCATCTCGTCGAACATGGCGGGGGTGGGGAAGTACGGGTTGCACGGGATACAGAAGTCCACGGGGCCGGTGCCGTCGCTCTCACGCGCCAGCGCTGCCATCGACGGGCTGTGCGCCGCCGTACTGCGGAACAGCGAGGTGACGTTGGAGTCGGCCAATGGAACCTCCGTATGAAGGCGGGCCCGGCGGGGACGACCGGGCCCGTCGTCTTGGGTGGCCCGCGCGGGGGAGCACGGGCCACCCATCAATACGGAGACGGGTGTGGCGCTGTTCAACGGATGTGAAAATGGTGTGAGTTCGGGAACCCCGGGCCCGAACTACGCGTCAGCTGTGAGGCTTCAGGAGCTGAAGGTGTGGATCGTCGACGTCTTGTACGTCTGACCTGGCCGCAGCACCGTCGACGGGAAGTTCGCGTGGTTCGGCGAGTCCGGGAAGTGCTGGGTCTCCAGGCACAGGGCGTCGCCCTGGCGGTAGGTGTGGCCGCCGGTGCCGGTCAGCGTGCCGTCGAGGAAGTTGCCGCTGTAGAACTGCAGCCCCGGCTGGTCGGTGGCGATCTTCAGGGTGCGGCCGGAGTGCGGGTCGTGCAGGGTCGCGGCGTGCTCGGGCTTCGCGGTGATGCCCTTGTCGAGGGCCCAGTTGTGGTCGTAGCCCTTGGCCTGCACCTGCTGGACGTGGCCGGCCCGGATGTCGCGGCCGATCGGCTTGGTCTTGCGGAAGTCGAACGGGGTGGCGGAGACCTTGGCCAGCTCGCCCGTGGGGATCAGCCCCGAGTCGGTCGGCGTGTAGCGGGAGGCGGGGATCGTGAGCTGGTGGTTCTCGATCGTGCCGCTGCCCTCGCCGGCGAGGTTCCAGTAGACGTGGCTGGTCAGGTTGACGACCGTGGCCTTGTCGGTGGTGGCCTCGTAGTCGATGCGCCAGTCGCCGTGCTTGTTGAGCGTGTACGTCACCTTCACCTTGAGCGTGCCCGGGTAGCCCATCTCCCCGTCGATGCTGGTGTAGTGGAGGTGCAGGCCGACGTCGGAGCCGGAGGTGAAGCCCTCCACGTCCCAGATGTGCTTGTCGAAGCCCTGGGTACCGCCGTGCAGGCTGTTGACCCCGTCGTTGACGGAGAGCTGGTAGCTCTTGCCGTCGAGGGTGAACTGGCCCTTGGCGATGCGGTTTCCGTAGCGGCCGATGAGCGCGCCGAAGTACGGGGTCTTCGCCACGTAGTCGGCGATGTTGTCGAAGCCGAGCGACACGTTGGCGTACTTGCCGTGCCGGTCCGGGAGTTCCAGGGACTGGACGACCCCGCCCCACGACAGCACCTTGAGCCGGGTGCCGCCGTTCTCCAGCGACCAGCGGTGGACCTTGCTGCCGTCGGCGAGGGTGCCGAAGAGTTCCTTCACGGGCTTTCTGCCTCCGGATGCCGCCTGCGCCGTACCTGTACCGAGTGCGCTCGCGGCGATACCCGCTGCCGCGGCTCCTGCAATGACCGTGCGTCTGTTCAGTTCCATTGAGCGGCTCCTGCACATGGAAGGGGCCCCGCCGTGCTGTGCGAAGGACAGACGTGCGGGGCCCGAGCTGGACTTACGAACCGGACTTGCGCTTGTTCCACACGTCGAAGCCGACCGCGGTCAGCAGGGCGAGGCCCTTGATGACCTGCTGCCAGTCGGTGCCGACACTGAGGAGGTTCATGCCGTTGTTCAGCACGCCGAGGACGAGACCGCCGATGATGGCGCCGAGGACGGTGCCGACACCGCCGCTCATGGACGCGCCACCGATGAACGAGGAGGCGATGGCCTCCAGTTCGAAGCCGTCGCCCGCCTTCGGCGAGGCCGCGTTGAGGCGGGAGGTGACCACCAGACCCGCCAGGGCCGCGAGCACGCCCATGTTCAGGAACACCTGGAAGGTGACGCGCTTGTCCTTGACGCCGGACAGCTTCGCGGCCGGCAGATTGCCGCCGATCGCGTAGATGTGGCGGCCGAAGACGGTGTTGCGCATCACATAGCCGTAACCGGCCACCAGGACACCGAGGATGATCAGGATGATCGGCGCACCGTCGTAGCTGGCGAGCAGCAGGGTGAGCCAGAGGATCGCCGCGATGATCGCGACGAGCTTGAGCAGGAACAGCTTCGTGGGCGGCACGTCGAGCAAGAACTCCTGCTGCCGGCGCCGGTCGCGCACCTCCTGCCACACCACCGCGGCGATCATCACGAAGCCGAGCAGCAGCGTGATGTTGTGGTAGTTGGTGTTCGGGCCGACCGCGGGCAGGAAGCCGTTGCCGATCTTCTGCAGGCCGTTGGGGAAGGGGCCCAGCGTCTGGCCCTGGAGGAGGATCTCCGTGAGGCCGCGGAAGAGCAGCATCCCCGCGAGCGTGACGATGAAGGACGGTATGCCCGCGTAGGCGATCAACAGCCCCTGTACCGAGCCCGCCACGGCGCCCATCAGCAGGCACAGCACCAACGCCACTGGCCACGCCACATGGTGGTTGACCATCAGGACCGCCGCGAAGGCGCCCACGAACGCGGTCAGCGAACCGACCGACAGGTCGATGTGCCCGGCGATGATGACCAGCATCATGCCGATCGCGAGGATCAGGATGTAGCTGTTCTGCAGCACCAGGTTGGAGACGTTGCGCGGCAGCAGCAGGTCCCCGCCGGTCCAGATCTCGAAGAAGATCACGATCAGACCGAGGGCGATCAGCATGCCGTACTGCCGCATGTTGCGGCGCAGGCCGCCGAGTATCAACTGCAACAGGCCGCCGCCCGCGGCCGATCCGCTCTTGCCCGGCGGCGCGGGGGCCGGGCTCTTGGCGGTCACGTCCGTGCTCATCGGGTTACCTCTTTGTCCTTCGTCATCTGGCGCATCAGCACTTCCTGCGTGGCCTCGGCCCGGGGCACCTCACCGGTCAGCCGGCCCGCCGCCATCGTGTAGATGCGGTCGCACATGCCGAGCAGCTCCGGCAGTTCGGAGGAGATGAACACCACCGCCTTGCCCTCGGCGGCGAGTTGGTCGATGACCGTGTAGATCTCGTACTTGGCGCCCACGTCGATGCCGCGTGTGGGCTCGTCCAGGATCAGCACCTCGGGACCCGCGAAGATCCACTTGCTGAGGACGACCTTCTGCTGGTTGCCGCCGGACAGCTTGCCCACCGGCTCGAACACCGTCGGCGCCTTGATGTTCATGGACTTGCGGAACCGCTCGGCGACCTGCCGCTCCTCCTGCTCGTCGACCACACCGCGCTGGGAGACCTTGTTCAGGGCGGCCAGCGAGATGTTCCGGTTGATCGTGTCGATGAGGTTGAGGCCGTAGTGCTTGCGGTCCTCGGTGACATAGGCGATGCCGTGTTTCACCGCCTCCGCGACGGACTTGGTACGGATCTCCTGGCCGTCCTTGAGGACCGTGCCGCCGGCGTAGCGGCCGTAGGAACGCCCGAAGACGCTCATCGCGAGTTCGGTGCGGCCGGCGCCCATGAGTCCGGCGATGCCGACGATCTCGCCCCTGCGCACATTTATTGACACATCGTCAACTACCTTGCGCTGCTGGTCGATCGGGTGGAACACGGTCCAGTCGCGGATCTCCAGCGCGGGCGCCGCCTCGGACTCGCCCTCGTACGGGGTGCGTTCGGGGAAGCGGTGGTCGAGGTCGCGGCCGACCATGCCGGAGATGATCCGCTCCTCGGTCGTCTCCGGCGCCTTCACGTCGAGGGTCTCGATGGAGCGGCCGTCGCGCAGGATCGTCACCGAGTCGGCGACCCTGCGGATCTCGTTCAGCTTGTGCGAAATGATGATGCAGGTGATGCCCTGCTTCTTCAACTCCAGGATGAGATCCAGGAGTTTGCCGCTGTCCTCGTCGTTCAGGGCCGCCGTCGGCTCATCCAGGATGAGCAGCTTCACCTTCTTCGACAGCGCCTTCGCGATCTCCACGAGCTGCTGCTTGCCCACGCCGATGTCGGCGACCCGGGTCTCCGGGTGGTCGCTCAGGCCCACCCGGCGCAGCAGTTCGGTGCCGTGCCGCAGGGTCTCGTTCCAGTTGATGAGCCCGCGCGTGGCGTGCTCGTTGCCGAGGAAGATGTTCTCCGCGATGGAGAGGAACGGCACGAGTGCCAGTTCCTGGTGGATGATGACGATGCCGCGCTGCTCGCTGGCCCGGATGTCGCGGAAGCGGCACTCCTCTCCTTCGAAGAGGATGTCGCCCGAGTAACTGCCGTGCGGATGGACGCCGGAGAGCACCTTCATCAAGGTGGACTTCCCGGCGCCGTTCTCACCGCAGATGGCGTGGACCTCGCCCTGACGGACCGTCAGTGTGACGTCCGACAGCGCTTTGACACCGGGAAAGGTCTTGACGATCGAGCGCATTTCCAGGACGGGTCCCGCCATGGTCGTGCCTACCAATCAGTGTTGAGTCGGGTAACTGGACGCGTGCTTACTTGAGTTGGGCGTCCGTGTAGTACCCGCCCTTGACCAGCACGTCCTCGTAGTTGGTCTTGTCCACGCTGACCGGCTGGAGCAGGTAGGCGGGGACGACCTTGGTGCCGTTGTCGTAGGTCTTCGTGTCGTTGGTCTGCGGCGTCTTCTTGTTGAGGACGTCGTCGATCATGGTGTCCGCGACCTTGGCGAGCTCGCGGGTGTCCTTGTAGACGGTCTGCGTCTGCTCACCGGCGATGATCGACTTCACCGAGGCCAGCTCGGCGTCCTGACCGGTGATGACCGGCAGCGGCTTGCTCGCGGAGCCGTAGCCGTCCGACTTCAGCGCGGACAGGATGCCGATGGAGATGCCGTCGTAGGGCGAGAGCACCGCGTCGACCCGGCCGCTCTTGTAGGAGCCGGTGAGGATGTCCTCCATGCGGTTCTGCGCCTTGGTGCCGTCCCAGCGCAGGGTGGTCACCTTGTTCAGCGCGGTCTGCCCGGACTTGACGACCAGTACCTTCTTGTCGATGTACGGCTGGAGCACGCTCATCGCGCCGTTGAAGAAGTACTTGGTGTTGTTGTCGTCGTTCGAGCCGGCGAACAGCTCGATGTTGAACGGGCCCTTCTTGCCGCTGTTCAGACCGAGCTTCTCGACGATGTAGGTGGCCTGGAGGACACCGACCTTGGTGTTGTCGAAGGACGCGTAGTAGTCGACGTTCTTCGTGCCGAGGATGAGGCGGTCGTAGGCGATGACCGGGATCTTCGCGTCCGCGGCCTCCTGGAGCACGTTGTTCAGGGACTTGTTGTCGATCGCCGCGATGATCAGGCCCTTGACGCCCTGGGTGATCATGTTCTCGATCTGCGAGACCTGGGTGTCCGGGTCGTCCTCGCCGTAGACCAGCTTGGTCTTGTAGCCCTTGGTCTTGAGGTCCTTGACCATGTTGTCGCCGTCGGAGATCCAGCGTGCGGAGGACTTCGTCGGCATCGCGATGCCGATCGTGCCGCCCTTGGCGCTGCTCTCCTTCTCCTTGCTGCCGCCCGAACCGCTCTGCCCGCATGCGGACAGGGTCAGTGCGAGGGTGGCGGCGCCGGCTATCAGGGGAAGGGCGCTTCTGCGGATGCGCATGTGAACTGGCCTCATTCTTCTCGTCGTTGAGAGTGCAGCGAGTGGGTGGGGGTGGTTCGGGATGCGGTGCGGTGGTGCTGTGTGCGGGTGTGTTGTGGAGCGGGGTGGTGCGGGCGGTGTTGTGTGGTGCGGGGGACTGCGCGGCCGGTCCTCGACCGACCCGCAGCCCCGGCGCTCATCCGGTGGCGGTCTCGGTGGGAAAGCGGTTCAGCGTGCCCGGCAACCTGGACCCCAGCGGAGCCATGTCGCCGTCCGCGCCGTGGCGGGCGAGGAGATCGAGGGCGAGACGGCCCCGGCGGACCCGTTCGCGTGCCGTGTCGAGGGTGACGTCACGGAGGTGGGTGCCCCACGGGTAGATGCCGGGGGCCTTGGAGAGGCCGAACTTCAGGTACAGGGGGGCGCCGCGCCGGATGAGTTCCGCGACCTCGTACATCCGGATGTAGCCGCCCAGGTCGTCCGGCGCCTCGATGTACATGTCCATCGGAGCCGCCGACACCCGCCGGATCTCGGTGAGGTGATCCAGCGTCAGATCACTGGGCACGTTCAGCGAGTCGGCGCCCAGTTGCTCGTAGACCGCGTACGCAGCCGGGTTGACCGGACCGATCAGCGCCGACACCTTGAGCGTCGTATCGGCCGGGATGATCCCCGCCACCCGCGCCCGGTGCAGCGTCCACAGCACCCCCTCGTCGGCGACGAGCAGGCACTTGACGCCCAACTCCGTTGCCCGCAAGGCGTCTTCGATACACCCGGCGACCGCGTCATGACCCCGGGCGCGCAGGCCTCCACCGCGCGAGTCGGACCGTACGGAACCGCCGATGTCCCATGTCCCGCGCGGACCGGTGAACAGGCACAGCTCGATGTCCCGTGCAGCGGACGCCTCGACCATCTCGGTGATCTCGGAGTCGGTCAGCATCCACACGCCACTGCCCTGGCTGATCCGGTGGATCGGCACGTCGAGGCGCGAGGACTCCTTGAGGATGACCGCCAGCGCCTCGGGCCCCTCGCAGGAGGGGATCTCGGTACGCCAGCGACCGCCGCCGGGGAACGTGTGGGCCGAGGCGTCGGCCGGGTCGAGGGCGGGCGCGCCCAGGCCGAGCGCGGAGAGGGCCTGCTCCCCGGGCCGGCGGGCTGCCTTGGCGGTGTCGGTCACTTGCTGTCCTTCGCGTTCGGTATTTCGGACGAGGTTCGCGGCTCGGGGTAAGGAGAGACGGTGGTGGTACGTCGGCACGGGGTGGTCAGGACACCCCGTGCCGACGTACGGCTTGGGTTCCCTACGGCCGCAGCAGCACCTTGCCCACCTTGGGATCGCCAGACCCCACCAGCTCGATGGCCTGCGGGAACTCGGAGAGCGGCAGCTCATGGGTGACCAGGGCGAGCGGATCGAGCAACCCGGCCCCGAACACCCGCACCGTGTACGCCCAGGCGTCCGGCGGCGCCCCGAAGACGGTGTGCACCTCCAGTTGCCGTACGACCAGGTCGGTCGGGTCGAGACCGGCCGCGCCCGGCGCCGGGATACCGGTGAGGACCAGGCGGCCACCGCGCCGGAGCAGGGACGTGGCCGTACGGGCCGCGTCCGCCGAGCCGGCGGTCTCGATCACCACGTCGAAGTCGTCCGGGAGGGGTTCGTCCTTGGTACGGAAGTCCGTGGCGCCGAACTGCTCCGCGAGGGCCGCGCGGTCCGGGCGCGAACCCACCACCAGGAGTTCGGCGGGGGAGTTCGCCCTGAGGAACTGGATCGCGAACATGCCGAGCGTTCCGGTGCCGACGACAGCCGTTCTCTCTCCCGGCCGCGGGTTCGCCCTGAGCGCCGCCGCCGCGATGCAGGCCGCCGGTTCCAGCAGCGCCGCCGCCGTCAAGTCGGCCTCGTCCGGGAGGACATGGAGCAACCGGGCCGGGAGGGTGAGGGTGCCGGCCATCGCGCCGGGCTGGGTGAACCCGGTCTCCTCGTAGCCCGCCGAGCACAGCGTTGTCTCACCCGCGTGACACCGGTCGCAGACCTGGCAGTTGCGGAAGCCCTCGCCAACCACCTTGCGGCCGACCAGAGTCGACGGCACCCCGGCGCCGACGGCCTCCACCGTGCCGGACCACTCGTGGCCCGGGGTGAGGGGGTAACGGACGTATCCCTCGGGCCTGTTGCCCTGGTACACCTCGCGGTCGCTGCCGCAGATGCCGACCGCGTGGACGCGCACCAGCGCCTCGCCCGCGTCCGGCCGCCGGGGCTCGTGCGGGGTGAGCCGGTGCTCGCCCGGCGCCGCGATGACCACGGCGGTGCTCACTGCTGGGTGCCCTTCGGCTTGCGCTGTTCCCAGCCGTCCGCCCACAGGTCGAACCGGGCCTGCTGCTGCGGGAATTCGGCCGCCGCGTCGGTGTCCAGCTCGACGCCGAGACCGGGCGCGTCGGAGAGGTGGAAGTAGCCGTCGATCACCTGCGGGGCGCCCTTGACGACCTTCTTGATGTCGGCGTCCGCGAAGTCGTTGAAGTGCTCCAGGATCTTGAAGTTCGGGGTGGAGAAGCCGACTTGGAGCGAGGCGGCGGTCAGCACCGGCCCGCCGACGTTGTGCGGGGCGATCAGGACGTAGTGCGCCTCGGCGGTCGCGGCGAGCTTGCGGGTCTCCCAGATGCCGCCGATGTGGCCGACGTCCGGCTGGATGATGTCGACGGCCTGGCTCTCGAACAGCTCGCGGAACTCGATCCGGTCGTGGATGCGCTCACCCGTGGCGATCGGCATGTCCACCTTCGCGGCGACCTTCTCCAGCGCCTTCAGGTTCTCCGGCGGGACCGGCTCCTCCAGCCACGCGGGCTTGAACGGCGCGAGTTCACGGGCGAGTCGTACCGCGGTCGACGGCGAGAACCGGCCGTGCATCTCCAGCATCAGCTCGGCGTCCGGACCGATCGCGTCCCGCACGGCCTCGATGAGGGAGACGGCGTACAGGGTCTGCTCGTGGTCGAGTTCGAAGTGCCCGGTGCCGAAGGGGTCGATCTTCAGCGCCTTGTAGCCGCGCTCCATGACCCCCTGGGCGGCCTTGTGATAGGCCTCCGGGGTCCGCTCGGTGGTGTACCAGCCGTTCGCGTACGCCTTCACCTTGTCGGTGACCTTGCCGCCGAGCAGCTGCCACACGGGCACGCCGAGGGCCTTGCCCTTGATGTCCCAGCAGGCCATCTCGATCACGGCGATGCCGGACATCACGATTTCGCCCGCACGGCCGTAGTCGCCGTACTTCATCCGGCGTACGAGGTCTTCCGCGGCGAACGGGTCCGAACCGAGAATGTGGTTTGCCTCGGCCTCGCGCAGGTAACCGATGAGCGCATCGGTGTGGCCCAGCATCCGGGTCTCGCCGACGCCGGTGACGCCCTCGTCGGTGTGCACTTGGACGTACGTCAGATTGCGCCATGGCGTCCCGACCACGTGCGTACTGATTCCCGTGATGCGCACGGCAGCTGCCCCCTGTGCTCTTCGATGCTGTTCGAAATCTCGGCTCACGTTCGAAATGCTGGGCAGACAGTAAGGACGGCGGGGCGGGGGTGTCAATGGGTCGAACGCGTAACGGTTTCGGCGGGGATGCGACCGGCGTACCGCTCGACGTACCGATCGGCCGCGTCGGTTCGTGTCGGTTCTTGTCGTTTCCCGCCACGTCCCTACACAACTTTCACAGGCGTGACTAGGAACGTCACGTGTGAGGAACTTAGTCTTCCCGCGTCATGGACTACTGCCACCCCTGCGGCCGACACCTGAACGGCGCCCTCGCGTGCCCGGGGTGCGGCACACCAGCCGAGCCGACGCACGCCGACGTGGGCGGGACCCACGCGCACCCGCACGAGGGCGCGCACACACCTGAGGGCGCGCCCGCCGACGTACCCGAGGACGTACCTGAGGAAGGGGCCGGGCACGGCGAGCCCCAGGGCCGCGCGGCACGGCGGCGGAACCGCGGACGCGGTGGGGTCGACGGTGACAGCGAGAGCGACACCGACGACATCGAGAGCCCGGACGGTACGGCGAGTGCGAGCCGTCGCGATCGCAAGGCCGCGGCACACCGCCGGCGGCGGCGCCGGGTGCTCCTCATAACGGCCGGTTTTCTACTGGCGGCGGGCGGCCTGAGTCTGGCCGAACTGGGGACGGACGCGCCGTTCTCGCTCCCGAGGTCCGCGTCGCCGGGCGCGTCGGCGGAGGGCGGGGCGGACGCGGAGGCGAGCAAGACGGCGGAGCCGCTGGACGTCACGAAGACCGTCGGCACGGGCACCGGCGCGGGTACGGCGTCACCGGACCCCTCGGCGTCCTCGTCGACTTCTCCCTCTCCCTCGGCGTCGAAGTCCTCCGGTGACGGCGACGGTGACGGCGACCTCGGCAAGTCGGGTCGGTCGGCGACCACGGGCTCGGGCGTGAACACGTCCTCTTCCCCTACGGCCACGACCTCGACGGACACCCCCACCTCGGACCCGACGACCTCGGACCCGAGCCCGACACCGTCGGCTTCGGAGACGTGCAAGCAGATTCTCTGGTGGTGTTCCTGAGCCGCCGCGCCCTGTGAGTGGCTTGGACTTGTGGTGGTTCCGCTGAGCCGTCCCGCTCAGTCCTCCAGCATCCGCTGCAACAACCCCCGCAACGCCAGCCGTTCCTCGTCCGACAGTCCCGCGAGCGGCTCGCGGGCGAAGCGGAGGGAATCGCGCAGGCTACGGGCCACCCGGCGGCCCTCGTCCGTCGCCGCCGCCAGCTTCACGCGGCGGTCGGCGGGGTCGGGGCGGCGCTCCACCAGGCCACGGGCCTCCAGCCGGTCCACGATCCCCGTGACGTTCGACGGCTCGCACTTCAGCCTGCGCGCCAGCTTGCGCATCGGCAGCGGCTCCAGGGACAGCAGGCTGAGCAGCCTGGCCTGCGCCCCGGTCAGCGCGTGGTCGGACGCCGCCTCCTCGTAGTCCGCGTAGAACCGCGACACGACATCGCCGATCAGCTCGACGACCTCCATGGTCACGGGGTCGAGGCGGCGCGTCTTTTCGGGTGTGGCCATGGACTGAAGCGTACCCCGTTACTTGACATCATGAAATATTCAGGCGCATTGTTGTTTCAGGTACTGAAGTATTTGGCACCGTGAAGCTTGGTACGAACCCGCATCCGGAAAGGCGCTTGTGATGATCAACCGCGAATGGCACCTGCTCAGCCGTCCCGTCGGCTGGCCGAAGCCCGAGGACTTCGCCCTGGTGGAGACCGAGACCCGGACCCCGGGCGAGGGGCAGGTGCTGGTGCGGAACAAGTACCTGTCCGTCGACCCGTACATGCGCGGCCGCATGAGCGCCGCCAAGTCGTACGTCGCCCCCTTCGAGCTCGGCAAGGTCATGCAGGGCGGCGCGGTCGGCGAGATCGTCGAGTCGAACGCCGAGGGCTTCGCGGTCGGCGACCACGTCCTGCACTTCGGCGGCTGGCGCGAGTACGCGACCATCGACACCAAGGGCGCCGTCAAGGTCGACCCCGACCTCGCCCCGCTCTCCACCTACCTCGGCGTCCTCGGCATGACCGGCCTCACCGCCTACGCCGGGCTGCTGCGCACCGCGTCCTTCAAGGAGGGCGACTCGGTCTTCGTCTCCGGCGCGGCGGGTGCGGTCGGCAGCCAGGTCGGGCAGATCGCCAAGCTCAAGGGCGCGTCCCGGGTCATCGGCTCCGCCGGGTCCGACGAGAAGGTCAAGCTGCTGGTGGAGGAGTACGGGTTCGACGCTGCCTTCAACTACAAGAACGGGCCGGTCAGTCGGCAGCTCCGTGATGCCGCTCCGGACGGTGTCGATGTCTACTTCGACAATGTCGGCGGCGACCACCTGGAGGCCGCGATCGGGTCGCTCAACGAGCGTGGGCGCATTGCCATTTGCGGCATGATCTCGGTCTACAACAGCACGGAGCCGGTCGCCGGGCCGAAGAACCTGGGTCGCCTCATCCAGACCCGCGGGCGGATCGAGGGGTTCCTCGTCGGTGACCACTACGACCTTCAGCCGGAGTTCGTGCGGGAGGTCGGGGCGTGGGTGGCTTCCGGGGAGTTGAAGTACCGGGAGACCGTTGTCGAGGGGATCGAGAACAACCTGGAGGCGTTCCTTGGGCAGTTGCGGGGGGACAACACGGGGAAGATGATCGTGAAGCTTTGAGCTGAGCAGTGGTGGAGTTGGTGGGCCCTCGCCGTTTGTGAGGGCCCACGCCCTTGGGCTAGTTGGCCAGGGTTGACTTGTGGAGGGCTTGTACCAGGCGGGTGTTCTCGGGGGCCGCTCCGCCGGGGTAGGCGAAGCGGCGCCTGGTGTAGCCGTAGGCCAGGCCGCTGCGGGGGTCGGCGAAGGCCTGGGAGCCTGCCGCGCCGCTGTGGCCGATGGTGCCGGCGCCCAGGAAGGGGTACCAGGCGGCCGCCGTTGCCTGGAAACCCAGGCCGTACGCCTTGTGGGTGTCGGCCACCACGTCGTAGCCGACCGAGTGGAGTTGGCCGAACTCCGCCACCGTGTCCGGCTTGAGCAAGGGTGCCCGGTCCTCGACCACGCTGATCGTCGCCGCGTAGAGGGCGGCCAGACCGCGTGCCGACGCCACTCCACCGAACGACGCCGGGCCCTTCGCGCGGATCGCCCGCTCGTTCGGCAGTGACATCAAGTCGGTCGGTTGGGCCGCGTGTTCGTTGTACGCGATCGCGGAGAGGCTGTGCGGGGCGGGTGGTTCCGCGGCTTGCTCCGTCTGCTGCTCCGGGGTGAGCAACCAAGGCTGGACGGTGCGGAACCGGGGTTCGTGTGCTGCCGGGAGGCCGAGGTAGAAGTCCAGGCCGTACGGTGCGCGCACTCTCTCCTCGTACACGTCCTGGAGCGAACGGCCCGTGGCCCGCCGTACGATCTCGCCGGTCAACGCGCCGATCACCAGGGCGTGATAGCCGAAGGCCGTGCCAGGGCGCCAGAACGGGCGCTGGTCGGCGAGGCGTTCGGCCACCGCGCGGTCGTCGGCCAGCTCGTCGGAGGTGAAACCGGTGTCCGTGCCGACGAGGCCCGCGCGGTGCGCGAGCAACTCGCGTAGAGTCAGCGCGCCTTTGCCCTCGGACGCGAACTCCGGCCAGTAGTAGGTCACTTTGCGGTCCAGCTCCAGCGTGCCGTCCTGCACGAGCAGCGCCACCACCAGGTGCGCGGCGCCCTTCGTGGACGAGAACACGCCATACAGGGAGTCGCCGTCGCCGTCGTCGCCAGGTGGTGCGGCCCACAGGTCGACGACCCTTCGGCCATGTACGTATGCACACAACTGGCCCTCGTAGTCCGTGCGTTCCCTCGCCACGAACGCGGCGAACTCCTCCCGCACCGGCTCGAAGCCGTCGGCTACGGTGCCGTGGATCTCCTGGGTCATCTGCTCTCCTCCACTGATCCGCTGCTCGCGTGTGCCGTCACGTGTGTGTGCCATGGTGAACAACGCCTGTCCGACCTGCGGGAGTTCCCCCGTCGGGGGTCGCCCCGCCGCATCGGCCCCAATGGTGTGGGCGCGGGGACATTCGGTGGCCGGGAGGCTGGAGCAGGAGTGGACCGGCGCCGGTGGTCAGGGCGACGCCGGTGATCAGAACGGGTCTCGGGGGGACGGCTCTGGCAATGGTGCGCACGCGTACCTCCTCTTTGGTTCCAGAGATCGGTACGGCGAGCCGCACCTGTTCGACTCAACGGTGAACAGGAAGTTGTCGGTGCGCCGATGCCCCGGATGGCGCATTCGCGGGGCGGCGGAAGGGGCATGCTGAGCACAGGGCACTACTGCGCACGACCGCGCACGGCGAGGAGTTCCCATGGCAACGATCCCTTCGCTCCCCAGCAGGGACGAGATGCTGCGCATGGCGCGCAGCACCACCGACATCACCGGCCAACTCCTGGACACGGCCGGGAACATCACCAGGATCGCGATCAACACCCTTGATCCACGCGACGGTTCGGGGGCGGAGGCGCTGCGGGTGCTGCGCGAGACCACCGCCGAACTGGCCGAGGCGAGCGCGTCGCCGCAGGCCCAGGAGGCGTTCTACCGCATCGTCGACACCCTGACCCGGCTCGGCACGACCGGCGCGCCGCTGGCCGTGCATCCGGTGAGCGCACCGGCGCAGGCGCTCCTGACCGTCCTCGGCGACAGCCTGCTGCCCGTGCTGGACGCGGTGGAACCGGCGGTCGAGGAATTCGCCGCGGCGCTCGGCGACTTGATCGAGGCGGCGGCCCCGCTGCTGCCCGCGGCGGCGGGCGTCGTCGCGGGCACGGTGCTCGCCCTCACCCCGCTGATCCGGGCGCTCGCCGACGCCCTGGCCGACGCGTCGCCCGAACTCCGGCGTATCGCCGAGGCGTTGACGGCCGCGCTGGCTCCGCTGCTGCCGTTCCAGGTGGCCCTCGCGCAACGGGCCGCGGTGGCGGGCGTGGGCGTCGTACGGGCCACCCTGCCGCCGCTCGCCGATCTCACGGAGGCCGCGGCGGCGACCACGAAGGCGGCCGGTCCGATGCTGGTCGCGGGCGAGGAACTCCTGGTCTCCGCCCTGGAATCCCTCCAGCCCGCCCTCCTCGCGGCGACCTCCCGCGCGGGCCGGGTGGCCCGGGCGACCGCGGTACGGGTGACGGCGGCGGTGGCGCCGGCGGCGGACCGGGGGGTCGTGGTGGCCGTGTCCACCGCGAGCGTCTGAGTGCCGTGTCGAACACGGGTCCGTGACGGGTGTCGACCCTGCGTGAGGCGCACCGTATGGTTTGCCCCATGCGTGATCTTGGGACGGGATTCGGCTATCTCCTGAAGGGCCAGCGCTGGATGGCCCGGCACGGGCGCCAGTACGGCTTCGGGCTGATTCCCGGACTGATCACGCTGGTGCTGTACGTGGCGGTGCTGGTGGCACTGGCCATGTGGGGCGGTGACTTCGTCAGCTGGGCGACGCCCTTCGCGGACGACTGGTCGAGCCCGTGGCAGGGGCTGTTCCGCGGCTTCCTCACGGCGGTCCTGTTCGTGTTGGCCCTGCTGCTCTCGGTGTTGACCTTCACCGCCGTCACGCTGCTGATAGGGCAGCCCTTCTACGAGACCCTCTCCGAGAAGGTCGACCGGGACGTCTCCCCGGACGGCACGGCCCCCGAATCGGGCCTCCCCCTCTGGCGCGAACTGTGGATCTCGGCCCGCGACAGCCTCCGCATCCTGGTCCGCGCACTGCTGTGGGGCGTCCTCCTCTTCGCCCTGGGCTTCCTCCCGTTCATCGGCCAGACGGTCATCCCGGTGATCGGCTTCTTCGTCACGGGCTTCTTCCTCACCGAGGAGCTGACAGCCGTGGCCCTCCAGCGCCGAGGCATCGACCTCCGCGCCCGCCTCACCCTCCTCCGCTCCCGCAAGACCCTCATCTGGGGCTTCGGCACCCCCCTCGGCCTCTCCTTCCTGATCCCGTTCGTCGCGGTGTTCCTGATGCCGGGGGCGGTGGCGGGGGCGACGATGATGGCGCGGGACCTGTTGGGGGAGGAGACCGAGAGGGAGCTTCAAGAGGGTGAGGACCCCAGCCCGTCCGGCGTTTGAGGACGAGGCCGTTCAGGCCGAAGCGGGGTCTGGGGGCGCAGCCCCCAGGGACGCCCGCGTCGACACCGCGCTCCTACGAACCCGCAGAGCCACTCGCCGCATCCATCGCTACCGTCACCATCGCCCTGACCTGCGCGATGATGTCCACCCTGTTCCGTATGAACTCCGGATCGGTGATCGTGCCCGTCGCCGGGTCCGTGTTGCCGGTCCCGAACTGCAGTACCGGCGTGTGGATATGACCGCCGGGCAGTGAGTCGTGCAGACCGAGCCGGTCGCGCAGCAGCGTGGCGCGGTAGGCGATCTCGTTGGAGAGGTAGTTGCCGCCGCCCCCGGCCCGGGCCGTGGACCCCTCGGTCGGCCCGTCCGGCCGTACGACGGGAGTGGTGCCGCCCGCCGGGATCTCCGTCACGTCGGTGTGGTCGTAGACCGGGAAACGCCCGGTGGTGGCGGCCACAATCGCCGCGTACGGCAAGGTCGTCGACGTCCACTGGGGCTGCGAGGCCGGGTCGGCGACGGGGATCGTCTCCGTCCGCGACACCGTGTCGTTGTCCGGATATCCGCCCCGCCAGGCCCCGTTGGTCCGCTCGACGTCGAACCGGCCGACCCGTCCCTGGCTCACGGTCGTGAACAGGTCCACCTTCGGCAGATACGGCCGCAGCGTCCGCTCCACGGTCCCTCCCCCAGTGCGAAAAGCCTGGGAGGTGCCCCCAGCGAAGTCGGCCCAGCGCACCGGGAACAGGGCCGTCTCGATCCGCGCCGGACCGTCCGCGGTCTGGATCACCGTGCCGTCGAGGGCGAGCGCGGTGGCCCCGGACGGATTGGAGATCCTGATGTCCTGGTCCAGCGTGAACGGGTCGAATCCGGTCACCAGGATCCGCTTGATCCCCTTCCTCTGCGGATACCGGATGCTGCTCTGCCCACGCGAGGTCCGCTCCAACTCGGACAGCAGCGCGGCCCGTTGACAGTCCGTGACCCCGAACTCGGGCTCCCAGCCCCGCACTTCCCGAGTCATCCCCAACCGCGCCCAGTACAACGGCCGATCGTCGTCCCGACTCAGATCCCCACCGACCGGCCCCCGCCCCTGCGCCCGGTCGACCGCCCGCCGCCACAACGCGGTCCCTTCGCGTACGACGACCCGGCGGGCCTGCGCGTAACTGCGCGCGGCCGCCAGCGCCCGGCCGAACTCCGGTGCCACGACGTCGAATCCGGACCGCTTGAGAATCTCCTGCGGAACGGCCTTGCCGAGCCGCTGCTCCTCGACGGTCGGCGTGGCGGCGGAGGCACTGGTCGCCGCGGCGGTGGTCGCGGGGGTCGAGAGCCCCGCCAGCAGAGTGAGTCCGAGGAGACCGATGCGAACACGTATGGATTTCAAGGCAGTTGGGACCTTCCGTCGCTGTGGGGAGCGTGACTGGCGGGTACCGGACGGCCGCAGTATCGCTCGACGGCCGGGAGATACGCCATCGTCCGTACGGCAGCACGGCCAGGTGGTGCGTGAGCCGCCGGGGACGGAGTGACCCCCCGCGGGTGATACTGCCGCCCATGACGGCAATGAAGACAGCGAAGGCAGCGAACCTCGGCGTTCTCTTCGCCATCGAGCTCGGCGTCCTCGTGGCCGTCGGCTACTGGGGGTTCACGCGGGATCTCGCCACGCCGCTGACCTGGCTGCTCGGGCTCGGTGGGCCCGCCGTGCTCGCCGTGCTGTGGGGGGTGTGCGGTTCGCCGAAGGCCAAGTGCAAGGTGCGGGGTGCCGGCCGGGTCGGGTTCGAGGTGGTGTGGTTCGGCGCCGGGGTCGTCGCGCTGGGGTTCGCCGGGGCCTACGACTGGGCCCTCGTCCTCGCCCTCGTGTGCGCGGTGAGCAAGACGCTCGCCGTCGTCTGGCGGCAGTAGCGGTAGCAGTGACGGGCCATCGGCTGACCCCAGTTGTGTGAGGTGAATCACCGCAGCGCTGTCCGCGCCGCGGACAGGGACGGGTGTGGAGAATTCACTGCGCGCCCGTGTGCGGGACGGCGACCCGGACGCGTTCCGGCACCTTTTCGACGAGCATGCCTCGGTGGTCCACCGGCATGCCGTGCGGATGACCGGCAACTGGGTCCTCGCCGACGACATCGTGTCGCTGACCTTCCTGGAGGCGTGGCGGCTGCGTGAGCGGGTGCTGCCGGGGGAGGACGGTCTGCGGCCGTGGCTGCTGGGGATCGCGACGAATGTCGCCCGCAACACGGCGCGGGCCGCGCGAAGACATCAGGCCGCGCTCTCCAGGATTCCGCCTCCCGACCCGGTGCCGGATTTCGCCGACGAGGTGACCCAGCGCCTCGCCGACAACGCGGAACTGGCCGCCGCGCAGCGGGCGTTGAGTCTGATGCGGCGCGGCGAGCGCGAGGTGTTCACGCTGTGCGTGTGGGAGGGGCTGGACGCCGCCACGGCCGCCGAGGCCCTGGGGGTCGCCGTCGGCACCGTACGCTCCCGCCTCTCGCGTGCGCGCAAACGCCTGCGCAAGCTCACCGAGCGCGAACTCGAACGCGAACTCAAAGAGGGAACGCAACGCCCGGTCGCGGTCGGACAGTCACCGGGTAGCCGCCACCAGGCGGCTCGGTCCACCCACACGTCCACGCAGGAGAAGCGATGAACACCGACCCCCAGGAACTGGCCGAGTTGCTGCCCGCCCCGGGCCGTCCGGTGCTCTCGCGGGACCGCCACCGCGTACTGAGGGAACACCTGATGCAGCACATCACCCACGAGCACGAGACCGCCCACGAGCAGTCCGTCACGACGACCACCGCACCCGGGCGTCCCACGCGCCGACGCCTCGTTCTCGTCGCCGCGCCGCTCGCCCTCGCCGCCGTCGTCGGCCTGGGCGTGGTCGCGGTCGGCAACGGACCGGACGGCAAGCACGGCACTTCCGCCGCCGCCGACCAGCAGAAGGCCACGAAGCTGCTGGACCGCATCGCCCTGGCCGCGGCCTCCCGGCCGGTCGTCACGGCCCGCGGCGACCAGTTCATCTACACCAAGTCCCAGGGATCCGCCGCCGAGTTGGGCGTCGACTTCCGTACCCCCGAAGAGCTCGCGAAGAACAAGGGGCCCAGCCCGGTGAAGGCGTACCCGGGAGCCGTCCGGCAGGAGCAGTGGGACTCCGTGGACGGGAAGGCGGACGGGCTGCGCACGGGCGCCGCGCTCGCCGACCCCGCCAAGAAGATGACCATGACCATGAGCGGTGCCGGATACCTCACCTTCCAGCAGCTCCAGGCCCTGCCCACCGACCCCGACGCCCTGCTGAAGAAGCTCACCGCCGACACCGGCGACGTAAAGCCCGCCCGCCGTACGGAAGTCGTCGTCGAGAACCTCGGCGCCATCATCGACGACGCCACCCTGCTGCCCGACCTCAGCGCCGCGATCTACCGCGCCCTGGCCCAACTCCCGGGCGTACGCGTCGTGGACCACGTCAAGGACGCCGCCGGACGCGACGGCGTCGGCCTCACCTTCACCGGCGCCCCGAAGAACTACGCCTGGGTCTTCGACGCGTCGAGCCTCAACTACCTCGGCACAACCGACGCCGCCCTCCTCGGAGTTGGCGTCGCGGACAAGTCGGGTGAGGTGCCGAACAGCGCATCCTGACCGAACCGGCCGGAGGGGCGTCCGCTACAGCGGGCGCCCCTTCTCACACGTCAGGGCCGGCAGCTCCGCACCCTTCGAGAACCTCACGAACCCGAACCCGAGCCCTCGCCCAACAACGCCAGGAAGTCCCGGAACGCCCCCGGCATGTCCACCGACTCCGGATCCAGCAGCCACTGGTACTGCAACCCGTCCATCACCGCGACCAGCAGCGGAGCCGCCCGCTCCGGCGTCAGCCCGCTCGGCAGCCGGTCGCCGTACTCGGCGCGCAGCACCCCCGCCATGTTCGCCCGCACCCGGGCGTACCGCTCGGTGAAGTAGCCCCGCGCCGGATGCCCCTCCGTGACGCTCTCGCCGAGGAGCGCGGAGAAGGTCTGGATGATCGCGGGCCGCATCGCGTTGTACTCGACCAGCGAGGCCAGCAGATCGACCCGCCACCCGCTGTTCGGCACGGCGTCCCACTGGTCCCGCTCCTCCAGGACGGCGACGAGCAGCGCGTCCTTCGTCGGGAAGTAGTGCAGCAGGCCCTGCTGGGTCAGCCCGACCCGCTCGGCCACCGCCGCCAGGCTCGCGCCCCGGTAGCCGCGCTCGGCGATCACCTCCAGCGCCGCCCGCACGATCTCGGCGCGCCGCTCCTCGCGCCGGGTCCTCGCGTTCGTGGCGTCCATGGCGTCACCGTACGACACCCCGCGACAGTTCACATAACAGCAAGGTTACGAAACCTACCGCTTCACAGGCGATCGATGCACGATGGAGGCGCGCACCACCTGGAGGCACCACACGGACTCAACGAGGAGGCATCGCGATGGCGGGACCCTGTGAAGCGGTCGTCGAGGCGGCACTCGGCAGGCTCGACCTGGACGCCAAGGCGCGGCTGCTCGCCGGTCAGGACATGTGGTCGCTGCCCGCGCTCCCGGAGATCGGCCTGCGGTCGCTCGTCATGTCCGACGGTCCGATCGGCGTCCGGGGTGCGCGCTGGACCGCCGACGACCCGTCCGTCGCCCTGCCGTCCCCCACCGCCCTCGCCGCCACCTGGGACCCCGAACTCGCCCACCGTGCGGGCACGTTGCTCGCCCAGGAGGCCCGCCGCAAGGGCGTCCACGTGCTCCTCGCCCCGACCGTCAACCTGCACCGCTCCCCGCTCGGCGGACGGCACTTCGAGGCGTACAGCGAGGACCCCTGTCTCACCGGACGGATCGGCGCGGGATACGTGACGGGCGTACAGGAAGGGGGAGTCGGCACCACGGTCAAGCACTTCGTCGCCAACGACGCCGAGACCGACCGCTTCACCGTCGACAACCTCATCTCCGAACGCGCCCTGCGCGAGCTGTACTTGGCCCCCTTCGAACTCATCGTCGAACAGGCCCGCCCCTGGGGCGTCATGACCGCCTACAACACGGTCAACGGCACCACGATGACCGAGCACCGCCTCCTCGTGAACGAGATCCTGCGCGGCGAATGGGGCTTCGACGGCTTCAACGTCTCCGACTGGACCGCCGCCCGCTCCACCGTCGGCGCCATCGAGGGCGGCCTCGACGTCGCCATGCCCGGCCCGAAGACCGTCTACGGCGAGGCCCTCGCCCGGGCCGTGCGCGCGGGCGAGGTCGCCGAGGCCACCGTCGACGCCGCCGTACGGAACGTGCTGCGGCTCGCCGCCCGCGTCGGCATCCTGGACGGCGCCGAACCCGTCGTGGCGCAGGACCGACTCCCGGCCCCCGTCGACGGCGAGGCGCTCGCCCGCGAGATCGCCCGCCGCTCCTTCGTCCTCGTACGGAACGAGAACAACGCCCTTCCGCTGAGGCCGAACGGCACCGTCGCACTCATCGGCGCCGCCGCCCGCGACGCCCGTGTCCTCGGCGGCGGCTCCGCCATCGTCTTCCCGCCCCACGTCGTCTCCCCGCTCGACGGCCTCACCGCCGCCCTCCCCGACGGCACCCTGACCTACGCCGTCGGCGCCGACCCGAACACCGAACTCGCCGCCGCCGACAAGGGGTTCGAGCTGCGCGCGATCTGCCGGGACGCCGAGGGCGCCGTCATCGGCAGCGCCTCCGTACCCAGCGGACAGCTCCGGTGGATGGACGCGGACCTCCCCGAGGGCGTCACCCACGACACCCTCCGCACCGTCGAACTCGCCGGCACCTTCACCCCGCGCGACACCGGCCACCACACCTTCGGCATCAAGGGACTTGGCGCCTTCACCCTCACCGTCGGCGGCACGACGTACTACGACGACGTCCAACGCCCGGTCAAGGACGACCCGTTCAGCTCCTTCTTCGGCGCCCCCGAACCCCGCGCCCGCGTCGAACTCACCGCCGGCACCCCGGTCGAGGTGTCCCTGACCTACGTCGTGAACTTCTCCGAGAACGGCGACCTCAAGGTCATCGGCTTCACACTCGTCCACCAGGAACCGCAGCGCGACCCCGACGAACTCATCGCCGAAGCGGTCCAGTCGGCCCGTACGGCCGACACCGCCGTCGTCGTGGTCGCCACCACCGAGCGCGTCGAGTCGGAGGGCTACGACCGCAAAGACCTCCGACTCCCCGGCCGCCAGGACGACTTGGTGCACGCCGTCGCCGCCGCCAACCCGAACACCGTCGTGATCGTCAACTCCGGCTCGCCGGTCGAACTGCCGTGGCGCGACGAGGTCGCGGCCGTCCTGCTGAGCTGGTTCCCCGGCCAGGAGGGCGGCGCCGCCCTCGCCGACGTCCTCACCGGCGCCCAGGAACCCGGCGGCCGGCTCCCCACCACCTGGGGCTCCCTCACCGACGCCCCGGTCACCCAGGTCGTCCCCGAGAACGGCGAACTCCCGTACACCGAGGGCGTGTTCATCGGCTACCGCGCCTGGGAGAAGGAGGGCCGCAGCCCGTCGTACCCCTTCGGGCACGGCCTCGGCTACACGGACTGGACCTACGACGAGATCAAGGCGGATGGTTCGTTCGTCACCGTCCGTGTCACCAACTCCGGTGCCCGGCACGGTCGTGAGGTCGTCCAGGTCTATCTCGCCCCGACCGAGCTCGACCCGGAGCGTCCGGCCCGCTGGCTGGCCGGATTCGCCGGGGTCGAGGCCGGACCCGGCGAGAGCGTCGACGTGCTCGTCGAACTTCCGCGCCGATCTTTCGAGATGTGGGATGAGACGGCGAACGCGTGGGCATTTGTAAAGGGTTCGTACGAGATCCAGGCCGGGCGCTCGATCACCGACCGCAGGGTCTCGACGACGATTAACGTCTGATCCGGGATGCCGTCCCCCTCAGACAGCCCCGGTCCGGGACCTGACCCCTGGACCGGGGCTCATTCATGCCCGCGTCAGCACGATCGGCTCAGCGGGCCGAGAAGCCGTACACCGTCTCCGAGCGGTAGCTCGCGCCCGGGCGCAGCTCCGTGCTCGGGAACTCCGGGCGGTTCGGGGAGTCCGGGAAGTGCTGGGTCTCCAGGGCGATCCCGGCCCCCGGGCCGAACGGCTCGCCCAGATGCTCACCGGTGTAGAGCTGGATGCCGGGCTCGGTCGTCGCCACCGTCAGCACCCGCCCGGACGCCGGGTCGTACAGCTCGGCGATCTCGACCGGGGCCGGGGTCAGGCCCTTGTCGAGCACGAAGTTGTGGTCGTAGCCGGAGCCCACCTTCCGCGCCTCGCGGAAGTCGAAGCGCGTGCCCGTCACCTCGTCGAGCGTGCCGGTCGGGATCAGGTCGGCGTCGACGGGGGTGAACCGCGAGGCGGCGAGACGCAGTTCATGACCGCCCGGGCCGCCGGAGCTGCCCGCGCCGCTCAGGTCGAAGTAGCTGTGGTTGGTGAGGTTCACGACGGTCGGCGCGTCCGTCGTCGCCTCGTAGGCGATGTGCAGCGCGCCCGACGCGTCCAGCGTGTACGTCGCCGACACAACCAGCCGCCCCGGAAAACCCTCCTCGCCGTGCGCGCTGACCCGGCTCAGCCGCAGCCCGTGCTCGACCGGCTCGACGTCCCACACCCGCTTGTCGAAACCGCGCTCGCCGCCGTGCAGCGAGTTCGGTTCGTTGTTCCGCGCCAACGCGTACGTGACGCCCTCCAGCGGGAAACGGCCGCCCGCGATCCGGTTCGCGTACCGCCCCACCAGAGCGCCGAGATACGGCTCCGGGTGCGCGAGATAGCCGTCCAGATCCGCGAACCCGAGCACCACGTCCGCCGTGTGCCCCGCCCGGTCCGGCACCTCCACCGACTGCACGATCCCGCCGTACGACAGCACCCGCACCCGCACACCGGCCCGCTCCAGGGTCCAGCGGTGCACGGGCGTGCCGTCGGGAAGGGTGCCGAAAAGTTCGCTCATGAGGGAAACCCTAGGTCACGGGCGTGCGCGCGACGACGCGCCGGTAGGCGATCTCGGCGAGCCGGGCCTGGCCGTTCGTGCTCGGGTGGAACCAGTCCCAGTGGCTCAACTGGTCCGTGCCGAAGCGGTAGTCGTAGACCGCGCCGCCGTCGAAGCGGCACCGCTCGTCCGTCGCGCACACCTGCTCCAGCACCTTGTTGTACGCCTCGACCCGGTCCTGCACCGTGTCCCGCCGCTCGGTCGCCGCCGAGTCCAGGGCGTCCGCGTCGGCCAGCATCGAGGGGCAGATGCCCAGCTTCCAGATCTCCTTGCCCAGCGGGTTCGTCCGCCCCTGCGACCAGAGCCGCTTGAGGTTCGGCACGCTCGCGACGTAGACCTGCGTCTTCGGCAGTGCCCGGCGCAGTGTCCTCAGCGACTCCTCGAACCCGGTGCGGAAGTCGGCCACGGAGGTCATCGCCGAGGCCGAGGCCCGGCAGGCGTCGTTGGCGCCGACCATCACCGTGACCAACTGCGGCCTGCGGGCCGCCGCCTGAGTCATCTGCGCGGGCAGGTCGGCCATCCGCGCCCCGGTCTCCGCGTAGTTCCAACTGCGCTCCGCCGCGCCCGTCCTCCCCAGCAGCCGTACGGCGAGACTGTCGACCTCGGCCGAACTGCCCGTCGCCCAGGACACCTCCGGGCAGTCCGACAGGACCGTACAGGCGTCGAAACCGCGGGTGATGGAGTCGCCGACCGCCGCCACCGAGGACGGACTGGAGTCCCACAGCGGGGCGGGCTTCGCCTTGGCCGCCGTACCGCTCTTGCTGTGGGCGCCGGAGGACGCACCCCCGCCCCCGTCGCAGCCGGCCGCGCCCAGCACGGCCGCCGTGACGACGGCGAGCGCGGCCCGTGAACGAAGACGTCGGATTCGCATGTTGAGACCCATCCCCTCCATAACGGTCTCAACCCATAACAACGCGCCATGGTTCCCGCACCTGTGCGATGCAACGCCACACCCCCGTACAAGCGTCCCCATGGGTGAATGGCGGCGTTTCCTGGTGGCGGGACGGACGGTACGTCACACTCCGCGCGCCGCCGCACGGTAGCCTCGCCCTCAACGTGGCTGCCCTGCCGCCGCCGTTCGCCAGTCTGCAAGATGCCCCGCTCTGTCCGGAGGTCCCGGTGACGACACGTGGAGTTCTGTACGTGCACTCCGCGCCGCGCGCGCTGTGCCCGCACGTCGAGTGGGCCGTCGCCGGGGTGCTCGGCACACGCGTCAGCCTCGACTGGATCCGACAGCCCGCCGCGCCCGGAACATGGCGCTCCGAATTCTCCTGGCAGGCCGAGGTGGGCACCGCCTCCAAACTGGCGTCCGCGCTGCGCGGTTGGCACCTCCTCCGCTTCGAGGTCACCGCGGAGCCCTGCCCCACCGCCGAGGGCGAGCGCTACAGCTGCACCCCCGAACTCGGCATCTTCCACGCCGTCACCGGCATCCACGGCGACATCCTGATCCCGGAGGACCGCCTCCGCGCGGCCCTGACGAGGTCTCAACAGGGCGAGACCGACCTGGAGTCGGAGATCGCCAAGCTCCTGGGCAAGCCGTGGGACGACGAGCTGGAGCCGTTCCGATACGCGGGCGAGGGCGCGCCGGTGCGCTGGCTGCACCAGGTGGTCTGAGTTCCGGACCCGAGGACACGCGAAGGGCCCCCACCAGCCGGTGGGGGCCCTTCAGCGTCGTACGGACAATTCTCAGACCGTCCGGAACGCCAGCACCACGTTGTGCCCACCGAACCCGAACGAGTCGTTCAGGGCGGCGATACGGCCCTCGACCGGCAGCTTGCGGGCCTCGCCGCGGACGACGTCCGCGTTGGCCTCCGCCTCCGGGTCGAGGTTCTCGACGTTGATGGTCGGCGGGGCGATGCGGTTGTAGAGCGCGAGGACGGTCGCGACCGACTCGACGCCGCCCGCGCCACCCAGCAGGTGACCGGTCATCGACTTGGTCGCGGAGACCGCCATGTGGTCCGTGTCGTCGCCGAACACCTTGCGCAGCGCCTTCAGTTCGGCCACGTCACCCGCCGGCGTCGACGTCGCGTGCGCGTTCACGTGCACGATCTCCGCCGCGTCCAGATCGGTGTTGTCCATCAGGTTCCGCAGGGCCTGCGAGATGCCGCGCCCCTCCGGCTCCGGCTGCACGATGTCGTGGCCGTCGGCGGAGATGCCCTGCCCGACCGCCTCGGCGTACACCCGGGCACCGCGCTTCGCGGCGTGCTCGGCGGACTCCAGGACCAGGACACCGGCGCCCTCGCCGAGGACGAAGCCGTCGCGGGCGGTGTCGTAGGGACGCGAGGCGCCTTGCGGGTCGTCGTTGTTCTTGGACATCGCCATCATGTTGCCGAACGCGGCGATGGGCAGCGGGTGGATGGCCGCCTCCGTGCCACCCGCGACGACGACGTCGGCGCGGCCGGTGCGGATCATCTCGATGGCGTAGCCGATGGCCTCGGCGCCCGACGCGCAGGCGGAGACCGGCGTGTGCACACCCGCGCGGGCGCCGACGAGCAGCCCCACGTTGGCGGACGGGCCGTTCGGCATCAGCATGGGGACGGTGTGCGGGGAGACGCGGCGGACGCCCTTCTCCTTCAGCACGTCGTACTGGTCGAGCAGGGTCGTCACACCGCCGATGCCGGAGGCGATGACGGTGCCGAGCCGGTCGGGGTCGACGGAGGCGTCGTCACCGGCCTTGTCGGTGAAACCGGCGTCCGCCCAGGCCTCCTTGGCCGCGATCAGCGCGAACTGCGCCGAGCGGTCCAGCCGGCGGGCCTGCGGACGCGGGATGACCTCGGAGGGGTCCACGGCGGCCGGCGCGGCGATACGGACCGCCTGCTCGGCGGCCCACTCCTGCTCCAGGGGCTTCACACCGGACTTGCCGGCGATCAGACCCTCCCAGGTCGAGGCTGCGTCGCCACCCAGCGGTGTGGTTGCGCCGATACCGGTGACGACCACGGTGCGATTGGTCGGGCTCACGGGAATTCTCTCTCCAACGGTACGAGGATTAAGCGGCGCCACCGCCGGGTGGCGGGGCCATGCAGCCGGGCCTACGACGTGGCTCGGACCGGGTGGTCCGGGCCTACGAGGTGGCTCAGCCCTGGTTCTTGAGGATGTAGTCGGTCGCGTCGCCGACCGTCTTGAGGTTCTTGACGTCCTCGTCGGGGATCTTGACGTCGAAGCGCTCTTCGGCGGCGACGACGACCTCGACCATGGACAGCGAGTCGACGTCCAGGTCGTCGGTGAAGGACTTGTCCAGCTGGACGTCCTCAACCGGGATGCCGGCGATCTCGTTCACGATGTCGGCGAGACCGGCGACGATCTCTTCCTGAGTGGCGGCCATGTCAGGCGCTCCTTCTTTGTGATCCAGAGGGTGTGGCAGTGCTTCTCCGGCACCGGATCCGATGATGATCCGGCACGGAGTGCCTAGGGGAGGGTAACGACCGTCGCGGCGTACACAAGACCCGCCCCGAAGCCGATGACGAGCGCGGTGTCGCCGCTCTTCGCCTCGCCGGTCGCCAGAAGCCGCTCCATAGCGAGCGGAATCGAGGCGGCCGAGGTGTTGCCGGTGGTGCGTACGTCACGCGCGACCGTGACGTGCTCCGGCAGTTTCAGCGTCTTCACCATCGAGTCGATGATCCGCTCGTTGGCCTGGTGGGGAATGAAGACATCCAGGTCGTCCGGGGTGATCCCGGCCGCGTCCAGCGCCTGCTGGGCGACCTTCGCCATCTCGAACACGGCCCAGCGGAACACCGCCTGGCCCTCCTGCGTGATCGCAGGGAACTTGCCCGTGGAGTCGTACTCGGTCCACGGCACGGTCTGCTTGATGGTGTCGGACTTGTCGCCCTCCGAACCCCACACGGTCGGGCCGATGTGCGGCTCCGTCGAGGGGCCCACCACGACCGCGCCCGCGCCGTCACCGAACAGGAAGGCCGTCGCGCGGTCCTCCAGGTCGGTCAGGTCGGACAGCCGCTCCACGCCGATGACCAGCACGTACTCGGCGCTGCCCTCGACGACCATGCCCTTGGCGAGGGTCAGGCCGTAGCCGAAGCCCGCGCAGCCCGCCGAGATGTCGAACGCGGCGGCCTTGTTCGTGCCCAGCTTGTCCGCGATCTCCGTCGCGACGGCCGGGGTCTGCTTGAAGTGCGAGACCGTGGACACGATCACGCCGCCGATCTGCTCGACGGAGATGCCCGCGTCCGCGATCGCCTTGCCCGACGCCTCGATGGACATCGCGGCGACGGTCTCCTCGTCGTTCGCCCAGTGCCGGGTCTCGATGCCCGAACGGGAGCGGATCCACTCGTCCGACGAGTCGATCGTCTCCAGGATCACCTCGTTCGGCACCACCCGGACCGGACGGTAGCCGCCCACGCCGAGGATGCGCGCGTACGGTGCGCCCTTGCTCGGCTTGATCTTCGTCGACATTTCCTACGGCTCCTTCTTCAGGCGTTGGCGTGCTCGGCGATGAGCTCGCGGGCCGCGTCGAGGTCGTCGGGGGTCTTCAGGGCCAGCGTCTGCACGCCCGGCAGGGCGCGCTTGGCGAGGCCGGTCAGGGTGCCGCCGGGGCACACCTCCAGGAGCGCGGTGACGCCGAGCTCCTGGAAGGTCTCCATGCACAGGTCCCAGCGGACCGGGTTGGCGACCTGGCCGACCAGCCGCTCCAGCACCTCGGCACCGGTGGCGACGGCCTTGCCGTCCTTGTTCGAGACGTACGTGATCGTCGGGTCGGCCGGGGTCAGCTCCTGCGCGGCCTTGGCGAGCGTGTCGACCGCCGGGGCCATGTGCCGCGTGTGGAACGCGCCGGCCACCTTCAGCGCCACGACCCGCCGTACGCCCTCGGGCTTGTCGGCCTCCAGGGCGGCGAGCTGCTCCAGCGTGCCGGCGGCCACGATCTGGCCCGCGCCGTTCACGTTCGCCGGGGTCAGGCCCAGCTTCTCCAGGTGCGGGATCGTGATGTCCGGGTCGCCGCCGAGCAGCGCGGACATCCCGGTCGCGGTGATCGCGGCGGCCTCGGCCATCGCCAGACCACGCTTGCGTACGAGGGTCAGGGCGGCCGTGTCGTCCAGGACGCCCGCGAGGACGGCGGCGGTGATCTCGCCGACGCTGTGACCGGCGACCGCGCCCGGTGACACGTCACCGAGTGCCGCGGCGGAGACCAGTCCGGCGGCGACGAGGAGCGGCTGGGCGACCGCGGTGTCACGGATCTCGTCCGCGTCGGCGTCCGTGCCGTAGTGCACCAGATCGAGGTCGACGGCGGCCGAGAGGGCACGCAGACGGTCCTCGACACCGGGGAGGTCGAGCCAGGGAGTCAGGAAGCCGGGCGTCTGGGCGCCCTGGCCGGGAGCGACGAGTACGAGCACTCTCACACTCTCTCTTGGGGACGGGCACGGACGCCCGTGGGGACAGGGACGAAGAACGGGAAGGGGTTTTGTGGAGCCCCGACAAAAGGCTAGTTCTGGGGATCTCCATCGGCCAGACGCCCCAGGATCAGCGCGATCCGCAGCGTGAACGCGGACCGTACATCGGATGGCGACCAGCCGGTGACGTCAGTCACACGTCGAAGCCGGTAGCGCACGGTGTTGGGATGCACGAACAGCATCCGCGCGGCACCTTCGAGGCTACTCGCCTGCTCCAGATAGACACTGAGTGTCTCCAGGAGCGCGGACCCGGCCTCCTCAAGCGGTCTGTAGATCTCCTCCACCAACTGGTCCCGCGCGCCCGGGTCACCGGCCATCGCGCGTTCCGGAAGGAGGTCGTCCGCCAGTACCGGGCGCGGGGCGTCCTGCCAGGCGGAGCACGCCTTGAGCCCGGCGGCGGCGGCCTGCGCGGACCGGGTGGCGGCCAGCAGGTCGGGCACGATCGGCCCGGCGACCACGGGTCCGGCCGCATAAGGGCCGATCAGCGACTTGGCGACGGCGAGGGGGTTGTCGTTGCCACCGGCGATGACGACGAGCCGGTCGCCGAGCACCCCGGTCAGCACCTGGAGCTTGGCGTGGCGGGCGGCCCGTCGGATCGCCTCGACGGTCAGTTCACTGTCGCCGTCCGGCGCGGTCCCCAGCACCACGCACACATGCTCGGGCGAACTCCACCCCAGGGCCGCGGCCCGGCTTACCGCCCCCTCGTCCGCCTCACCGCTCAGTACGGCGTTCACGACGAGCGACTCCAGCCGGGCGTCCCACGCGCCCCGCGCCTCGGCGGCCTGCGCGTACACCTGGGCGGTCGCGAACGCGATCTCCCGGGCGTACACGAGCAGGGCCTCGCGCAGCACGGACTCGTCACCCGGGGCGGCCACCTCGTCGATGGCGGACTCCATGACCTCGATGGTGGTGCGCACCATCTCGACGGTCTGGCGGAGCGTGATGGCCCGGGTCAGTTCGCGGGGCGCGGTCCCGAACACGTCGGTGGAGATGGCCTGCGGGGCGTCCGGATGCCGGAACCACTCGGTGAAGGCGGCGATACCGGCCTGTGCGACCAGTCCGATCCAGGAACGGTTCTCCGGTGGCATCGCCCGGTACCACGACAGCGTCTCGTCCATGCGCGCGATGGCCTGGGCGGCGAGACTCCCGGACGACTGCTCCAGCCGCTTCAGAGTCGCCGGGTGCGAGTGGGCGCGGGGCGCGGGGCCTGCGGGTCTGCTGGTTTCGGGTTCGGGCACGGGGACAAGACTGCCTTATCCGGGCGGGGGTGTGCGGTGCGGGTGGCTGCGCCGGGCCTTTGCGGCGTGGGGCGCGTGGCCGGCGTGGCCGGGGTTACGGCCGACGTCCCTGGGGGCTCCGCCCCCAGCCCCCCGGCCTTTGCCCACCCACCACCCGACTCGGTGGGT
>NZ_JAENRY010000134.1 GCF_016612545.1 Streptomyces sp. MBT65 | reverse complement strand
GAGAGCACGCGGGTGCCGGCGGCGACGTAGACCTGACCGTCCGGGGCGGGGGTGATCCGGACGGGGACGCCGCCGCAGGAGGCCGCGTCGCCGATCGGGTAGGCCCAGCGCTCCTCGCCCGTCCGGGCGTCGAGGGCGCGCAGCCGGGCGTCCTGCCAGACGTAGACCGTGCCGTCGTGCAGTGCGGGCCCGGCCTCCGGGGACTCGAAGTCGGTCTGCGCGCCGGTGAGTTGCCAGAGCTGCTGCCCGGTGGACGCTTCCCAGGCCTGCACTCCGCCGCCGCGCGTCCCGGTGAGGACGGTGCCGCGCTCGGCCTTGAGGGAGTACACCCAGGCGTCGGTGGACAGCCGCCACAGGTCGCCGCCCTCGCGGGCGTCCAGGGCGAAGAGGGTGGGGCCGTCCGAGGCGTGGATACGGCCGTCCGCGACAGCCATCGACCAGGCGACGTCCCGGGTCTTGAAGGAACGGCGGCCGGTCTGCACGTCGAGGGCGTGCACCTCGAAGGAGGTGACGTAGACGAGGTCGCCCGCGACGGTCGGGGTGCCCCAGACGTCGTTCGACATGCGGAATCGCCAGGGGCGCCAGCCGGAGGCGGTCTCCGGGGGCAGCGGCGGCGGTGCGGGTACGGCGGGTCCTACGGCGGCGTCGGTGCCGTTGACGCCGGGCCGGGGCCGGGACCAGGAGGCGACCAGGCCGGCCTCGGGAGGGGGTGCCTTCACGGCGGCGGCGCGGGCGTCGGCGACCCGGGGCCCTGGACCGATCGGGACCGGGGCGCCGGCCAGCCGTACCGGCCCGGTGTCGGGGGCGCCGACCGGAACGGGGACCACGGGGTCGTGGGAGGGCGGCGGCGGTACGGCCACGCGTCCACCACCGCTGCGGCCCGCGGTGGGCGCCGGTTTCACGGCCGGGCGGCCGCCGCGCCGGGTCTCGATCAGGCCCACCGCGCGCTCGGGCAGCCAGGCCGAGGCCGTACCGCTGTCGTCGGAGCCGGAGCCGAAGAGGTGAGGTGCGAGCTGGGCCTGGAGGTCGGCCGGGTTGGGCCGACCGGTGGCCTCCATCTGCATACAGGACTCGATGAGGGGGCGCAGTTCGTCCGGGAGGCCGGTGAGGTCGGGGCCCTCGCGCAGCAGCATGAAGACGGTCTCGACCGGGTTGGCGCCGTGGAACGGGGGGTGTCCGGTGGCGGCGAAGACGAGCATCGAGCCGAGCGAGAACACGTCGCTCGCGCCGGTGACGCTGCGGGAGTCCTTGGCCTGCTCCGGGGACATGTAGGCGGGGGTGCCCACCGCCACATTCGTCATCGTCAAACGGGTGTTCGACACACCGGAGGCGATACCGAAGTCGATGACCCGCGGCCCGTCCTCGACGACGAGGACGTTGGAGGGTTTCAGGTCCCGGTGCACGAGCCCGGCGCCATGAATGGACTGCAACGCCTCCGCGACCCCCGCCGCGAGCCAGCGCACCGCCTGGGCCGGCATCGGCCCGCACTCGTTCACTATCTCTTCCAGCGAGGGCGCGGGAACGTACGCGGTGGCCAGCCACGGCACGGCGGCCCGCGGATCGGCGTCGACCACGGCGGCCGTGTAGAACCCGGAGACGGCCCGCGCGGCCTCGACCTCACGCGTGAAACGGACCCGGAAGAGCTGGTCCTCGGCGAGTTCCGTCCGCACGGTCTTGATCGCCACCCGCCGACCGGACGCCGAGCGCGCGAGATAGACCAGCCCCATGCCGCCCGCGCCCAGCCGTCCCAGCACCTCGAACGGCCCGATCCGCCGCGGATCGTGCTGCGTCAGCTGATCCACCACTTGCCTGCCACCTCCCCGTACGGGCCACGCCACCCACATATGTACGCGACCCCGTGCAGCGTCTCACCACCGCACCGCCATGGCGGCACGCACCCTGATTCTTCCTGGCCGGGCCACAGGTTGCGAACCCGGCGACTAATCGGGGTGTCTCGACATATCTACGGACAAAAGTCCAGGTGTCAGCGTTGCAGCAACGCGAACGACGCCCCTTGATTGTCCGTGACGACCGCCACATTCCCGTACGACGTCTCGAAGGGCGGGACCTGGACCCGCCCGCCGAGCCGCCGCACGGCCCCCAGAACAGCCGCGATGTCCTCGACCCGGAAGTGCACGAGGAAATGCGGCGGCATCTCCACCGGGAAGACGTCGGAGACGGGCGCGCGCCCGAAGTCGGGGGCGGCCTCCGGCCCGAACAGGGCATCTGTGAAAAGTCCGCCGTAGAAAGTGTTCGCGGTCTCCGTGTCGCGGGCGTACAGCTCGGCCCAGCCGAAGGTGCCCGCCTTGTGCCGGGTGCCGAAACCGGGATGGCGGGCCGCCTGCCACAGCCCGAAGACGGCCCCCTCCGGATCGGCCACGAGGGCGGCCGTGCCCAGCTCCCCCAAGGAAACCGGCGACATCACCAGCTGCCCGCCGGCCTCCCGGATCCGCCCGCTCAGCCGCACCACGTCCGGTGTCGCGAAGTACACCGTCCACACGGTCGGCATCCGCCCGTCCGCCTTGTGGGCGAGCGCCGCGACGGCCTCGCCGTCCTTGCGGGCCCATACGGAGCCGCCGTACGCCTCCTCGAAGGTCCACCCGAAGAGCTCACCGTAGAACCGCCTGCCCGCCGCCAGGTCCGGAAGCTGCGCGTCCACCCAGCAGGGGACGCCTTCTCCGTACGTCTTTTCCTTCGCGGATGCCCTGTTTTCGGCCATACCGTCAAAGTAACGGCGACGCACGCACCCCGCAGACCAGGCACACCACCCTCTGGACCCTCGTGCACCCCATTTGCAGTCGGCCGAATCGCGCTCCGATCACCCCTCGGTAAGCTGACGGCATGACAGGACAAGTGCGTACCGTCGACGGCCGCGTGGCCGGCCGGCGTGGGCAGGCGACCCGGCAGAAGCTGCTCGACTGCCTGAGCGAGATGCTGAGCTCTTCCCCTTACCGGGACGTCAAAGTCATCGATGTCGCCCGGAAGGCGGGTACTTCGCCCGCGACCTTCTACCAGTACTTCCCGGACGTCGAAGGCGCCGTCCTGGAGATCGCCGAGCAAATGGCCACGGAGGGCGGTCAGTTGACCGATCTGCTCGCCGGCCGGTCATGGGTCGGCAAGGCCGGCTGGCAGACCTCGCAGGAACTCGTGGACGGATTCCTGGAGTTCTGGCGCCGGAACGACGCGATCCTGCGGGTCGTCGACCTCGGAGCGGCCGAGGGCGACAAACGCTTCTACAAGATCCGCATGAAGATCCTCAACTCCGTGAACAACTCCCTCTCGGACGCGGTCGCCGAGTTGCAGGCCAAGGGCAAGGTCGACAAGGACGTGAACCCGGCGGCGGTCGCCGGTTCACTGGTCGCGATGCTCGCGGCCGTCGCCTCGCACCAGAAGGGTTTCCAGACGTGGGGCGTCAAGCAGGCTGAACTCAAGCCGAACCTGGCGCTGTTGGTCCACCTGGGCGTGACCGGCAAGAAGCCGACGAAGTAGGAGTTCCTGCTTCCCAGGCTCTGACCTCTACGGTCTTCTGCGGTCCCAAGTCCTGTCTCGCGGGCGGTGGTTCACTCCGGTGGACCGCCGCCTGCCCTGCGTGTGACCCGGAACAGCCGGATCTCGCGGTCGACCCGGGCCTGATAGGTGGCATACGGCGGCCAGAACACGAGCGCCGTCTTCCAGACCTCCGCCCGCTCCTCGCCCTCCAACAGCCGTGCGGTGACCGGTATTTCCTCGCCCTTCCAGCTGATCTCCACGTCGGGGTGGGCGATGAGGTTGTGCGTCCAGGCGGGATGACCGGCGCGTCCGAAGTTGGACCCGACGAGAATCCAGCCGTCCTCCACCGGCATGCAGGCGAGCGGCGTACGACGCGGCTGCCCGCTCCTCGCACCTCTGGCGGTCAGGATCACCCCCGGCAGCATCTGCGCGCTGAGCAGCACCTTCCCGCGGGTGAGCCGGTGCACGGCCCGGTCGAGGCCGGGGATGACGTGCGGCGCGATACGCGCGAACGCCCGGGTCGAGGACACCTTCTGCACCGCGCGCACACCGATCACACCGTCACCTCGTGGCTCTCGATCTCGATCTCGAAGAGGTGCGCGCCCTCGGCGGCATGCGCCCGCAGCCGGTGCACCGGCCCGAAGAGCAGCTCGTCGCCGGCGGCACGCTTGAAGAAGAGATGGGCCTCGTGTTCCCAGGTGAACCCGATCCCGCCGTGCAGTTGGATCCCCTCGGCGGCGGCCCCGCGCAGCGCCTCCAGCGCCTGCGCGAGGGCGAGCCCACCGACCCGCTCCCCCTTGCCGATCGCCCAAGCGGCGTAGTAGACGGCCGACTTGGCCGCCTGGACCTGCACATACACATCGGCCAGCCGGTGCTTCACCGCCTGGAAGGACCCGATCGCCCGCCCGAACTGCTCGCGCTGCTTGACGTGTTGGACGGTCCGCTCCAGAGCCCGGTCGGCGGCCCCGACGGCTTCGGCGGCGAGCACGGTGGCGGCGGAATCACCGAGCGCGGACAGCTCGCGCAGCAGCCGCGGACTGTCATCGACACCCAGCAACTCCCCCTCCACGTCCCGTAGTTCGAGCCGAGCCTGCGGCCGGGTCGAGTCAAGCGCGGTCTGCCGTACCCGCACCAGCCCGTCGGCGTCCCCCGCCACGAGAAACAGCAAGGTCCGCGACCGGGCGAACCCCCCGACATGGGCGGCGACAAGGAGCAGATCGGCGCTGTGCCCGTCGAGGACCTGCCCGACCTCCCCGTACAGCCGCCAGCCGGAATCCGGGGTCTGCCGCGCCTGCACCCCGCCCGCACGCCCGCCGCCGGCCCACTCCCCGCCGTTGCTGCCGGTGAGGGTGAGGGCGGTGGTGAGGGCGGGACCGGGTATCGCGAGGGCGGCGGTCAGGGACCCGGCGGCGATGCGGGGCAGCAGCCGCGCGCGCTGGGCCTCGGCGCCAAGTCCGAGAACGAGCGGGGCGGCGAGCACGGCGGTGGCGAGGAGCGGGGAGGGCGCCAGGCAACGGCCCGTCTCCTCTGCCGCGAGGGCGAGTTCGGTCGCCGAGCAGCCGACACCGCCGTAGACGTCGGGGAGGGCGAGTCCGGGCAGGCCGAGTTGTCGGGCGAGGGCGGTCCAGAGGGCGGGGTCGTGCCCGGCGGGGCTGTCGACGGCGGCGCGCAACTCGTTTGACCCACACCGCTTTTGAAGCAGTTCGCGGAGGGTACGGCGGATCTCGTCCTGCTCGGCGGTGAAGCTGGCGTCCATGACACTTCCCTCCAGATCTGACGGTCCGTCATATTAGGAGTCCGGGCACGATATGCACAGAGGGAGGAGGCCCCTCATGACACCGGGGAGCCGCAAGGTCGCCGTGGTGGGCGTGGCGCTGTCCGACTGCGGACGCGTGGACGACACGACCCCCTACGCCCTGCACGCCCAGGCGGCCCGCCGCGCACTGGCGGACGCGGGCCTGGGAAGGGAGGTGGTGGACGGCTTCGCGTCGGCGGGCCTGGGCACCCTGGCCCCGGTGGAGGTGGCCGAATACCTGGGCCTGCGCCCCACTTGGGTCGACTCCACCTCCGTCGGCGGCTCGACCTGGGAGGTCATGGCGGCGCACGCGGCGGACGCGATAGCGGCGGGTCACGCGAACGCCGTACTGCTCGCCTACGGCTCGACGGCCCGGGCCGACATCAAGGCGGGCCGCCGCACCGGCAACCTCTCCTTCGGCGCACGGGGCCCGCTCCAGTTCGAAGTCCCCTACGGCCACACGCTGATCGCCAAGTACGCGATGGCCGCGCGCCGCCACATGCTCGAATTCGGCACGACGATCGAGCAGTTGGCGGAGGTGGCGGTCCAGGCCCGCGCGAACGCGGCGCTCAACCCCGAGGCGATGTTCCGCACCCCGATCACGGTGGACGAGGTCCTCTCCGGCCCGATGATCGCGGACCCCTTCACCAAACTCCACTGCTGCCTACGGTCCGACGGCGGCGCGGCGATCCTGCTGGCGGCCGAGGAGTACGTACGGGACTGCCGTACGGCACCGATATGGATACTCGGCACCGGGGAGCACGTCTCCCATGCCTCGATGTCCGAGTGGCCGGACTTCACGGTGTCACCGGCGGCGGTGAGCGGCCGACTGGCCTTCGAACGCGCGGGAGTTCGCCCCGAGGAGATGGACTTCGCGGAGATCTACGACGCGTTCACGTACATGACGTTGGTGACGCTGGAGGATCTGGGTTTCTGCGCGAAGGGCGAGGGCGGCGCCTTCGTGGAGAAGGGGAGGTTGCGGGTGGCGGGCGGGGAGTTGCCGGTGAACACGGACGGAGGTGGGCTGTCGGCCCAACACCCCGGGATGCGGGGCCTGTTCCTGCTGGTGGAGGCGGTACGGCAGCTGCGCGGGGAGGCCGGGCCCCGTCAAGTGACAGGCGTGGACGGGGACTTGCCCCGACTCGGGGTCGCCTCCGGGACGGGCGGCTGGTTCTGCTCCTCGGGAACGGTGGTGCTGGGCAGGGACTGAGTGTCGGGCCGCGCCCGACCGAGCGCGCCGGTAAGAGACTTCCAGGACCGGTTCCGCTTGAAGGGCATCTCAAAAATCTCGGCGAACAGCCAGGCACCGAGCACCGAGACGGGCAGGCCCACGGCGAGGGTGAAGCAGAACGTGGGCATCCCCGGCGCGACGAAGTGCGGGGCCACGCGGCGCACGACGACCAGGACGACCGGCAGGTGGATCAGATAGAGGCTGTAGGAGAAGTTCCCGAGGGCCTGAAGCGGCCGTGTGATCAACAGCCGGACGAGCGGGGCGGGCCGACCGGTGGCGACCGCGGCCAGCAGCATGGCCATGGAGGGAGCGATGGCGAGATCGACCCAGAAGTAGTGGTGCACGGTCCAGACGTTCCCCCGGACGACCCCGAGGGCGAGCACGGGCACGGCGGCCGCGGCCGCGAACCACCCCCACGGCAACCGCCTGACCCGCTCCGACGCGACCACGATGCCCGCCCCGACGACTCCGGCGACGAAGACGGGAGCGAGATGCGGGGCGAGCCAGTTGTCACCCTCGACCGGGTTCGCGTCGGTGGCCAGCAACCCGTAGACGATCACCGGAAGCGTCACGCACGCGACGACGACAGCCGCGCTGAACCGCCGCCGGACAAGCAGAACCAGCGGGAAGAGGAGATACAGCTCGGCCTCCACGCCGATCGACCAGAACGCCCCGTTCGGCGTCGGGGCGAAGACCATGTCCTGAAGGACAAGGCCGTAGACGAGAAGCGACGAACCGTCGGGCGGCCCGTAGTGCGAGGCGGGCACCACATACAGCGAGACAACAAGACTGATCGCCAACGCCGCCCAGTACGGCGGCAGGATGCGCCAGGCGCGCCGACGCAGGAACTCGGCGATACCGCCTCCGGACCGCCAGCCGTGCCGGGCCGGGGAGATCGCCAGGGAGAACCCGGACAGCACGAGGAAGAAGACGACGGCGATACGGCCGAACATCAGCACGTCGAGCCACCTGGGCGCCGCGCTGTCGGGGTAGCCCGGGAAGGTGTACAGCCAGCAGTGGAACAGCACCACGTACAGGGCGGCGAGCCCGCGCAGTCCGTCCAGGCCGAGCACGTGCCGCCGTACGGGTATGCCGACCGGACGACTGGTCTCCACGGAAATGGCTCGGCCCTCTCTCCGACGTTCGCCTTGCTCTCTCTGGTCCTTCTGTCAGTAAGTGGTACGTGGTGTCCGGCCGGGCAGTTCAACGGTCGGGTGGACCGTGATGACGGCTTTGTCGTTGGCCGGGCGCCCGGATCGCCGAGGCGCATCGTGAACGTGAACGCCTGTCCTCTCTACCGTTGGCCGCTAAGCCGACCCGACGCGCAGCGCAGCGCCCTTTACTCGGGCCGCGGAAGCCCGACACCGGCAAAGAAGCGAGTGGCCCAACGTTCACACCACACCTCACGGCCACAGCAACCCCCTCTCCCAACCCCGCTCCCCCCGGACATAGTTCAGGCGCACATGTCTCCGTAGCGCATCGCCTTGAAAGAACTCGACCTCGTCCGGGAACACGCGGTACAGGGACCAGGACGGGGCAGCCGTCTCCGGTTCTCGCTGGGCAAGCTCCCAGGCCTCTTCCGACGCTCGCGCCAACTCCCCCAAGGAGGAAAGGACTTCGCTCTGGTGGCCGGTCAACGCCGCAGCCAGCGCACCCGTGGAGTGTGCGTGCAGGTCAGCCTGGGATTCGGTCGGTGTCGCCGGGAGCACGGGGCCTCGTAGGCGGACTTGGCGGCCGAGGAGGGGCCAGTAGAAGGAGAGGGCGGCGTAGGGGAACGTGGCGAGTTGATGGCCTTTGCGGCTCGTGGTGTGGGTCGCGAAGGACCAGCCTTCGTCGTCCGCGCCGTGCAGCATCACCATCCGTACGTCCGGGAGACCCCCGCCCTCCGTCGCCGGGTCCCCGTCCCGCGTCGCCAGTGACATCACGTGCGGTTCGACCTCACCCGCAGCCACCGCCTCCGCGAACCAGGTGGTGAAAAGGGCGAGCGGAGTGTCCGGCGCCACGGCCGGATCCAGCGGCGGCAGCTTGGTCACCTCCGGAGCCCACACCCGCAGTGATCGCAGCAGTTCGTGAAGATCTGGTCCCGTTCCCGTTGCCATGAGTCGAGTATCACCTCGGGGAAGAAGCTGAGGCCGATCTGAAGTCGTACCCGGCGAAGTCCTCCACAGGGCGGTACCCGATCCGCTGATACAGCGCGTTGCTCGTCGGATTCGCCAGATCCGTGAACAGGAGCACCTCCTCCGCACCCGCCACCCGCGCGACCCGACTGACCTCCGCGGTGACCGCACCGGCGTAGCCCCGCCCCCTGAACTCCGCCGGGGTGTAGACGGTCGCGACCCGGATCTGACCGGCCACCTGCGCCGTGACCCCGGCCATCGACACCGGCGTACCGTCCAAGGTCTCCCAGAAGGTGACCCCGCCGTACGCGATCCGCGCGTCGGCCCAACCCGCGGGACTCTGCATGGCGCCACCCCCGCTCTCACCGACCGCCTCGGCGAACTCGACGAACCAGCGCATGAGTTGTTCGCGATCCTTTGCCATCGCGACTCTCGGCCGCCCCTCCGGAACGGGCTCCGGGACCGTCAACTCGCCCAGCCGATAAAGGCGTTGGCGGACATGGATCTCGGACACGGCTCCGGTCCCCCGCCCCCACGCCTCCGCGAAGGCCTCCGCTGTGTCCCGTTCACCGGTGACCCCCGGCAACTCCTCATCCCGGTCGGCGAGTTGGGCCGCCAGCTCGGCGGCATCCGTGGCCGTGAGGGCGGTCAGCACAAGGTGGCCCGGGGGTGTACGGAAGAAGGCCGCGCTCACGGCGCCGTCCCGTTCCAGCACGCCGAAGACCGGGTCGCCCTCGCCGTAGACATGGAGCCCGCGTCTACGCAGCCCGTCCGTCACCGTCAGCGCAACCGTGTGCAGCGCCGGCCGAGAACGCAGGAAGCCCCCCGCACGGCTGAGGAAGTCGTCCAGGTCCCCGGTGATGCGCCAGTCGCCCCCCATCAGAGCTCCACCTCCGGATCCGTCGCCAGCCGCCCGTGCAGATGGACGTCACGGAACGCGTCCCGTCGCCCCGCCTCGAACATCGCCCCGCGCAACGTCCCCTCCCCCGGGAACCCGCACCGCTCGGCGACCCGGCAGGAGACGTCGTGACCCAGGGCATGGCCCAGTTCGAGCCGGTACAGGCCCAGATCGGTCAGGGCCCAGCGGGCGGTGAGGGTGAGCGCGCGGGTCGCGACGCTGCGGCCGCGAGCCTCGGGGAGGGTCCAGTAGCCGACACGGCCGACGCGGACGACGTGGTCGATGTCGTTGACGCCGATGTGCCCGAGCGTCGCACCGCTGCTCGCGTCCGTGACACAGAACGACGCGCTGACCCCGTCCTCCGCGTTCTCGGCGCGGGAGCGCAGCGAGTCGCGGGCGCTGGTGGCGTCCGTGATCGGCCGCAGCGTGGTGTTCCAGCGCTGGAACTCGGGGTCGGACACGCCCCGCAGCCAGTCCGCCACATCACCGTCGTCGTCGGCGTCCCAGGCCCGCAGCCGCAGCCCGTGACCGTTCAGCTCGGGAAAGGGGTGGTGCAGAGACCGCTCGCGTATGTGGGCCATCGCGCCATTGAATCAAGCGCCGCGCGCGCCGGGTACGTCATTTTTCCGCAGCCTGAACAGCGGCACCCCTGAACACCGGCACCCCGTCCCGGAACGCCACCTCGACCGCCATCCCGGCCCGTAGCCCGGCGGCCCCGGGCTCCACGATCTCCGTCATCATCCGCGGGCCCTCCGCGAGGTCGACCACCGCAGCCACGTACGGCACCCGCTCCCCGAAGGGCGGCAGGTCGTTGCGGTGGACGACGGACCAGGTGTAGAGCGTGGCGTGGCCGCTCGCGGGTTCCCAGGTGACGTCGTCGCTCCAGCAGTGGGGGCAGAACTCACGGGGGTAGTGGTGGGCCCGGCCGCAGTCCGCGCAGCGGCGGAGGAGGAGTCGGCCCTGTGCGGCCGCCTCCCAGTAGGTGCGGGTGAACGCGTCCGGCTCGGGGAGGTCGTGACGCAAGGCCCCCTCAGACATCAGAACCACCCCAGCGCCGCGTCCACCGACCACACCTGCCAGGACATCGCGAACAGGGCCACCATGGAGATGAGCGCCATCATCGCGTTCTGCCCCTGCTCCGCCCAGTCGTGGATCATGAGCGTGAAGTAGAGGACGTTCAGGAGCAGGCCGCCGACCAGGGCGGCCGGGGTGAGGAAGCCCGCGACCAGGCCGAGGCCCACCGCCAACTCCGCGTAGACGACGACGTACGACATCGTCCGCGGGCGCGGCGCGACCATCACGTCGAAGCCCGAACGGACCGCCGTCCAGCGGTGTTTGGCCGCGACATCGGCCGCCCACGCGATACCGGTGCCGCGCTCGAACCACGCCTTCTTGTCCTTGTGCCGCCAGCTCTCCAGCCACCACAGCCCGAGTCCTATGCGGAGGACCGCGAGCCAGTCCGCTCCGCTGAGCCAGATCGCATCCATGAATCTGACGGTACGTCAGAACCTGAAGAAAGCCGAGAGTCGGCCATGTAATTCCTGTGGTCCGGCCGTGCCGCTGTGGGTCCCCCATGAATCCCCGGCAGATTGTTGACGATTTTGTTCGCCGCCGAATACGTTCGCAAGCGCAAGGTCAGGAAGAAGTGGTCGGGAAGACGAGAGGCAGCACGGTGAAGCACAGGGCAGTGAAGCGCAGGACGGTAGTCATGGGCATCGGCGCGACGGCCGGGGTCGCGGCGGTCGGCGGCATCGCGCTCAACGCGAACGCCTCGAGCGACGCGAAGTCCTCCTCGTCCTCCTCGTCCTCGGCGGACGCCCTGGTCTTCGACCCGGACGCGTACACGAAGCTGACGAAGACCGTCACGGACACCGAGGGCACGGAGCACACGGTCGTCTACCACTTCTGGAAGGCGATCACGTACGTCGCCAAGCCGGTCGACGCCACGTACCAGTCGCTGATCGTCAGCTCCCCGGTCGAGATCGACGGCAAGGCGGTCGACACGAGCAACGCGCCGATCCTGCTCGCCAACTCCATCGGCGGCTATCTGCCCGCCTCCGTCGCCACCGCCACCGAGGTCGGCGGCGGCGGTTCGGCGATGGGCGGCGGCGGCGCGGCCCCCAGCGGCGCCCCGAGCGCGTCCGCGTCCTCGTCCGCGTCCTCATCCGCGAGCGCCGCCGCCCCCGGCGCCAACGGCAACACCAACGCCACCGGCGGCGCCACCTCCAGCAACCAGCTCCTCGCGCTGGCCGCCGGCTACGTCGTCATCGAGCCCGGCGCCCGCGGCCGTACCCTCAAGAACTCCTCCGGCGAGTACTACGGCACCGCCCCCGCCGCGATCGTCGACCTCAAGGCCGCGGTCCGGTACATCAAGTCCAACAAGGGGCGCATCCCCGGCAACGTCGAGCGGATCGTCTCCGCCGGGACGAGTGCCGGTGGCGCGCTGTCCTCGCTGCTCGGCGCCTCCGGCGACAGCCCGGTCTACGACACGTACCTCAAGGAGATCGGCGCGGCCGACGCCTCGGACGCGATCTTCGCGACCGGCGCCTGGTGCCCGATCACCGACCTGGAGCACGCCGACGGCGCCTACGAGTGGAACTGGGGCGCCAACGACCTGAGCACCGGCAAGCTCGTCGACCAGACGGTGTCGAAGGCGCTGCAAGCACAATTCGCCGAGTACCAGGCCGGGTTGAAGCTGCGCGGCCTGGGCGGCTTCGGTCCGCTGAACGCCCGCAACCTCGACACGTACATGGTCGAGCAGTACCTGGAGCCCTCGGCCACCACCTACCTCGCCGCCCTGTCCGACTCCGCCCGCGAGACCTATCTGAAGGCCAACACCTTCATCACCTGGTCCGGCGGCAAGGCCACCTTCACCTGGGCCGACTTCCTCACCCACGTCGGCGCCCGCAAGAAGGACACCCCCGCCTTCGACGCCTTCGACCTGTCGGCCGGCGAGAACAACGAGTTCGGCACGGGCACGACGCTGGCCCGCCACTTCACGGCGTACGGCGCGAAGAACGACTCAACGGGCCTCGCCAGCAAGCGCGTTGCCGGCGACATCCCCGCGAAGCTCGACCTGATGAACCCGATGTTCCACCTGGTCGAGAAGGTCAACCCGAACCGCTCGAAGCACTGGTGGATCCGGCTCGGCACCAAGGACTCGGACACCTCGCTGACGGTCGCCGCCAACCTCGCCGCCCGCCTCGACAACCTGGGCGACGACGTGAACCACATCTACTACTGGGACGAGGGCCACGGCGCCAACACCGACCCGGGCGACTTCATCACCTGGATCGCGAAGGTGACAGGCCACAAGGCCAAGCGCGGCAAGTAGACGGACCCCGCCTCTTGCAGGCCCCAGGACGCGGTACCGGTTTCCCGTCATACATTCCGGTCACCGCCCCACGACGCCGAGCCCCACCGCGGACAGCGCGGGCTCGGCGTCGTGGCTTTTCCGGACCCGCATCCGCCACCCGCATCGCCCACCCCCATCCACCCCTCACAACCAGAGGCCCTACGCCACCGGCCTCACCCGGTCCTCCACACCCGTGATCAATCCGCAACCAATTCCGGGCTTGACCGAGACCCATCAACGTGGGACGTGATTACGCTCGCGCTCATGGCCGACTCCACAGCGCCCGCGCAGCCCGCGGTACACAACCACGCAGACCGCCCCGTGTACGTCATCGGCGGCGGCCCCGGCGGACTCGCCGCCGCGTACGCGCTGCGCGCGCGGGGCATCCGTGCCGTCGTACTGGAGAAGTCGGACCGGGTCGGCGCGTCCTGGCGCGGCCACTACGACCGGCTGCGTCTGCACACCACCCGCCGGCTGTCGGGGCTGCCCGGGCTCACGATGCCGCGCCGGTTCGGCCGCTGGGTCGCGCGGGACGACGTGGTGCGCTATCTGGAGAAGTACGCCGAGGTCAACGAGCTGGAGATCGTCACCGGCGTCGAGGTCTCCCGCATCGAGCGCTCGGCCGACGGCACCGGCTGGCTGCTGCACGCCACCGGTGGCCGTGAGCTGACCGGCCGCGCGGTCGTCGTCGCCACCGGCACCAACCACACCCCCCGGATCCCCGACTGGCCCGGCCGCGACACCTACACCGGCGAACTCCTGCACGCCGCCGACTACCGCAACGCCCAGCCCTACGCCGGCCGGGACGTCCTGGTCGTCGGCGTCGGCAACACGGGTGCGGAGATCGCCGTGGACCTGGTGGAGGGCGGCGCGTCCCGCGTCCGGCTCGCCGTCCGCACGGTTCCGCACATCCTGCGCCGCTCGACCGCGGGCTGGGCGGCCCAGTACACGGGCATTCTCGTACGACGGCTGCCGGTCCGGCTGGTCGACCGGCTCGCGGGACCGGTGGCCAAGCTGACCATGCCGGACCTGACGGAGCAGGGGCTGCCGCGCCCCGACACCGGGCTGTACAGCCGGGTCAAGGAGGGGTCGATCCCCGTGCAGGACGTCGGGCTCATCGACGCCGTACGGAAGGGGAAGGTCGAGGTCGTGGCGACCGTGGAGAGCTTCGAGGACGGCAAGGTGGTCCTCGCCGGCGGCGACCGCATCGAGCCGGACGCCGTGATCGCGGCCACCGGATACCTCCGCTCCCTGGAGCAACTCGTCGGCCACCTCGGCGTGTTGGACGCCCGCGGCAAGCCGGTCGTGAACGGCGCGCACACCCCGAAGGACGCGCCCGGCCTGTACTTCACCGGCTTCACCAACCCCATCAGCGGCATGTTCCGCGAACTGGCCATCGACGCGGAGAAGATCGCGAAGGTCCTCGCCAAGTCCGTCCGCAAAAGTGCCGTGAGCTAGGGTCCGTCCGTTCTTTGCGTGCACGACAGTTCCTGACGCAGTGTCAGTTCAGTAATCTGACACTGCGTCAGTTGACTTTGCCGTCACACAGGAGCGGGGCGGACCGATGCTTGGATCAACCCACGGCACCCTCACCACCGACTCCCGCCGGGCCCGGGTCATCGCCTGCGGGGAGCAACCCGGCCCCGCCGTCCACGGCAGGCCCGCCGACGTCGACGATCTCGACGTCGGCGGACGGCCGTTGTACGCCGACGTACCCGACCTGGACCGCTTCTTCCGCCCCGAGTCGGTCGCCGTCATCGGCGCCTCCGACGCGGAGGGACGCCCGAACACCGGCATCACCCGCCAACTCATGGCCTGGGCAGAGCGGGTGGGCGCCCGGCTCCACCCGGTGCACCCCACCCGCGCCACGGTCTTCGGCGTCCCCTGCTTCCCCTCCATCTCCGATCTGCCCGAACAGGTCGACCTGGCGGTGGTGTTGGTGGCCGACCCGCTCCCGGTGATCGAGCGCCTCGCCGAGGCGAAGGTCAAGTTCGCGGTCGCTTTCGCGTCCGGCTTCGCCGAGACGGGCGAGGCGGGCGCCCTGGCACAGGCCCAACTCGCCGCCGCCGTAGGGCGGTCGGGGCTCCGCCTCCTCGGTCCGAACACCAACCTCAACGCCTTCGAGAACTTCCGCGAGGACCTCGAGGGGCCCGCGATCGCCCTCATCACCCAGTCCGGCCACCAGGGCCGCCCGGTCTTCGCCCTCCAGGAACTCGGCATCCGCCTCTCCCACTGGGCCCCCACCGGCAACGAGGCCGACCTGGAGACCGCCGACTTCATCTCCTACTTCGCCGAGCGCCCCGAAGTGGGCGCCATCGCCTGCTACGTGGAGGGCCTCAAGGACGGCCGTTCCTTTCTCCTCGCCGCCGACCGCGCCGCCCGCCGCAAGGTCCCGGTGATCGCGGTCAAGGTCGGCCGCACCGAGACCGGCGCCCGTACGGCCGCGTCCCACACCGGCAAACTCACCGGCGCGGACACGGTGGTGGACGCGGCGATGCGCCAGTTCGGCGTGATCCGCGTCGACGGCCTGGACGAACTCCAGGACACCGCGGCCCTGTTGGCACGGGCGAAGGCCCCCTCGGCGGACGGGGTGGTCGTGTACTCGATCTCCGGCGGCACGGGCGCCCACTTCGCCGACCTGGCCAGCGAGGCGGGCCTGTACCTCCCGCAGCTGTCGGACGCCAAGCAGGCCGAACTCCACGAGTGGATACCGCCGTACCTGAGCGTGGCGAACCCGGTCGACAACGGCGGTCACCCGGTGGGGGATTGGCGCGGCCGGAAGATCATCGACGCGATCCTCGACGACCCGGAGGTGGGCGTACTGGTGTGCCCGATCACGGGCCCCTTCCCGCCGCTGAGCGACAAGCTGGTCGAGGATCTCGTCGCCGCGGCCGAACGCACCGACAAGCTGGTGTGCGTGGTGTGGGGATCGCCGGTCGGCACCGAACCGGCTTACCGCGAAGTGCTGTTGGGCTCCTCGCGGGTGGCCACCTTCCGCACGGTGGGCAACTGCATCACGGCCCTGCGTGCCTACTTCTCCCACCACCGCTTCGTCCGCGCCTACCGCTCCCCCTTCGACGAGGCCCCCCGCACCGTCTCCCCCTCCTTCCGCAAGGCCCAGGCCCTGATGCGCCCCGGCCAGCAACTGAGCGAACACGCGGCGAAGCAGCTCCTTCGGGCCTACGGCATCCGGGTCCCGCGCGAGCAGTTGGTGACCAGCGCGGCGGCGGCCGTACGGGCGGCGGGGCTGGTGGGCTACCCGGTGGTGATGAAGGCGTCCGGCGGGCAGATCGCGCACAAGACGGAGCTGGGCCTGGTGAAGGTGGGCCTGACCTCGGCCAGCCAAGTCCGCGACGCCTACCGGGAGTTGACCGACATCGCGCGCTACGAGGACGTGACCCTCGACGGTGTCCTCGTCTGCCAGATGGTCGAACGGGGCGTCGAGATGGTCGTCGGCGTCACCCAGGACGAGCTGTTCGGGCCGACGGTGACGGTCGGGCTGGGCGGGGTCCTGGTGGAGGTGTTGCGGGACGTCGCGGTACGGGTGCCGCCGTTCGGCGAGGACCAGGCGGCCGAGATGCTCGGCGAGTTGCGCGGACGGCCGTTGCTGGACGGGGTACGGGGACGCCCACCGGCCGACCTGGATGCCCTGGTGGAGGTGATCCTGCGCGTGCAGCGGATGGCCCTCGAACTGGGCGATGTGCTCTCGGAGTTGGACATCAACCCACTGATGGTGCTGCCCCGGGGACAGGGCGCGGTGGCGTTGGACGCGCTGGCGGTGTGCCGATGAGCGAGCCCACTGCCGAGGTCGTGCACACCGTCTCGGGCCAGGTCGCGTACCTCACCCTCAACCGGCCCGAGGCGCTGAACGCGATCACCCCGGCCCAACGGGACCGCCTGATAAGCCTGTTGGCCGATGCGTCGGCGGACCCCTCCGTACGGGCGGTGGTCCTCACCGGCACCGGGCGCGGCTTCTGCGCGGGCGCGGATCTTCGGGGCGGGGCGGCGGGCGAGGAGCGGATAGCCGGGGATGTCGCCCGGGTGATCCGCGAGGGCGCGCAACGCCTGATCGCCGCCGTCCTGGACTGCGAGAAACCGGTGATCGCCGCGGTGAACGGCACGGCGGCGGGCCTGGGCGCCCATCTGGCCCTGGCCTGCGATCTCGTACTGGCCGCGGAGTCGGCGAAGTTCATCGAGGTGTTCGTACGGCGCGGCCTGGTCCCGGACGGCGGCGGCGCGTATCTGCTGCCCCGGCTGATCGGCCCGCGGCGCGCGAAGGAGCTGATGTTCTTCGGCGACGCGCTGACCGCGCCGGACGCGGAACGGCTCGGCCTCGTCAACAGGGTCGTACCGGACGGGGAGTTGGAGAAGACGGCCCGCGAGTGGGCGGAACGCCTGGCCACCGGGCCGACCCGCGCCCTCGCCCTCACCAAGCAGCTCGTCAACGCGTCCCTGGACGGCGACCGTACGGCCGCCTTCGCGGCGGAGGCGGCGGCGCAGGAGATCAACATGACGACGGCGGACGCGCGGGAGGGCGTGGCGAGCTTCGTGGAGCGCAGGAGCCCCGAGTACCGGGGGCGGTGACCCGGGGCGCCCGCCGAGGCCGTCAGTCCAACAGGCCGTCGTAGTCCGGGAGTTTGTACGTCGTGTCGGCGTAACCGCCCGTCAGGTCGGTCGTGTTGTTGCCGATGTTGGCGATGATGTCGTAGCCGTTCGCCTCGATCGCCTTGCGCTGGGAGGTCTTGAAGTCGGCGATGGACTCGGTCAGCAACTGGGCGACCGTGCGGGCGTAGAGGCCGTCGACCGTGTAGCCGACCGACGTCAGGTTGGCCTTGGTGACCACGTTGAAGAGGTTGCTGCGGGCGCTGACGAAGAACACGCTGATGCCCTTGGCGTGCGCGTCCTGGGCGAGGGCGAGGACCGGCGGGGTGGCGGGGGGCGTGATGCCGCCCTCGAAGTAGGTCTCCAGCGAGGTGTTGTCGATGTCGAGGACGATCGCCTGCTTGGCGCCCGAGGTGTTGGCGGCGGCGCGGGAGTCGATGTAGGTCTGCGCGGGGCCGGTGACGGCGGCGACGTCGGTCAGCCACTGGGACTCGGTCACGGTCGAGTCGGCGGCCTGCGCGGGCAGGGCGGCGGCGAGCGCGAGGGCGACGCCGGCCACGGCGGCCAGGGCGCCGCCGCGTGCGGTGAGACGGTTCATCGGGTGCGGGCTCCTCAAGTCACGGCGGCCCACCGGTGGTTACCGGGGGCGGTCGTTCCGCAACACTGCTGACGGTGGGTGTGCCGGAGGTGACTCCCGGGGGTCCGTGCGGCGACGTGACTCCCATGTTCTGCCCGGGAGTCTGTGAATCGGCCGTCAACGCAAGGCACATGGCAAGCACGGGCAGGTAGGGGCGCGCGCCCCTTCCTATCTGATGAACCGTCAGCTTCAATGGATGGGTGATGGGACAAGCAGGGGCCGCAGCGGCGGCCGTCCGCTACCTCAGGTCGGCCGGGTCAGCCGGGTCGGCCGGAAGCGCTCCGGTCGCGCAGCCTGTCGAGGCGCTGCCGCGGCCGGAGCTCCGGTGCGTCGCGGACGACGAGCGGGCGCCGGTCGACCCGGGTGAATTCCGGCGCGTACTGGGCAACTTCGCGACCGGCGTGACCGTGATCACCGCCCCCGCGGCCACCGGCGAGCCCGGCCCGGCCGGTTTCGCCTGCCAGTCCTTCTCCGCCCTCTCCCTGGACCCGCCGCTCGTCGTCTTCATGGTCGGCCGCACCTCCACGACCTGGCCCCGCATCGCCCGCGCCGGCGTCTTCTGCGTCAACGTACTCGGCGCCCACCAGGGCGAGTTGTGCCGCGGCTTCGCGAGGAGCGGCACGGACAAGTTCGCCGACGTCCCGTACGACGCCTCCCCCGCCTCCGGCTCCCCGCGCCTCACCGGCGCCGCGGCCTGGGTCGACTGCACGATCCACGCGGTGCACACCGGGGGCGACCATCTGATCGTGGTGGGACGGGTGGACGGGCTGGGTGTCATGGGGGAGGGCGACGGGGCGCCCTTGCTGTTCCACCGGGGTCGGTTCCTCTGAGCGCGGCTCCTCTGAGCGCGGCTCCTCTGAGCGCGGCTCCTCTGATCGTCGGCAGGACAGAAGCCGGCCGATCACCAATAGGACAGAAGCTGACCTAGCCCGCCCCTACCGTCGCCCCGACACCCGGCAGCGACGAAGGGCACCTCGATGACCGACCGACAGCACACCCGCACCCACCCCCATGCCGACTCCGCGCCGGAGGGCTACACCACCGTCGCGCCCTGGGTCGTCACCGACGACACCGGAGCCTTTCTCGACTTCGTCGCCGCGGCGTTCGGCGGGGAGGAACTCGGGCGGGTGGTGACCGAGGGCGGGGCGATCGGGCACGGGGAGATCCGGGTCGGGGACACCGTCGTGCTCGCCTTCGACCGAAGCCCGGACTGGCCCGTGCTGCCGAGCCTGCTGCGCGTGTTCGTACCGGACGCCGACGAGGCGTTCACCCGGGCCGTCGACGCCGGCGCCCGGGTGGTCACCCCCCTCGCGAACCACGCCTTCGGACAGCGCGGCGGGCGGGTCAAGGACCCCTTCGGCAACATCTGGTGGGTGGTCGCCCAGGTGGAGGCCGTCCCCGAGGCCGAGATGTGGGAGCGGCTCCGACAACCCGAGTACGCCGAGGCCATGCGCATCGCCCAGGAGACCTTCGACGCCGAACTCAGCGGGCGGAGCGACGGGCGCAGCAGCGCGCCCGTACGGACGACCGGCTGACGGACCGGAGCAGTCGCCGGCCGCGCACGACGGGAAGCCGGCCGACACCGTCCGGTCGACGGCGCCGGCCGCATCCACCCCCCGCCGGGCGGCCCGTGCCTAGTCGGACGCCGGCACGAAGACCGTCTGTGAGACGGCCGACTGGAAGTTGTTGTCGGCGTCGAAGACGGCCCGGTAGTAGCCGGCGGCACTCTGGTCGAGGTCCGCGGCGAAATCGTTGCCGTCGCCGCCCCAGGAGGCCTCGACCGTGGTGAGCGTCGCCCAGCTCACGCCGTCGGGCGAGTACTGGAGGTGGACGTAGATCCAGGCGGGCGTCCATCCGTCGGGGAAGTCGATGAGCCCCTCGGCGTGGACCTGTCCCAGGTCGGAACGGGCGGCCGTGAAGGCGGTGAACTTCGAGGCCCGGTGCACATGGACGGTGTCGCTCGTACCGGTGCCGGCCTGGAGGAACGGGTCGTCCGAGGTGTCCACGGCGAACTGGAAGTAGCCGCCCTGCCAGGGCGTGTAGTCCATGGTGAAGGTGCCGTCGTCGGCCGTGGTGAAGCGGCCCACCAGATCGGTCTGCGCGTCGTCGGGGCCGAACAGGACACCTCCCGAGCGCCCGGCCAGCGGCACCCAGCCGTCCGCGGTCTTCTGCTCGACCTTGACCTTCACCGTGACCGGCTGACCGAAGTCGACGTCGGTCGCGCTCACCGTGGACGTGAACCGGGTGGGGATCTGGTCGACACCGATCTGCACCGGCTCGGACTCCCCGTACAGGACCGGCGGCGTGCCACCGTCCATGCTGAAGACGGCCTGGACGGGCGCGGCGTAGTCGAGTCGCACCGACGCGGTGAAATGCCCCCTGGCGTCGGTGGTCACCGTGGTCTGCGTCCAGTAGTCGACGTTGATCTCGACCTGGCGTGCCGCGAGCGGCCTGACCTGGCGGTTCGGCCACCGGCCGTACAGCGTGCCCTCCACCCGTACGTCACGGTGTTCCCGGTCGATGGCGGTGCGGTCGACGGTGAGCGCGCCGAACTTCGCCACGACGTAGTAGGCGAAGTCCCCCGCCGACTGCTCCCGCACATGACCGCCGTCGGCGTCCGTGACCTCCACGTCGACGCGATAGGAGCCGAACTCGGGCAGCCTCAGCGGCTTCTTGGTGCGCCAGACACCGTCCTGACGGGTGCCGGAGAAGAGCCTGAAGTCCTTGGTCCCGATCTCGGCGACCTCGGTCTGCGAGGTGTACGAGACCAGGTGTGCCGTGATGTTCGTGATGCCGGCCGACGACCGGGCACCGATCTGAAGGGTCCCGAGGTCGTCCGACACGCTCGTCGCGAAGGTGACCTCCGGCGGATCCGCGGCGTGCGCCGCCGTCACACCTCCCATGCCGAGCGCGGCGGCCGCGACGGCCACCGTGATCCATCTGCGCATGCTCCGCAACAACACTGTCGATCCCCACCCCTGACGCGTTTCGGAACGGCGGGGGTCAGCTCCGGACCGCCCGCCCGGCCATCCGGGTCTTTATACCGATCGCCGCGCATGGACGCACAGCAATTAGACAGGGACGGGAGCCTCGGAGGGGTCGGCCAAGTGGGCCTGGACCGTGTGGAGTTGATACGGCTCCGACCCCGGACCGCCGTTATGCCGCCAACGCCGCCGTAGGCAGCGCACCCCGCCGCCGGATCACCAGCGCCATCAGCGCCGCCACCGCGCACAGCGCCCCCGACACGTACCAGACCATGTCGTACGACCCGAACGCGTCCCGTGCGACCCCGCCCAGGAAGGCGACCAGCGCCGCGCCGATCTGGTGCGAGGCGAGGACCCAGCCGAAGACGATCGCGCTGTCCTCGCCGTACTGCTCGC
>NZ_JAENRY010000133.1 GCF_016612545.1 Streptomyces sp. MBT65 | reverse complement strand
GAAGGTTGTAGGTGGGGCGGGCGTGACGGGGGGTTCTTACCGTTTTCTTGATCAGTGCCGGTGCGCCGGCATTGCCCTACAGCGGCGGAAGGCTGCGCTTCTTCACTCGCCGTCGGCGGCGGAGAGGGCCGAGAGCCAGGTAGAAAAAGACGGCGATGGCGACCAGGATCACCGCCTGCACCAGATGCGCCAACCGGAACCACCATGGCTCGTGGTCCAGCAGGACCATCACGATCACGGCGACTCCGATGAGGAACGACGCCACCAGGTACGTCCAGAACCACCACGGCGCACGGCGGTCGGCCACGCTTCCCCCTCATGTTCGCTGTCGCGCTCGATGGTGCCATCCGGTCAGGATTGAAGAAGCCCCCGCCCCCTCCCCCGGCCTAGCCTGAACTCACCGGCGAAAACCGTCGGACCGCATCGCACGGAGGAGCTCGTCATGACCGACGGACTGAACACGATCATCTACCCCGTCAAGGACCTCGACGCCGCGAAGGCCCTGTTCGGCGCGCTGCTGGGGGTCGAGCCGTACGCGGACGAGCCGTACTACGTCGGCTACAAGGCCGCCGGGCAGGACGTCGGTCTCGACCCGAACGGGCACGCCAAGGGCATGACCGGACCGGTGCCGTACTGGACCGTAGACGACATCCGGACACGGCTCGCGGCGATGGTGGAGGCGGGGGCCGAGCTGGTCCAGGACGTCCAGGACGTCGGCGGCGGCAAGCTCATCGCGTTCGTGAAGGACGCGGACGGGAACTTCGTCGGGCTCACCCAGAATCCGGCCGCCTGACACCGGTGCCGCACCGGCTGTCGCACCGGGCGCGCTACTTGCACGTGCACTAGTTGCGCACTCAATAATTGGCCGGATCGGTGTTACCGTGCAGATATGGCAGTGAAGTCGGCCGGTGCCCGGCAGCTAGAGGAACAGTGGCGGGACATCCTGTCCGTGCACGCGCGGACGATGTGCGAGATCGACCGTGTACTGCACCCGCACGGCCTGGGCGCGAGCGACTTCGAGGTGCTCGACATGCTCGCGTCCGAGGCGCCCCGGGAGGGCGACCAGTGCCGGGTGCAGAACCTGGTCGGGCGGGTCCATCTCAGCCAAAGCGCGCTCTCCCGTCTCATCGGGCGACTGGAGAAGGACGGCCTCGTCGAACGCTCCGTGTGCGTCGAGGACCGACGCGGGGTGTGGGTCGCCCTCACCCGCAAGGGCCGCGACCTGCACGCGGAGGTACTCCCGCTCCAGCGGGACGTACTGGCACGGATGTTGGACGACGCACCGGCCTAGCCACCCACCACGAACTCGGCCCCGTCCATGAGCACTTCGACGCCGGCCCCGTTCACCTGCGCCCGCGCCGCCGAGCCGGGGTCGAGCAGCGGGTTCGTGTGGTGGAGGTGCGTGTAGATCCGGCGCACGCCGGGGTGGCGGGCGAGGGCGGTGAGGCTGCCCCGGGTGCCCGCGATCGGCAGGTGTCCCCTGGTCGACCGGTCGGTGCTCGTCTCGTCCGCCGTGAAGACGGTGCCGCCCAGCACGGCGCAGTCCGCCTCCGCCAGCAGGTCGTCGAGGGTGTCCGTCCAGGCGGTGACACCGGGCGCGTAGACGAGGACCCCGCCACTCGCCAGGTCCTCGACGCGGTACGCCGTCACCCAGCGGTCGTCCGACGGGCGGGGCGGCAGATACACCGGGGGCTGCGCGGCCATCGGGTGGGCCGTGACGACAAGGCCCCCGGCCAGCACGAACCCGCCCTCGGCGAGGCTGTCGGACCACTCCCAGGGAGCGTGCCGGTCGAGGACGGCCCGGGCCGGGGTGAGCGCGGCGAGCACGGGCCGCGGGGCGTACACCTTGAGGCCCGCCGCCCCGCGGAGTACGGCCAGGCCCGTCACATGGTCGGCCTCGGCGTCCGTGAGGAGCACGCCGCGCACGGGGGTGTCGCGCGGGCCGGGACCCGGCCAGAGCGCGGCGCCGGCGGTGAGCTGGGTGCGGATGTCGGGCGACGCGTTGAGCAGCCACCAGTCGCGCGCGTTGCCGGTGACGGCCACGCACTCCTGCGTGCGCGAGGGCAGCTTCCCGTCGCGGGCGGCGGCGCACAGCGCGCAGGCGCAGTTCCACTGCGGGAAACCACCACCGCCCGCCGTACCGAGCAGGACGACCCTCACGACGATCGCGCCCCCTTGCGGACTCACCGAACTCACCGAACGAACCGACCGACCGGACCCACCGAATCCCCCCGAGGGATCTTTCCTCCGAAACAGGCCGGACTACCCCACCGCAGGGGGCAGTTCCGGCCGATCTCCGACCGGACGGACGACGGCCCCGGCCACGCTCGCCTCAGCGCAGCAGATCCCGTACGGCCGCGAAGGCCGCGTCCACCGTCGCCGGGTCGGCGCCCGGGCGGGCGAGCGCGCTCATCGGGATCGGGGTGACGGAGGGCAGGCCGTCGTAGGGCGTCAGCCCGTCCGGAGCCGTGCCGACCGCGGCGAGCAGGGCGACGCCCTGTCCGGTGCGGGCGATGTCGAGGACGCCGGCGAGATATCCGGCGTCGCCGACGACCGTGGAGGGTACGCCGTGCGCGGCGAGGGTGGAGATGGCGCGGCGGCGGATCGCGCACGGGTCCTCGATGGCGACGAGCGGGACGGGCGCGGGCGCCGCCGGGGGCTGCCAGCCGGGTGTGGCGTGCCAGGTGAGCGGGAGGCCGCCGACCGGTGTGCCCTCGGTCGCGGCGGCCTCGGTGACGTACACCGCGACATCCACGCTGCCGCGCTCCACGGCCTCGACGAGCCGGGCCGAGCGGTCGATGCGGAAGCGAACCCGGCAGCCGGGCCGCACCTCCTGGACGGCCGCGGTCAGCCGTGGCAGAAACTGGTCGGCCGCGTGTTCGGTGGAGCCGATGGTGACGGTGTCGCCCTCCACGTCGAGCAGGGTGCGTACGGCCTCGTCGTGCACGGCGAGGATGCGCCGAGCCTGTTCCAGGAGCAGCCGCCCCTCCGGCGTGAACCGGGTGCCCCGCCCCTCCCGCTCGACGATCGGCAGGCCCAGCGTCTTCTCCAGCCTGCGCACATGCTGGCTGACCGCGGACTGGCTCAGGGCGAGGGCCCGGGCCGCCCGGTGGAAGCCGCCGCAGTCGGCGATCGCGGTCAGGCTGCGCAGGGCCACGATGTCGAGGACAGGTTGGGGCATGCCGGTGACGGTAGCCGCTTCCCGCACCGATCGCGATAACTGATCGATTTCGATGCGGAATCATCGTTGGACGTGATCGGTCGCGGCCGGTCATGATGGGCGCATGCTGCACACGACCGCTTTCGCTGCCTTTCTGACGCAGCGCCGAGTCATCGACTTCGGCGTGGCGTGCAGCGCGCGCTGTCGTTGACCGACCGCCGTTCTCCGGCACCCCTCCCGAGTTCTCGCTGATCACGTCCGCCCTGCGCACTGACACGTGACGGCGGCTCCGGCCTGCACTCTTTCCCCCTCCCCGTTCGATTCCCCTCCCCTTGCCCCTCGTTGGGAGCTGTCACCCCATGCCCTCTTCCTCCGTCTCGTCCTGGGACGAACCCGAAGGCCTCGCCGCGCGCGGCACGTTGATCGTGCTGGCCGGGCGGGGCGAACACGGCGGTGTCTACGAGCGGTTCGGCCGCCGGCTCGGCTTCGACGCCTACCGCGTCCGCGCCCTCGGCGACCCGACCGCCGACCCCGCCGTACTGGAGCAGGCCGCCAAGCTGCTCGCCGACGAGTCGCTGCCCGGCCCGAAGGTGCTGGTCGGTTCCGACACGGGCACGCGCTACGCCCTTCAACTCGCCGCCGAGCAGACCGCGGGCGTCGACGCGCTGATCCTGGCCGGACTGCCCACCGGCGCCTGGACGGCGGGGAGTTGGGAGGAGGAGGCCGCGGCCCGCACCGCCTGCCCGACCCATCAGGGGCGCCTCACCAACGACTCCGAGTTCCGCAGGGGCGCGATCGACAGCGCCCCCGATCTGCCCGAACCGGATCTGGACCTGGTGCGCGTCCCGGTGCTTGCCCTGCACGGCCGGGCCGACACGATCAGCCCGCTCGACCGGGCGCTGAGCGTCTACGCCGGTCTCCCGAACGTGCACACCGTGACCTTCGTGGACGGTCGGCACGACGTCCTCAACGACGCCCTGCACCGCACCGTCGCCGCCACGGTCGTCCTCTTCCTCGAACGGCTCCGCCTCTCCCCCGAACTGCCCGCGATAGCCGAGGAGTTGACATGAGCCGCCGCGTCACGACCACCGTCGCCGAGCTGACCCGACTCCTCAGCTCCGATCGGCCGCCCGTGCTGCTCGACGTCCGCTGGGCCCTCGGCGATCCCCACGGCCACGACCACTACGCGGACGGCCACATCCCGGGCGCGGTCTACGTCGACCTGGACACCGAACTGGCCGCACCGGCAAGCCCCGAGGGCGGGCGCCATCCGCTCCCCGACTTCACGGAACTACAGGAGTCCGCCCGCCGTTGGGGCATCGGCGAGGGCCGGTCCGTCGTCGTCTACGACGACCTGGGCAACACGGCGGCCGCCCGCGCCTGGTGGCTGCTGCGCTACGCGGGAGTCACCGAAGTGACCCTGCTGGACGGGGCGTTGGGCGCCTGGCGCACGGCGGGGCTGCCGTTGGAGTCCGGGATCCCCGCCGATCCTGCGCCGGGTGACATCGTGCTCCGCGCTGGTGCGCTGCCGATCACGGACGCCGACGGCGCCGCCGAACTCGCCTTGTCCGGGCTGCTGTTGGACGCCCGTGCCGGTGAGCGCTATCGCGGCGAGGTCGAGCCGGTGGACCCGCGTGCCGGGCACATTCCGGGGGCCGTGTCCGCACCGACCGGGGAGAACCTGGCGGCGGACGGGACCTTCCTCGCGCCCGAGCTGCTGCGCAAGCGGTTCGAGGAGCGGGGTGCCGGTGCGGCTTCACGCATCGGCGTGTACTGCGGGTCCGGAGTCACCGCCGCCCATCAGATCGCGGCGCTGGAGATCGCCGGGTTCGAGGCGACACTCTTCCCCGGTTCCTGGTCCGCCTGGTCCGCCGACCCCGCCCGCCCGGCGGCGACGGGAGACCGGCCATGACGACGAAACCCCTCAACGCGGCCGTACTGCCCGTGCAGTCGGCGCCCGCGGACACCCCTCAGCCGGCCGCGCGCGTCACCATCCGCGGCAGGGCCAAGACCGCCCGCCGCTTCACCGTCCCGCGTTCCGTACGGCGCGCGGCCGGACCCGTCGGCCTCGTCCTGCTCTGGTTCCTGACCTCCGCCACCGGGGTGCTCCCCGAGTCCGTGCTGGCCTCCCCCGTCGACGTCCTGCGGCAGGCGGTGGACCTGACGAAGAACGGTGAACTGCCCAGCGCCATCGCCGCGTCGGGCCGCCGGGCCGCCATCGGCTTCCTCATCGGCGCGACCGTCGCGCTGACGCTGTCGCTGGTGGCCGGGCTGTTCCGGCTCGGCGAGGACGTCATCGACTCCTCGATGGGCATGTTCCGGGCGATCCCCTGGGTGGGTCTGATCCCGCTGTTCATCGTCTGGTTCGGCATCGAGGAGACCCCGAAGATCGCCCTGGTCGCACTCGGGGTGACGTATCCGCTGTACTTCAACATCTACGGCGGTATCCGCTCCACCGACGCCCAACTCGTCGAGGCCGCACGGATGATGGGGCTCGGCCGGTTCGGCCTGATCAAGTACGTGATCCTGCCGAGCGCGCTGCCCGGGGCACTCGTGGGCCTGCGGTACGCGCTGTCCACCGCGTGGCTGGCGCTGGTCTTCGCCGAGCAGGTCAACGCGGACGCGGGGCTCGGCTATCTGATGAGCAACGCCCAGCAGTACTTCCGCACCGACGTCATCGTGCTGTGCCTCGTCGTGTACGCGCTGCTCGGTCTTGCCTGCGACTTCGCCGTACGGATCCTGTCGCGCCGGCTGCTGACCTGGCGGGCCAACTTCGAGGGTGAGGCGTAGAGATGGCCAACTCCGTTGAGATACGCGGGCTTTCGCGGGCCTTCGACGGCAACACCGTGCTGCACGCGCTCGATCTGGACATCCGTGAGGGCGAGTTCGTGGCCCTCCTCGGGCACAGCGGCTGCGGCAAGTCGACGCTGCTGCGGATCCTCGCCGGGCTCGACGACGAGATCGGCGGCGAGGTGACCGTGCCCGCACGGCGCAGCGCGGCCTTCCAATCCCCGCGGCTGCTGCCCTGGTTGAAGGTGTGGCGCAATGTCGTGCTCGGGCTGCCGGGGCGACCCGACCGGGCGCTCGCGCTGAAGGCGCTCGACGAGGTCGGTATCGCGGAGCGCGCGGCCGTCTGGCCCAAGACGCTGTCCGGCGGTCAGGCGCAGCGCGTCTCGCTCGCCCGCGCTCTGGTCCGTGAGCCCGAACTCCTTTTGCTGGACGAGCCGTTCGGCGCCCTGGACGCGCTGACCCGGGGCAAGGTGCAGGCGCTCGTCGCCGAGCTGTGGCGGCTGCACGGGTGCGCGATCCTCCTGGTCACCCATGACGTGGAGGAGGCGCTGCTGCTCGCCGACCGGGTGCTGGTGATGGACGAGGGCCGTATCGCCCACGAGTTGACCGTCGACCTGCCCCGCCCCCGTGATCTGACCGCCCCCGAGTTCGTCACCCTGCGCGCCCGCCTCCTGAACTGGCTCGGCGTGACCCGTACCTTGGAAGGAACCCCCTCGTGATCCGCAGAATCGCCGCCGCCACCCTGAGCCTGACCTCCCTGCTGGCGTTGAGCGCCTGCGGCGCCGACTCCTCGGCGGACACCGCTTCCGGCAAGCAGGTCACCCTCACCATCGGCGACCAGGCCAAGACGCTCCAGACGATCATCGCCGCCTCGGACGCGCTCAAGGGCGCCAAGTACAAGGTGAAGTGGGCCGAGTTCCAGGGCGCGGCCCCGCTCTACCAGGCCGTGCAGGCGGACGCTGCCGACACCGGGTTCTCCGCCGATCTGCCCGCGCTCCAGGCGCTCAGCGGCGGGGTCAAGATCAAGAACATCGCCGCCCTGAAGAACGACGGCACGCATGTCGGGATCGTCGTCCGCAAGGACTCCGGCATCGACAGCGTGAAGGACCTCAAGGGCCAGAAGGTCGTGGTGTCCTCGGCGAAGGGCAGCGTCTCGGAGTATCTGCTGGCCAACGTCCTCAAGCAGAACGGGCTCAGCTACAAGGACGTCAAGGTGCAGTACCTGCTGCCGACCGACGCGCAGGCCGCGTTCGCCTCCGGGAAGGTCAAGATCTGGGCGACGTTCGGTGTCTACCAGGCCGTCGGTCTGGAGCAGGGCGGCCGGCTCCTCGTGGACGGCGGGGACGGCCGGGTCAGCGGCATCGGCTTCATCAACGCCTCCGAGAAGGCCCTCGCCGACTCGGGGAAGAAGACCGCGCTCAGCGACTTCCTCCAGCGCCTGGGCACGGCACTGAAGTGGACGAGCACCCACCAGGACGCGTACGCGAAGGCCATCGAGCAGCGCAACGGCGCCGACGCCTCGGTGGCGAAGACGCTCGCCTCGGCCGCCTACAGCCAGGTGCTGCCGGTCACCTCGGACGTCGACACGACCGTGCAGCAGGTGGCCGACCTCATGAACAGCATCGGGGTCCTCGACCCGAACGTGGACGTGGCCAGGACCACGGACACCTCACTGCTCAAGTGACCTTTGCTTCTTAGGAGTTCGATCATGCCTGTCGAGTTCATCAGCGCCGTCCACACCGACGCCGGGGCCCCGGGTCCCGCCGCCGCGAGCCGGATCGGCTTCGACGTCGACCACCTCCGCAAGTACGCCCGCACCCTCGACGACGGCGGCTTCGACCACACCCTGGTCGCCTACCACTCGGCCTCGCCCGACGCCTTCCAGGTAGCCCAGTTCGTCGCCACCCACACCGAGCGGATCCGCCCGATCCTGGCGCACCGGCCCGGCGTCGTCTTCCCCACCCACGCGGCCCGCGCCCTGGCCACGCTGGACCGGATCAGCAACGGCCGGCTGACGCTGCACATCATCTCCGGCGGCAGCGACGAGGAGCAGCGCCGGGAGGGCGACTACCTCAACAAGGCCGAGCGGTACGAGCGTTCGGACGAGTACATCCAAATCCTGCGCAAGGTGTGGCAGGCCGAGGGGCCCGTCTCGCACGAGGGCAAGCACTTCCGGTTCGAGGGCTACTACTCGGACGTGAAGCCGGTCAACGGGCTGGTCCCGATCTCGGTCGGCGGCTCCTCCCAGGACGCGTACCGGGTGGGCGGGCAGCAGGGCGACATCTTCGGGCTGTGGGGCGAGCCGCTCAAGGAGACGGCCGAGCAGATCGCCGCCGTCAACGCGGTCGCGGACGCCGCCGGACGCCCGCATCCCCGTATCTGGGTGTCGTTCCGCCCGATCATCGCGCCCACCGAGGAGTTGGCCTGGGAGAAGGCGCACCGCACCCTCGGTGTCCTCAAGGACCAGGCGAAGGAGGCCGAGTCGCTGCGCCACTACCGCACCACCGGCCGCCCGGCGAACGTCGGTTCGCAGCGGCTGCTCGACATCGCCGAGCGCGGCGAGGTCCAGGACCGCTGCCTGTGGACCGCGCCCGCCGTCGCCACCAATGCCGCGGGGGCGTCAACTGCCCTGGTGGGCACGCCCGAGACGGTCGCGCAGGCACTGCTCGACTACGTCGACATCGGCTGCGACCTGCTGTCGATCCGCGGCTACGACCCGCTCAACGACGCGATCGACTACGCCCGGCACGTGCTGCCACTGGTCCGCCAGGAACTCGCCCACCGGGCGAGCACCGCACAGGCCGCCTGAACCACCTCCCCTTCCTGATTGCGAACTCCCCTATGGAGACTCCGTGTTGTTCCGCCGTTCCCTGCGCGCGTCCGCCGCCGCCCTGGCCCTGCTGCTCCCCTTCGCCGCCGCCTGCGGAGGCAGCGCGAAGGCCGAGTCATCGACCGACGTCTCCTCCGTGACCCTGCGGGTCGGCGACACCGGCTGGAAGGTCGGCGAGGCCGTCCTCAAGTACGCCCACCTCGACGACACCCCGTACAAGGTGAAGTGGAATCTCTTCCAGGGCGGTGACCTCCAACTCCAGGCCATGCGCGCCGGAGCACTGGACCTGGCCTCCTCCAGCGAGATCCCGCCCATCTTCTCGGCGGCCGACGGCAAGCCCAACTTCAAAGTCGTCGCCGTCCAGCGCGGCACCACCCTCAACCAGGAGGTCATCGTCCCCAAGGGCTCGAAGGTGACCGACATCGCCGGCCTCAAGGGCAAGAAGGTCGGCTACGTCCAGAACACCACCGCCCACTACTTCCTGTACGAGCTGCTGAAGCGGGCCGGCCTCACATGGTCGGACATCGACGCCAAGCCGCTGCTCCCCAACGACGGCCTCGCGGCCCTCAACGGCGGCTCCATCGACGCCTTCGCCTCCTACGGCACGTCGATCATCACGGCCCACCAGCAGGGCGCCACCACCATCGGCTCCGGCGCGGACATCCTCTCCGGCAACTTCCTCTGGTCCGCACGTGACAGCGTCCTGAAGAGCCCCGCCCAGAAAGCCGCCGCGGCCGATCTGATCGCCCGGATCACCAAAGCGTACGCCTACGTCCGCGACGGCCACGAGGACGGCTTCGCGAAGGTCACCGCCGAGGCCACCCACCAGCCGTTGGCGCAGGCGAAGTCGGATCTGCTCGCCGCGCAGAAGCAACGGCCCACGCAGGCAAGGACGGTGGGCGACGACACGATCGCCTCCCAGCAGAAGGTGGCCGACGCCTTCACCGAACTCGGCGCGCTCAAGGAGCACTTGGACGTGAAGACGTTCTGGACCACCGCCCTCAACGCCGACCTGGAGAAGGCCCTGTGACCGAGCGCATCGCCGAACTGGCCGCCGGCTACGACGAGTCGGGCGCCTTCCCCGCCGACTCCCTGAAGGCCGCCCACGAGGCCGGGCTGCTCACCGCGACCATCGGCGAGCAGTACGGCGGCCGGGGCGCCCGCGTGGAGGAGAGCGCGCGCATCCTCCACCGGATCGGGCAGGGCGACCCGTCCGTCGCCCTGATCGCGGCGATGACCCTCAACACGCACGCCCGGCAGGCCGTACAGCCGCACTGGCCCGAGGAGTTGTACGCCCGGCTCGTCAAGGAGTCCTTCGAACGGCCGGTGCTCGTCAACCACGCGCGCGTGGAACCGGAGTTGGGCTCCCCCGCGCGTGGCGGGCTCCCCTCGACCCTCGCCCGGCGCACCCCCGACGGCTGGTCGCTGAGCGGCACCAAACGCTTCGTGACCGGCGCGGAGGGCCTGGACTGGTTCCTGGTGTGGGCCACCACCGACGAACCGGAACCGCGCGTCGGTACCTTCCTGGTGCCGGGCGGCTCCCTCGGTATCGAGATCACCGGCCGCTGGGACCAGTTGGGGCTGCGGGCCAGCGGCAGCCACGACGTGACGTTCCGGGACGTGGAGATCCCGTACGAGCACGTCATCGGAATCGGCCCGTACGGCGCGTCGGCCGAGCAGGACAACCGGGCCGGCGCCGCACTCCATCTCCCCCTCGCCGCCCTCTACTTGGGGGTGGCGCGGGCGGCACAGTCCTTCTTCCACGCGTTCGCCCACTCCCGGGTGCCCGCCAACCTCGGCCATCCGGTAGCCCGTACGGAACGGTTCCGCAGGACCGCCGGGGAGATCGAGGTGCTGCTCGCCGCCGCCGAGCAGCTGGTGTTCGACGGCGCCGCCCGGGTGGACTCAGGAGACTCGGCGTACACCCCCGAACAGGCCCTCGGGGCAAGGGTGTTGGCCGACCGGCACGGTGTGCGGGCGGTGGAGCTGGCGGTACGGCTGCTCGGCAACCCCGGGCTCGCACGCGGCAATCCGCTGGAGCGGCACTTCCGGGACATCCAGTGCGCGCCCGTGCACGCACCCCAGGAGGACATCTCGCTGCTCGCGATCGGAACGAAGGCGTTGAATCCGTGAAGGCACGCACAGTGAAGGTACGTATCCGGTGACCACAGCTCCCCCGACCGCTCCCACCGCCGCCGCCCGGCTCCTCGGTCTGCTCGCCCGGGATCTGCCGCCCGACCAACTCGCCACGGAACCAAGGACGTTGGCCGCGCACGCCACGGACCGTTCGGGCACCCGGCCGGACGGTGTCCCGCTCGCCGTGGTGCACGCCCGGCGCACCGAGGACGTGACCGTCACGCTCCGGCACGCGAACGCGCTGGGTGTGCCGGTGGTGCCGCGCGGTGCCGGTACCGGTCTGTCGGGCGGGGCGTCGGCCGGCGAGGGCGTGCTCGTCCTCGACCTGTCCGGGATGAACCGCGTCCTGGAACTGTCGGTCGACGACCAGCTCGCGGTGGTCGAACCGGGCGTGATCACCGCCGAGTTGGACCGGGCGGCGGGCGAGCACGGGCTGCGGTACGCGCCCGATCCGGCGAGTGCGGCGATCTCGACGATCGGCGGGAACATCGCGACCAACGCGGGCGGGCTGCGGTGCGCGAAGTACGGGGTGACGCGGGACAGCGTGCTCGGCCTGGAGGCCGTCCTCGCCGACGGCACGGTGGTCACGACCGGCCGCCGTACCGTCAAAGGAGTCACCGGTTACGACCTCACAGCGCTGCTGACCGGCTCGGAGGGCACGCTCGCCGTCATCACCTCGGCGACGCTGCGGCTGCGTCCGGTGCCGGTGGCGACGGCCACGGTGGCCGCCTGGTTCGACTCGTTCGAGGCGGCGGCCGAGGCGTCGTACGCGATCGGGCGGGCCGGGGTCGTGCCGGCGCTCGCGGAGTTGCTCGACGGGCCGGTGCTGCGGGCCGTCGATCCGGCGCTGGGCGAGCGCGGGGCGGCGCTGCTGCTGGTGCAGTGCGACGGGGCGGGGGCGAGCATCGAGGCGGAGCAGGTCGCGCGGGTGCTGGCGCCGACGGCCGCCTCCGTGGAGACCACGACGGACCCGGTCGAGGCGGAGTCGCTGCTGGCGGCCCGCCGGCTCGCCCTGCCCGCGCTGGAGCGGCTGGGCCGGCCGCTGATCGAGGACATCGCGGTGCCCCGCTCGCGGCTCGCGGAGGCGGTCCGCGAGATCCGCGTCATCTCCGCCCGCCACGACGTGCCGGTCTACACCCTCGCGCACGCGGCGGACGGCAACCTCCACCCGATCATCGTGGTCGATCCCGCCCTGGACCGGCTGCCGGACGCGGCCTGGGAGGCGGCCGGTGAGATCTTCGCGCTCGCGCTGCGGCTGGGCGGGACGCTCACCGGCGAGCACGGTGTGGGGGTACTCAAGCGGCAGTGGGTGGCGGACGAACTCGGGCCCACCGCCCACGCGTTGCAGCGGCGGCTGAAGGAGGCGTTCGATCCCCGGGGCATCCTCAACCCGGGCAAGACCCTGTGAGCGGAGCCGGATCGAATACCCCGAACGAGTGATGTCGGGTCAACCGGGGGTGGTGCGGAGGCACGTGCGCATGGCATGTGCCTCGACCGCCGTCGTCGGTCATCACTCGTGGTGACCGATGAGGGGTAGCTGTACGCACGGAATGTGACGGGAGCAGGCACTCCGTCAACCGTGCGACAGGAGAGAAGGCACCATGTCGGTCGACACCGGTACCGCGCCCGAGGCGGGCGCCGAGGAGCGGGAACAGCAGAGCCTCGGTACCGCCGCGGCACGCACTCTGGCGACCACGACCAAGTCCGAACCCCAGATGCAGGGCATCAGTTCACGGTGGCTGACCCGCATGCTGCCCTGGGTGAACGTGCCCGGCGGCACCTACCGCGTCAACCGCCGGCTGTCCTACACGCGGGGCGACGGACGGGTGACGTTCGTCCAGACCGGCGCCCAAGTACGGGTCGTCCCGGCCGAGTTGAGCGAACTGCCGCTGCTGCGCGGCTTCACGGACACCGACGCGCTCGGCGCGCTGGCCGAGCGGTTCGAGCAACGGGAGTTCACGCCGGGGCAGTTGATCGTGGAGGCGGGCCACCCCGCCGACCAGGTGTTCCTGATCGCGCACGGCAAGGTGGAGCAGCTCGGGGAGGGGCCCTACGGCGACGAGGCGGTCGCCGGTCTGCTGGCCGACGGCGACACCTTCGGCGGCCAGGTGCTCGGCGACCCGGACAGCACCTGGGAGTTCACGGCCCGCGCGGCGACGGCCACCACGGTGCTGGCGCTGCCGCACTCCGCGTACCAGGCCGTCGCGGAACGGCACCCGGCGCTGAGCGCGCATGTCGAGGCGGCCGGTGCGGAGGACCGCGGACCGCTCAACACCTACGGCGAGGCGGCGATCGCGCTCAGCGCCGGGCATGTGGGCGAGCCCGATCTGCCGGCCACGTTCGTGGACTACGACCTCGCTCCGCGCGAGTACGAACTCAGCGTCGCCCAGACCGTGTTGAAGGTGCACAGCCGTGTCACCGACCTCTACAACCAGCCGATGAACCAGACGCAGCACCAACTCCGGCTGACGATCGAGGCGTTGCGCGAGCGGCAGGAGAACGAACTGGTCAACAACCGGGAGTTCGGGCTGCTGCACAACGCCGACTACGACCAGCGGATCTCCACCCACTCCGGGCCGCCGACCCCCGACGACCTCGACGAACTGCTGAGCATGCGGCGCGACACCCGCTTCCTGTTCGCCCATCCGCGGGCGATCGCCGCGTTCGGCCGCGAGTGCAACAAGCGGGGCGTCTACTTCAGCGGCATCGACGTAGGCGGCCACCATCTGCCCGCCTGGCGCGGGGTGCCGCTGCTGCCGTGCGGCAAGATCCCGGTCAGCGCGTCCCGTACGTCGTCGATCATCGCGATGCGCACCGGCGAGGACGACCAGGGCGTGATCGGCCTGTACCAGACCGGCATCCCGGACGAGCTCGAACCGGGCCTCAACGTACGGTTCATGGGCATCAACGAACAGGCGATCATCTCGTACCTGGTGAGCACCTACTTCTCGGCGGCGGTCCTGGTGCCGGACGCGATCGGCATCCTGGAGAACGTCGAGGTCTCCCGCCGCGACGGCAACTGACCGTGCTGCGGGGCTAGTTCAGGAACGCGTCCAGTCGCGCCGCGTCCGGCGCGGTCGCCGGGCCCGGCGCGGTGACGGCCAGGGCGGCGCCCGCGTTGGCCCGGCGGGCGGCGGCCACCGGGTCGAGGCCCTGGGCCAGGGCTGCCATGAACACCCCGGTGTGCGCGTCGCCCGCGCCGTTGAGGTCGACGGCGTCCACGGCGAACCCGGGGACGGTGACGAGGCGTTCACCCTGGCGCAGGAGACAACCGTCGGGGCCGGTACGGACGAGCACCGAGCCGCGCCCCAGCCGGGACTGAAGCGCGCGGGCGGCTTCGGCCGGATCGTCGACGCCCGTGAGCAGCGTGGCCTCACGGGCGTTGCAGCTCCACCAGTCGGAGCGGGCGAGCAGCAACTCCAGCGCTCCGCTGGGGATTTCGTGCCCCAACGGCCCCGGGTCGGTGACCACCGTGACGGCCGGGTCCAGTCGGGCCAGGAGTTCGAGCAGGGCCGCCCGGTTGCCGTCGTGGAGCAGGCTGTATCCGGTGAGGTACGCCAAGTCGCCCGCGCCGGGCCGCAGTTCGGCCAGATCGGCAGTGGTGAGGGTGGCCTCGGCGCCGGGGCTGGTGACGAAGGTCCGCTCGCCGTCCGCGTCCACCAGACAGACCACGAAGCCGGTGTCCGGTGCCGGGCGCGGTGCGAGCAGGACGTCGATGCCCTCGGCACGCAGCGCGGCCCGGGCCCGGTCACCGAAGGGGCCGGTGCCGTGCGCTCCGGCGTAGGTCACGGCAAGCCCCTGGCGGGCGGCCGCGGCCATGACGTTGAAGCCGCCGCCCGGGGTGCGCTCGGTGCGGGTGGCGAGGACGTCGCCGCCGCGCTCGGGGAGGGCGGGGATGTCGAGGACCAGGTCGACGACGACGTTGCCGAGGTGCCACAGTCGAGTGCTCACGGCCGGGCCCTGAGTTCCAGCAACGCGGCGGCTGTCGCGCCCAGTTGGAGGTTCGGGTTGACGCGCACGAGTGTCTCCCGTGCGTCGGCCGGGAAGGCGTCCACTCCGTGGCAGGCGCCGCCGACCGCGCCCGCGATCGCGGCGATGGTGTCGCAGTCGCCGCCGACGGACGCGGCGAGCAGCGCGGCCCGCCAGGGGTCGTCGGGGCAGGCGGCGAGGACGGCGAAGGCGGCCGGTACGGACTCCTGTGTGGCGAGGCTCGTCCCGACCAACGCGTAGACCCGCTCGCAGACTTGGGCCTGGCCGAGGCCCCGCACAAGTCCCGTCGCCCACACGATCCGTTCGGCGACATCGGCCGCGGCCACCCAGTGTCCGCGCCCGGCCGCCAACCGGGCCGCCGAGACGGCCACTTCGATCGCCTCGGGAACCGAAGCCCCGTCGACTCCCGCGCTCACGGCGGCGGCGACGGCCGCGGCACCGGCGAGGGCGACCCCGGTGTTGTGGGTGAGGTTGCTGGCCTCCACCACCCGGTCCACCAGTGCGGCCGGGTCGGCGACCGGCACCGCGATGCCCACGGGCGCGATCCGCATCGCGGCGCCGTTGGTGGTGCCGTAGCGCCCCACCTCGTCGACCGGGGTGCCCGCGAGGACCAGTTCCACCGCGCGCTTGGTGGACGGTCCGAGGAGGTCGAGCGAGCCGCGGGCCCGCATGTCGTCCTCCCAGGCGACCAGGCGCCGGGCGAGTTCCGCCGGGTCGACGCGGCCCTTGCCGTCGAGCAGCAACTGGGCCAGGAGCAGGGCCTGTTCGGTGTCGTCGGTGACCGCGCCGGCCGGCATCCCGGCGGCGAGCGGATGGTCGGGGGCGGCCGGTTCGAAGCCGGTCAGGAACGGGCCGTAGCGTGCGGTGATCCGGGGGCGGGACAGCATCTGGGTGGGCATGCCGAGGGCGTCGCCGAGGGCGAGTCCGTGGAGGGCTCCGGTGGCGCGGCTCTGGAGGGTCATGGGTACTTTCCGGGGCAGGGGGCGGCTTCCGGGGGTGTGGATCAGCCGAATTCGAGGGTGAGTTGGAAGTGGTCGGGGTCGAGGAGGCTCACGACGTGTTCGACGAAGGACCCGTCGGCGGCGCGACTGGTCCGCCGGGTGTCGAGGAACCAGTCGCCCGCGTCGCGGCGCAGCAGCTCCGCCTCCCGTCCGTCGATCCGCCGTCCGCTCACCCGCTGTTCACCGTGGTCGGGCCGCAGCCCGGCCCGCAGCATCACCTCGGTCAGCGACTCCCCGCCGAGGCCTCGCGCGGGCAGCTCGCGCACCCCGGGCACGGGCGGCAGGAAGCTGCGTTCGTACGACACGACGACCGCGTCCGCCGCGAGTTCCCGTATCCGCTCCACGCACACGAACTCGGTGGTGTTCAGGGTGAGTTGGCGCGCGAGTTGCTCGTCGTGCCGGGCGTCCACCGTCAGGGTCCTGACCCGGGTGTCGATGCCCTGGGTGGCCAGCGCGTGGGCCCAGCCGAGGCGGTCGTCGAGGGGACGGCCGTCGAAGAGGACGTAGGAGCCCTTGCCGGTGCGGGTGGCGATCAGTCCGGCCTCGCTGAGTTCGGCGAGGGCCGCGCGGACGGTCGTACGGCTGACGCCGAAGCGTTGGGCCAGGGCGTGTTCGCCGGGCAGTTGCTCGCCGGCGGGGCGGTGGCCGCTGCGGATCTCCTTGGCGAGTACCTCGGTGATCCGCTGGTGTTTGAGCCGGACGCCGGTCATGAGGTCTCCCCGACCGCCTCGGCGACGGTGACCACCCGGATCAGCGGCCGGTAGAGGTCCATGACGTGCAGCGCCTTGGCGTGCGAGTCGTCGTCCACACCCGCGCAGGCGTCGGCGACGACCAGGACCTCGGCGCCCGCGTCGGCGGCGGCGAGGGCCGTGGACAGGACGCAGCAGTCGGTGCTGACGCCCGCGAGGACGAGACGGCCGCTGGGGGCGACGCGTGACGCGAGTTCCGGGGTCCACTTGCCGAAGGTGGGCGCGTCCACCAAGTGCCGTGCGCGCACGGCGAATTCGTCGGTCAGCCGCCAGAGCGGGGCGTCCGGTGGCTGGAGGGCGAAGGGCCATACGTCGTAGTAGGCCTGCCAGGCGCCCTCGGGTTTCGCGGGGGCCAGGAAGCGGGTGAAGGTGACGTCCTCCCCGAAGGCCGGCAGCAGTCGTCGTACGCCTGCCGCCGCGTCGGTGAAGCGAGGGGTGGCCCAGGGGCTGTCGGGTTCGGCGAAGACGCGCTGCATGTCGATGACGGCGAGATGGCCGGGTGCGGTGGTCATACGGCGGGCACCGCCTCCGGGCCGGGGGCCTGCTCTTCCTGCCGCTGGACGCGGGCGCGGCCCAGGGCGAGGGTGCCGAGGAAGCCGAGGGCGAGGGCGGCCAGGACGCCGAGGTTGGCGTAGGCCCAGGCGCCGGACTTGCCGCCGAGGCCGAGCGGGTCGAGCAGATAGCCCTGCCAACTCAGCCAGCTCGCGGCCGTGTTGGTGACCAGGCCCCAGCCGATCGCGGTGGCGGCGAGGGTGAGGGCGAGGGGCGTGAGCGGTACGTCGCCGTAGCGGCCGGTCGGGCGGAAGAGGTCGGCCTCGTCGTAGTCGCGGCGGCGCAGGGCGAGGTCGGCGAGCATGATGCCGCACCAGGCGGCGATGGGGACGCCGAGGGTGGTGAGGAAGCCCATGAACTGGCCGAGGAAGTTGTCGGCGAAGAACACGATGTAGACCGAGCCGGCGATCATCAGGACGCCGTCGACGAGCGCGGCGAGATAGCGCGGTACCCGCAGGCCCGCCGAGAGGAGGGCGAGGCCGGAGGAGTAGATGTCGAGGACCGCACCACCGACCAGGCCCAGGACGGCGACCACGGCGAAGGGGACCAGGAACCAGGTGGGCAGGATCGTCGTGAGCGCGCCGATCGGATCGGCGGCGACCGCCTTGTTGAGCGTGGTGGAGGAACCGGCGAGCAGCAGGCCGAAGACCAGCAGGAGCAGCGGGGCGACGGAGGCGCCGAAGGTGGTCCAGCCGATCACGCCTCTGCTGGACGAACTCCGGGGCAGATAGCGGGAGTAGTCTGCCGCCGCGTTGACCCAGCCGAGGCCGAAGCCGGTCATCATGAAGACCAGCGCGCCGATGAACTCCTGGGCGGAGCCCGCCGGTACGGCGCTGACCGTGCTCCAGTGGATGTGGTCGGCGACGAGGGCGATGTAGACGACGGTGAGCACGGCGGTGACCAGGGTGATGACCGTCTGGAGCCGCATGATCAGGTCGAAGCCCATGACGCCGCCGACGACGATGAGCGCGCCGACGATGATCAGTGCGACCACCTTGGTGTCGGTGCCGCCGCCCCAGCTGAGTCGGTCGAACACGGTGGCGGTGGCCATGGTCGCCAGCGCGGTGAGGACGGTCTCCCAGCCGACGGTCAGCACCCAGGAGATCACCGACGGCAGCCGGTTGCCGCGGACGCCGTAGGCGGCGCGGCTGAGCACCATCGTCGGTGCGGAGCCGCGTTTGCCCGCGACCGCGATGAGGCCGCAGAGCAGGAAGGAGAAGACGATCCCGATCACACCGGCGACGAGCGCCTGCCAGAAGGAGATCCCGAAGCCGAGCGCGAAGGCGCCGTAGCTCAGTCCGAGGATGGAGACATTCGCTCCGAACCAGGGCCAGAACAGTGTGCGTGGGGTGCCTTTGCGTTCGGCGTCGGCGATCACGTCGAGGCCGTGTGTCTCGACCTGGAGCTGCCGGGACCGGGAAGTCTGTGCGTCCGCCATCGTCGACCTACCTGTCTAGACGTGTTTAGTCGAAGCTAGGCCGGGTGGCGGCGGGCGTCAAGGGGGCGCGCCGCCGGTTCCGCTCACCGGCACGGCACGCGACAGGGCAGCGGCCGGTCAGCAGGCTGTTCCCATCGGTCGGGGCGTCACACGTACCGCACACGGGTGCCGCGCCTCCGTCCTGTCGAAGGGGGCCGCCATGAAGTCGTCCGGGACGCGTCAGGGGTACGGCGATGCCGCCCGCACTCCCCGCGGAGTCCTCCCCCGCGTCCGTGACCCGTTGACTCTGCTGGGGGCGGAGTTCGACGGCGTCCACGACGTGTGGCGCTCGACCGCGGGCACCGTGTGTGTGGCCGGGCCACAGGCGGCCCGGGCGGTGCTCGGCAACCGGGACGGGACCGTCGTCGACATGTCCGACTTCTACCGGACCCGGCACGGGGACTTCGGACCCCGGGCGGCGCAGATCCGGATCGGGCGCTCGGCCCGCGCTCTGATGCGTCGTCATCTGGACGCCCGGCGGCCGGAGTTGCCGGGTCTCGTCGCCGAACTCCTCACCCCGAGTGCTGTCTGGCCGGACGCCGGGAACCTGCTCGTCCTCCGGCATCTGCGGGACGTGCTGGTCCATCCGGACGCACCGCCCCGGCTCCACGCCACGGTCGAGCAGATCGTGCGCCGGTCGGTCCTGGCGGGTGCCCGGCGACGTCACTCGCCGGCGTCCCGGCTGCTTTTCCGGCGCCGCGCGCTGAGCGTGCTGCACGGCGAAGTACGCGCCCGACGGCGCGAGTTGACCGGTCCGCGCGATCCGCGCGACCTGCTCGACGTGGTGGTGGGCGAGAGCGAGCCCGGGGCCGATCCGAAGGATCTCGCCGAGGTCTATCTCTCCTTCCTGTTCGCCGCCGTCGGCTCGGTCGGCTTCGCGCTCGGCTGGTCGGTGTACCTGCTCGGCACACATCCCGACTCCCCTGCGGCGAAGCCGAGTTGGGTGGTGCGGGAGGCGCTGCGGCTGTGGCCGGTGGCGTGGCTGTTCGCGCGGACGCCGAGCCGTGCGCAGGATCTGGGCGGGACCGCGGTGACCCCGCGCGACCGGCTCGCCGTCTGCACCTATCTGGTGCACCGGCATCCCGGGTACTGGGAGCGGCCGGACGAGTTCGTGCCGGAGCGCTGGGCGCAGGCTCCGCCGGACCCGGCGTATCTGCCGTTCGGGCACGGGCCGCACACCTGTGCCGGGGCGACCGTCACCATGCGGCTGCTCGAGGATCTCGTCGAACTCATCACCCGTGACCGGCGGTTGACGGTCACCCATGACGGCGCCGGTCCTCAGGTGGGCCCGGCGCTCGCTCCACCGCGTTTCACCGCGGTGCTGAGCGCCCGCACCGGTTGTCCCGGAAGGAGGTGAACGCGGATGCGCGCCATGTACCTCAAGGCGAAGTCGGTCCTCAACATCCGAAGCCAGTACGAGTACTTCTGGTACCTCTACCACCACATCTGACCGGCCCGGCGTGGGGAGCCGCCGCACGGTCGGCTCCCCACGCTCCACGAGGGGGAACGTTCACGATGACCACTCCGCAGCATCCCGAGGACTTCCTGCGTTTCATGCGGATGCGCAGCGCGACCGAGGACGGCGTGTTCTGGGTCGACGACACCCGGCTCGGCCTGTTCGAGCCGGAGGCGGCGCGTCGGGTCAGCGCCACGAACTGGCACCGGTTCGTGATGCACGACCGGCTGATCGACATGGTGCGGCGGCGGCACAGTCCCGAGGTGCGGTGGAGCCAGATCCGTTCGGCATGGCTCACCCAACTGCACACGCTCGCGACGGCGGAACATCACGGCCGGCTGATCGACCGCATGGACCGGATCATCGGCGAGCGGCTCGGCACGGACGTCGACCTGGTGGCGCTCACCCAGGACGTGGCGCTGCGCTCCATGCTCCCGGTCGCGCTGACGGGTCTCACCTCGGGCGAGGCCGATCTGGTGCGCCGGGACCTGGAGATGAAGCTGCTGCGGCTCATCTCGCCCGATCCGGGCGGGACTTGGCACCATCTGAAGTTCATCGTCGTACAGCTGCGGTCGGGGCTGGTGGTGCGCCGCGTGCTGCGGCAGCGCGCGCACGGGAAGCGGCGGCGTGAGCCCGATCTCGCCGATCCGTTCGTCGATCTGCTGCCCGAACTCGGCATGGACCGCGCGCTGGACGTGGTGACCACCGTCCTCACCGCGATCGGCGGGCCGCCGGGCACCGCCGCCGCGAGTCTGCTGTACGAGTTGGTCCGCAATCCCGAGTGGGAGCGACGGCTCACCGAGGAACTGTCCGCCGTGGACCCGGTGGAGTTCCGTACGGCTCCGACGCACGCGGCCCCGGTGACACACCGGTTCGTGAAGGAGGTGCTACGGCTGTGGAGCCCGCCGCTGCTGCTGGTCCGGCGCAATCACCACCCCTTCGACTTCGGCAAGACCCGTCTGGAGCCCGGCGACTGGTATCTGCTGAGCCCGCATCTGATCCACCGTGACGAGCGGGTCTGGAAGCAGCCGGACGTCTTCGACCCGGACCGCTTCCTGCCGGGCGCGCCGCACGGGCCGGCGGATCGCTCGTGTTATGTGCCGTTCGGCTGGGCGCCCAAGAAGTGTGTCGGCGCCAACATCGGGACCGTCCAACTGATGGGCCTGTGCCACCTGTTGTGCACCCGCTACCGGCTGACCGTCGACCATCCCGAGAAACTCACGATGGCTCTGCGCTTCGCTCCGGTGCCGGAGAACTTCCGTGGTCGGCTCGCCCGTCGCCGACCAGGATCGCCGTCTGTCCCGGAACTCCCGCGGAATTGTCCGTGATCCGTAACAGAGGGATCCTTCCGCTCGTTTATCCCGTCCTGACGAATGCACGGATTCGGGCAACAGGACAGGGAACAGGGCGGACATGGCGCGGCATGGCGGGCGGGGTTGGTACGGCCGGGTAATCGCGGCGGCGGTCGGGGTGACGGCGGTGGCGGCGGCCACCTCCGTGTGGACCGCGCAAGCCGGTGTCGTCGACGCGCAGCGGAACGGCGCCGACGCCCGTCCCGGCGCCTCCAGTTCGGCCCCGGCCCGGGTGGCGACCGTGTCGCAGGAGATCGTGCACGCCTCCGACAAGGGCGCCCACGGCGTCAACATCACCATCGACGACGGGCCGGACCCGACCTGGACACCGGAGGTGCTCCAAGTCCTGCGGGAGAACGGCGTGAAGGCCACCTTCTGCATGGTGGGCACACAGGCCGAGGCCCACCCCGACCTGGTCAGGGCGGTCGTGGCGGCCGGGCACCGGCTGTGCGACCACACGGTCTCGCACGACACCACGATGGACAAGAAGTCCGAGGCCTATCAGTCGAAGGAGATCCTGGACGCCGCGAGCATGATCACCAAGGCGTCCGGCGGTGTCCGCCCGCTGTACTACCGTGCGCCCGGCGGCGCCTTCACGCCGTACAGCCGGCATCTCGCCGCCTCGCGGGGGATGCGCCCGCTGGGCTGGAACGTCGACTCCAAGGACTTCGAACTCCCGGGCACGGACGCCATCATCACCACCGTGAAGTCCGAAGTGCCCAACGGGCCGACGATCCTGTTCCACGACGCGGGCGGCGACCGCTCCGAGACCGTGGCCGCGCTGCGCGAGATCCTGCCGTGGCTGAAGCAGCAGGGTTATTCGTTCGGGTTCCCGGTGCGCTGAAAAAACGGCCACTGTGGCGGTCACTGTTTTTGGGTGACGAATATGTGTGGGAAATGTGTAACGGCCCGCGAGGTGGCAGCATTTAAGCGTGTCGGTGCCGATTCGCGCTGCTGTCGATTCGCCGTCAAGGCTTGCGGCGATATCAGGCGTGCAGTAACTACGTGATACATGAACCTGTTCAACCGTGCTGCGCCCCTCCGCCGCTCGGCACCCCCCGCCGGCCCGCAACGCCCGGCCGCCCCACCGGCCTTCACCTCCTCCGGCCTGCCCGATCCCGATCTGGCCGAGGTGACCGGAGAGTGGATGATCGACCCCGCGCACAGCCGGATCGGCTTCTCCGTCCGGCACGCGATGGTGACGACCGTGCGCGGGTCTTTCGCCGAATACAAGAGCCGGCTCTACTTCGACGGCCGCAATCCCGCCCGTTCGCGGGCGGAGATCGTGGTGTCCACCGGAAGCGTCGACACCGGCGTGGAACAACGCGACGCGCACTTGGTCGGCCGTGACTTCCTGGACTCCGCCACGTTCCCCCGGATGCGGTTCGCCAGCACGGCCGTCCAGATGGCCGGCAACGATGTCTACCGCATGCTCGGCGACCTCACCATCAAGGACGTCACCCGTCCCGTCGTCCTGGAACTCACCTATATCGGCCATGTCACCGACCCCTTCGGCTACGAGCGCGCCGGCTTCGACGGCACCACCACCATCGACCGCTCCGACTGGGGTCTGACCTACAACTCCCGGCTGGCGGAAGGCGGTGCGATGGTGAGCGAGAAGGTACGGCTCCAGTTCGACATAGCGGCGATCCGTACGGCGCCCACCTCCTGACGGAACGTCACCGCCCGACGAACCGGCCTCCGACGATCGTGCGCACGGGGTTCAGATCGCGCAGAGCCTCGCTCGGGCAGTGGGCGGGGTCCCGGTCCCAGACGGTGAGGTCGGCGAGCCGGCCCGGGGTGAGGGTGCCGCGCAGGTCCTGATCGCCGCACAGGCGGGCCGCGTCGACCGTGTGCAGGGTGACGGCCTCGTCGTAGGTGATGGCGTGTTCGGGGCCCTTGACGCCGATGACGGTCTGGCGGGTGGTCATGCCCCAGACGGAGCGCATCGCGCCGAACTGGCCCACGGGGAAGTCCGATCCGGCGCTGACCTGGGCGCCCAGGTCGATCCAGCCGCGGGCGGGGAAGAGCCGGGCGACGCGCTCCGGGCCCCAGAAGCCCTCCTCCACCTCGGCGGTGTCGTGCAACAGCGGCTGCTGGATGGTGACGGGGATGCCCAACTCGACGGCGCGGGCGCACTGTTCGGGTCCGGCCAGGCCCCCGTGCTCCATCACCAGCGTGCCGGCGGGCAGTCCGGGGTTGCGGGCGAGGACGCGCTCGTAGACGTCCAGGAGGGTGCGGACCGCGCGGTCGCCGTAGGCGTGGGCGCCGACCCGCCAGCCGCGCCGGACGACGGCCTCGACGGCCTCCACCAGTGCGTCGGGCTCCCAGGTCAGCGTCCCGGAGAAGGCGTGGTCACAGGCGTACGGCTCCTCGGTCGCCCCCGCTTCGAGACCGCCGTCGAGCCCGAACTTCACGCCCCACACCCTCAGTTGCGGGTCGGCGCCGTCGCGCCAGTCCTCCATGACGTCGAGCAGTTCCTCCACCTGGGCCGCGCCGGTCATGCCGAGCGCCGAGATCAGGGCGCGGACCCGGATGCCCAGCGCTCCGGCCTCGCGGGCGGCCAGGAGTACGGCGTAGTCGGCGGGGCTCACCGCGCAGTCGCGGACCGTGCCGATGCCGGTGGCGGCGTACTGGGCGGTCGCCAGCCGCAGCCCGTCGATCCGCTGCGCCCGGTCCGGTCCCGGCACGAGGCGCTCCACCAGCCCCATGGCGTTGTCGATGAGCCGCCCGTCGAGCCTGCCGTCGGCGTGGCGGCCGATGACACCGCCCGGCGGTACGGGGGTGTCCTCGGTGATGCCCGCCAGGCGCAGCGCGCAGGTGTTGACGACGTCGTTGTGGCCACCGCGCTTGACCAGGACGGGGTGCCGGTCGGTGGCGGTGTCGAGTTCGGCCGCGGTGGGCATCCGGCGCTCGGCGAGGTTGAGTTCCTGCCAGTTGGTGGTGGTGCGGATCCACTCCCCCTCGGGGGTCGCCTGCGCCCGCTGCCGGATCAGGTCGAGGAACTCGGGGATGTCGCGGGCCTGGTGGACGGGCACGTCGTGCGCGCCGAGCGCCGCGTAGATCAGGTGCGTGTGGGTGTCGTCGAACGCGGGCAGCACCGTGGCGCCGGGCAGGTCGTGGACCGTGGTGTGCGGGCCCACCCAGGCGTCGAGTCCGTTCGGGTCCGGCGACAGGGCCGCGATGCGGTCGCCCCGCACGGCCAGCACCCGCTGCGGTGCCTGGCCGGGCACCAGGGTGTGGATCGCGTCGGCCCGGATCACCAGGTCCGCTCCGTGCTCGGTCATCGTTCTCTCCCATTTCTTCGCGCCATCCGCTGACCGGGTTTTTGTACGACCGATCTGCCGTTTCACACACATGAGGCGGCTGATGAAGCAGGAAATACGCCACTGTAGGAGCTTCAAATGGAGATCATGCGCCAATCAATCGACATCGATGTCGAGGCTTCGCCGGGCGCCGTTCGCCCGCACGGGGCTGTTCCGACACGACGGACCAAGATTGACAAGGCGATTCCGCAACGGTTGTCATGAACACTTGCCGAGATGCCCGAGGACACCATGGACGTACGGACATTGAGCGGGCGCCGCGAGCTGCTCGACGCCGCCCGGGGCGAGTTGACGGCTCGTCAGGGGGTGCTGCTGTACGGCCCCGCCGGGATCGGCAAGTCCGTGCTGGTGGCGGCCCTGTTGGCGTCCTCGGCCGCTCATGTCGCGCCGTCCGGAACGGTGTTGCACTGCTCCCCCGCCGAGGAGGACGCCCGGCTCCCGTTCGCCGGACTCGTCGACCTGTTCGCACGGGTACCGGACAGCTGCCTGGCGGCCTTGGCACCCGAACCCCAAGTGGCGTTGCGGGCGGCCCTGTTGCACGGCCGAGAACCGGACGGCGACCGGGACCGGCTCGCGGTGCGCGTCGCCGTGCTCGACGTGCTGCGCGCCCTCGCCGCGACCGGCCCTGTGCTGCTGGTCCTCGACGGCCTCCAGTGGCTCGACGAACCGACCGTCGAGGTCCTCGCCTTCGTCGCACGCCGGGTCGAGGGCCTCGACGTCCACGTCGTCGCCGCCGAGCGGGTGTCCGAGGGCGAGCAGCCCGAACGGCCGCGCTGCTGCCCGCCCGGCACCGTCGAGCTGCCGGTGCCGCCCCTGACGGACGACGAGATGGCGCGGCTGCTGCCCGCCGATCTGCCACCGGCCGTCCTGCGGGCCGTCCAGGACACCGCGGCCGGAAACCCCTGGTACGCACTGGAGTTGGGGCGGGCGGCCCCGCGTGACGGAGCGGCCGTCGGCCTCGGCCGGACCCTGCCCGTGCCCCGACGGCTGCGCACCCTGCTCCTGGACCGGGCGCGCACACTGCCGGACACCGCGCGCCGCACCCTTCTCGTCACCAGCGCCGCCGCTCGCCCCACGCTCACCTTGCTGCGTGCCGCCGGGTTCCACGACCCCGCCGGGGACCTCGCGGAGGCGGAGCGGCTCGGGGTCGCGACGGCCGACGCCGACGGGACCGTACGTTTCGGGCATCCGCTGGTCCGGGCCGCCGTCTACGCCGACGCTCCGGAGCACGACCGCCGCCAGGCGCACGCGCTGCTGGCCCGTGCGGTCGCCGAACCCGTCGAGCAGGCACGGCACTTGGCGCTCGCCCACCCGTACGAGGACGAGACCACGGCCCGCACCCTCATGGCCGCAGCGGAGTCCGCCCGGCGCGACGGCGAACCCGACACCGCCTTCGAGTTGGCCGGGCTCGCGGCCCGGCGCACCCCCGCCGACCGTCCCACCGAGCGCGGCGACCGATTGTTGGCGGCGGCCGAATACGCCTGTGACGCCGGGCAGTTGGAGGAGGCGGGGCAGGCGGCCGAGACCGTGCTCGCCGGGTCGGGCTCCGCACGGCAGCGGGTACGGGCCCGGCTGGTCCTGCTGCGCAACGCCGGACAGGCGCTGCAAGGTGCCCATGCCCTGATCGAGGAGGGGCTCCAGGACGCCGACGGCGACCCGGAGGCCGAGGCCTGGCTGCACCACTGGGCCGCCGTACGGGGTCTGCTGTGCGGGGAGTTGGAGAACGCGGCCCGGCATGCCCGGCGCGCGGCAGGGCAGGCGGCGGTGGCCGGTGACACGGACACCCGCATCGGGGCGCTCGCCACGCTCGCCCGGGTGCGTTCGCTGGGCGGTGAACCGGTCGCCGCCGACCGCGCGTTGGAGGAGGCCCTCGCGCTGACCGGGGGCGCCGGTGCCGGTCCGGAGAGCTGGGGGCTCATCCGGATGCGGGCGATCCTCGCCCTGGACTCCGACAAGGTCACCGAGGCGCAGGCGCGGGTCGCCGAACTCCTCGCGGAGATAGGGGAGTTCGCCGGGGTCGAAGAGGTCATGGCGACCCTGGTGGCCCTGACCCGCATCCAAGTGCGCGCCGGACACTGCCGCGAGGCGCTGCGCACCGCCGCCCGCTGCACCCGTGCCGTGGCCGAGACCGGCGTACAAGCCGCTCCGGCGCTGTACGCGGCGGCGCTCGCCGCGACCGCCGGTGGCACGGCCGACGAGGCGCGGGAGTTGGCCGAGCGGGCGGTGCGTGCCTCGGAGGCGGACGGCGACCGGCTGTTCCTGCTGCGGGCGCTCGCGGTGCTGGGGCAGGCCGAGTTGCTCGTCGGCGACCCGCGTGGAGCGGCGGCCGCGGTCGAGGCGCTCCAGCGCGTCAAAGAGCTCGGCGCGGCCATGTCCGCCGCCGATCCGCCCCTGCTGCACTGGTACAGCGATCTGGCCGAGGCCCTGGTCGTGCTGGGCGAGACGGACGCCGCCGGGGCCGTGATCGACGAGGCCCGCGAGCGGGTGTCCGCCGATGCGCCCGGCAGTGTGCTGGCCGCGCTGGAACGCGCGGAGGGGCTGCGCGAGGCAGGGCTCGGCCGGGCGCGCGAGGGGGCGGTGGGACTGCGGGCCGCCGTGGAGCGCTTGCGTCAACTCCCGTTGCCCGTGGACCTCGTACGGACCCTCATCGCGCTCGGCGCGGTCGAGCGCCGGGCCCGGCACCGGAACGCGGCACGGACCGCCCTCGGTGAGGCGCTGGAGACGGCGACGCGGATCGGCGCCGTTCCGCTGGCGGCGCGGGCCAGGGACGAACTGGCCCGGCTGGAGGCCGGCGACCGGGACGGCGAGGGACGCCCCGAACTCACGCCCACGGAAGCCCGGATCGCCGAACTCGTCGGCGGCGGGGCCACCAACAGAGAGGTCGCCGCCGAGCTGTTCATCAGCGTCAAGACGGTCGAGGGCACGCTGTCGCGGGTCTACCGCAAGGTCGGCGTCCGCTCGCGCACCGCGCTGGCCCACGCGATGGCGGTCGCCGTCATCGCGTCCGGCGCGGCGACCGTGAGCGTCGGCGACGACGACCAACAGCAGTCCACGACACAGGCGGTGACGATCAGTCAGCCGGGCCGCGTCCGGACCGCCCGCGCGCTCGACAACCGCCGCTGACCCGTCGTCCGCCGTTCTCCACGCAATCCGCGGTTCATGTGACATGCACAGTTAACACGCGACGCAAGGGTTCCCCCGCTTATGCGGGTGGGGTCGATGTTCCTACGGTGAAGCCGTTCCGCTTCCGGGACAGCAACCCCCCACTCCTCGGAGGATCTTCGTGACCTCACGCCTGAAGCTGATCGGCCTGGTCGCCGTACCGGCCCTGCTCGCCGCCGCCGTCCCCAGCGCCTACGCCGCCGCCCAGCCGCACACAACGCGCGCCGCCGTCGCGGGAGATGTCCTCAAGGGCCTGAACCACGACGCGTCCCGCACCGGCGCCGTCTCCGCGTCGAAGCGGATATCGGTGGCCATCAGCCTGACGCCCAGAAACGACAAGGCGCTGGACACGTTCGTCGCCGACGTCAGCAATCCGCGGTCGAGTTCGTACGGCCACTATCTGACGAAGGCCCAGTTCGCGGCCCGGTTCGGCCGGACCGACGCCGAGGTCAAGCAGGTCAAGGACTTCCTGCGCGCCCAGGGTCTCACCGTCGGCAAGGTCCACTCGGGCAACCTGCTGGTCGACGCCAGCGGCACCGCCGCCCAGTTGGAGAAGGCGTTCGGCACCAAGCTGTCGACGTGGAAGGACGCCAGGTCGGGCCGCGCCTTCTACGCCAACGAGACCGCGCCCACCCTGCCGACCGGCATCGCCGGCCTCGTCAGTGACGTGACCGGCCTCAACAACCGCGCCCAGCTCCACCACCAGGCGACCGACACCGTCGCCCCGCGCAACGGCCCGGGCGGTGGCTACACCCCGGCGCAGCTCAAGGGCGGCTACAACGTCTCCGGCACGTACACCGGCAGCGGCCAGAAGATCGCGCTGCTGGAGTTCGACGGCTTCGCGCAGTCCAACATCACCAAGTACGACACCAACTACAGCCTGGGTTCGCCCACTCCGACCGTGTCGAAGGTGGACGGCGGTTCCGGCGCGCTCGGTGACGGTCAGGTCGAGGTCGAGCTGGACATCGAGGTGCTGCACGCGATCGCCCCGAAGGCGAACGTCACGGTCTTCGAGGGGCCCAACTCCGACGCCGGTGAGGTCGACACCTACCAGGCCATCGTCGACAGCGGCATCCCGACCACCTCGATCAGCTGGGGTGCCTCCGAGAGCCAGCGCACCACCTCCAACATCAACGCCGTGGACGCCGTGTTCAAGACGGGCGCGGCCGAGGGCCTCGGCTTCTACGCGGCCTCCGGCGACGACGGCTCCGACGACGCGGGCGACGGCACGACCACCGTCGACTACCCGGCGAGCGACCCGTACGTCACGGGTGTCGGCGGCACCAAGCTGACCGTCACCTCCGCCAACGCGTTCAGCAAGGAGGTGGCCTGGTCCGGCGGTGGCGGCGGCAAGTCCTCCGTCTTCAAGATCCCGAGCTGGCAGACCGCGGTGCAGAAGAGCGCCGGTGGCGGCTACCGCCAGGTCCCGGACGTCTCCGCGCACGCCAACCCCAGCCCCGGTGTCTCCATCTACTCGCAGGGCACCTGGACCTCGGTCGGCGGCACCAGCGCCGCCGCGCCCGAGTGGGCCGCGTTCGGCGCGCTCTACAACCAGCAGGCCGCGGCGGCCGGCAAGGCCAACCTCGGCTTCGCCAACCCCGCGCTCTACACGGCGAGCGGCACCGGCTTCCACGACATCACCAGTGGCAGCAACGGCGCCTACTCCGCCGCCACCGGCTGGGACTTCACCACCGGCTGGGGCTCGTACAACGCGGCGACCCTGGCGACCAAGCTGCTCGGCTGACCGCCCGTGGCTGAACACCGTTGAACGAAGCGCGGGCCGGGAATCACTCCCGGCCCGCGCTTCGTCCTGCCTCGACTTCGTCTCACCTGAACTTGGCCTTGCCGGGGCCCTCTTCGACGAAGCTCCGCATCCCGATCTCACGGTCCTCGGTCGCGAACAGCCCCGCGAACCACGTCCGTTCGACCGCCAACCCCGTCTCGATGTCCGTCGCCAGACCGGTGTCGATCGCTTCCTTCGCGGCGCGCAGCGCGATCGCCGGTCCCTGCGCGAGCTTCGCCGCCCACGCATCCGCCTCCGTGTACACGTCCGCGGCCGGCACCAGCCGGTCCACCAGGCCCAGTTGAAGCGCCTCGTCCGCCGTGACCATACGACCCGTGAAGATCAGGTCCTTCGCCTTCGACGGACCGATCAGCCGCGCCGGCCGCTCTCCTTGATGTCCGCACCCGCCGCGAACACGCCGACGCCCTCGGCGACTTCGAAGCGAAGTGTCATGGCCCGCCCGCCTCAGCTGTCGTAGTCGACGGCGAGGGTGTCGGACACCGGGAAGGTCTGGCAGGTGAGGACGTAACCGGCGTCGACCTCGGCGGGTTCGAGGGCGTAGTTGCGCCGCATGTCCGCGGTGCCGTCGGTGACCAGCGCACGGCACGTACCGCACACGCCGCCCTTGCAGGCGAAGGGCAGGTCGGGCCGGGTCTTCTGGGCGCCGTCGAGGATCGAACTGTCCTTGTGCAGAGCCGAGTTGGTGGTGCGGCCGTCGAGGGTGACGCTGACCTGGCTGACGGGGCCGTCGTAGACCTTGTCGATGTGCTCGTTGGTCCGTACGGGCTCGTCGTCGGCGTAGAACAGCTCCTGGTGGACGCGTTCGGCCGGGACGCCGAGTCCGGTGAGGACCTGGTGGGCGTCGCGGACCATGCCGTGCGGGCCGCACAGCCACCAGTGGTCGGCGGTGTCCACGTCGACCAGGGCGGCCACGAGCGCGGTGAGCCGGTCGGCGTCGAGGCGGCCGGAGAGGATCTCCGCCTCGCGCGGTTCACGGGACAGGATGTGCGCGAGCTGGAACCGGCCGGGGTACAGGTCCTTCAGGTCGGCGAGGTCGTCGGCGAACATCACCGTGTCGCTGCGCCGGTTGCCGTAGAAGAGCGTGACGCGGGAGCGGGTGTCGGCGGCGAGGACGGATTCCGCGATGGACAGCATCGGGGTGATGCCGGAGCCGGCGGCGATCAGGACGTGGTGGCCGGGGAGGGTGAGGTCGGGGGTGAAGGCGCCGGTGGGGGCCATCACCTCGACGGTGTCGCCAGGGCGCACGTCGTTGACCAGCCAGGAGGAGAACAGCCCGCCCGGGACGACCCGCACGCCGATGCGCGGTCGCGCCCCCGCCGGGGAGCAGATGGAGTACGAGCGGCGCTCGTCACGCCCTTCGACCTCGCGGCGAAGGGTCAGCGACTGACCGGGCCGGTACGCGAACTCCTCGGCCAGGTGCTCGGGAATGTCGAAGCTGATGGCGGCGGCGTCCTCGCACAACGCCTCGACCGCGGCGACCCGCAGGACATGGAAGGCCGGGCGGCGGCGCGCGGCCTTCCATGTCC